>CAZLBB010000044.1:0-37243 GCA_964557415.1 uncultured Rhodospirillaceae bacterium
GCTGCGCCGCCGACACGCCGGCGGCGCGCCGGCCGGCGGCGCGTCCGCCGGCGGCCGCAAGCCCGGTCGCCGCCCGCGCGATCGGCGAAGCCGAAGCGGCCATCCGCCTGACCGCCGAAGCCCGTGCCCTGCTGCGGGCGCAAGACGCTCCGCGCTCGGCCGAGGCCTATTGCGACGCCTCGGCCGATCTCGCGGACCGCGGCGAGTACCGCGCGGCGATCCAGTCCGCCGCCATGGCCCTGTTTCTCGGCCAGGCCGCCGGCGATCGCCGGCTGCTCGCCTATGCCGCGCGCAATCTCGCCTACGCCTACAGCCTGGCCGGCGCGCTCGGGCAGGCCTCGCATTGGGCCGCCGAGTCGCTGCGCCATGCCCAGGGGCTCAAGGATGCGCGCGCGGCGGCGACGATCGCCGCGCCGGTGATGAAGATCCAGGGCGACGTCGCGTTGCGCCGCGGCCGCGCGCGCGATGCCGCGCGGCTCTATGGACAGGCGCTCGCCAAGGCCGGCGACACCGCGCTGCGGCCGTGGCTCGGCGTCGCCCTGGCGCATGCCGAGCTGGCGCAAGGTCAGGTCGCGCGCGCGGCCGCGTTACTGGCCGGGGCGCGGCGCGACGCGCCCGATGCGCTGAAGCCGGCGCTGGATCGCGCCGAAGGCGAGGCGGCGCTCGCGGCGAACGACGTGCCGCGTGCGGCGGCGCTGTTTCGCGCGGCGGCCGGCCGGGCCGGCGGCGATGCCTATGCGCGCATGTGGGCGCTCCACGGGCTCGGGCGCGCCAGCCGCGCGGCCGGGGCGACCGACGCGGCGCTGGCGGCGTTCGCCGAGGCGGTCGCGTCGGCCGAGGCCGTGCGCCAGCGCTTCCGCAGCGAGGAGTTCAAGAGCGGCTTCTTCGGCACGGCGCAGGACATCTTCGACGACGCGATCGCGACGGCCGCCGATGCCGGAAGCACCGAGGCGGCACTCGAGTTTGCCGAGCGTGGCCGGGCGCGCGCGCTGCTCGATCTCCTGATCGGCCGCGTCGAGGCCGAGGCCCGAGGGCCGGGCGGCATACTGACCTTCGTCGACCGATTGGCTCCGACGCGGCCGCTGGCCGAGCTGCGCCGCGGCGTTCCCGCCGGCGCGGCGATCGTCGTCTATCGCGTGCTCGAGCGGCGCAGCTTCGCCTGGGTGCTGCGGCCGGGCGAGCTGCGCCAGGTCGCACTGCCGATGGGCCGCGCGGCGCTAGGCGCCGCCGTGCGCGATTTCGTCGCCGGCATCGTCGCGGAAGCGGCCGATACGCACAGCCGCGCCGCGGCACTCTACCGCGCGCTGATAGCGCCCCTCGGCGTCGGTGGCGACGAAGCGCTGCTGGTGGTGCCGGACGAGTCGCTGCACATGCTGCCGTTCGCCGCGCTCAAGGATGGACCGTCTTGGCTGATCGAGCGTCACGCGGTCGCGACGCTTCCGTCGCTCAACGCGCTCGATGCTCTGCTCAAGGCGCCCGGCACGGCGGCTTCGGGCGCGCTGGTGCTCGGCAATCCCGACCTCGGCGATCCCGCCGATGCGCTGCCGGCGGCCGAGCGCGAGGCCAAGGCGGTTGGCGCCCTGCTGCAGGATGCATCCGTCCATGTGCGCGCGGCGGCGACGCGCGAGCGGCTGCTGGCGGACGCCCCGGGCCGGCGCATCGTGCACATCGCCGCGCATTCGACCATCGATCCGCTCGATCCGCTCGCCTCGCCGCTCTATCTCGCCGGACGACCGAAGCCCGCCGGAGCGATGGTCGCCCGCGAATTCTACGGGGTCGATCTGCGCGCCGCCCGGCTGATCGCCTTGAGCGCCTGCCAGACCGGCCTCGGCACGGTCGCCCGCGGCAACGAGGTCTGGGGCTTCCAGCGCACCTTGCTCGCCGCCGGCGCGCGCGGTCTGCTGCTCAGCCTCTGGGCCGTCGAGGACGAGGCCACCGCCGCGTTGATGGCCGGCTTCTATCGTCGCCTCGCCGGCGCGCCGATGGTCGAGGCGCTGCGCCAGGCGCAGCTCGACGTCATCCGTAGCGGCCGCGACCGGCCGCTCTACTGGGCGGCCTTCGCGCTGGTCGGCGACTGGCGCTGACGGTCGCGCTGCCGTCCGCGGATTACAGGAAATACACTTGCAATTCCCGCATGGTCGACTAAATCACCGTCGCCTTTAAGGCATCCGCGGGCGGCCCGCCGACTGGCCGGGCCGCCAGCCAAAGAGAACGATCGAGGAACGGGTTTCGGCAGCCGATGATAGAGATCGACAACCTCGGCAAGCGGTTCGGCGCCATCGTCGCCGTCGACGGCATTTCCCTCAAGGTCGCGCGCGGCGAGGTGCTCGGCTTCCTCGGTCCGAACGGGGCCGGCAAGTCGACGACCATGAAGATGGTCGCCGGCTACCTGTCGCCGACCAGCGGCACGGCGCGCGTCTGCGGCTTCGACGTCGTCGACCAGCCGATCGAGGTCAAGCGTCACCTCGGCTACCTGCCCGAGGGCGCGCCGGCCTATCCCGACATGACCGCCGAGGGTTTCCTGCGCTTCTGCGCCGAGCTGCGCGGCTTTTCCGGCGCGGAGCGCGCCCGGCGCATCGGCCGCGCCGTGGAGCTGACGCAGATCAAGAACGTCATGGCGCAGCCGATCGACACGCTGTCCAAGGGCTTCAAGCGGCGCGTCGGCCTGGCGCAGGCCTTGCTGCACGATCCCGAGGTGCTGATCCTGGACGAGCCGACCGACGGCCTGGATCCGAACCAGAAGCACGAGGTGCGCGGCCTGATCCGCGCCATGGCGCCGGAAAAGGCGATCGTGATCTCGACCCATATCCTCGAAGAGGTCGATGCGGTCTGCACGCGGGCGGTGATCATCGCCGGCGGCCGGCTCGTGGCCGACGGAACGCCCGCCGATTTCGAGGCGCGCTCGCGCCACCACAACGCCGTCACGATCGCATTGCCCGCCGCACAGGCGCCGGGGGCGGCCGAGGCGCTCAAGGCCGCGAACGGCGTGGCTGCGGTCGAGCTCGGCGAAACTGCCGGTCCGCATGTACGCCTGACCGTAATCCCGTCGGACGGCCAGGACATCGCGGCAGGCCTGCGCGGGCTCGTCGCCCAGAAGGGATGGCAGGTCGCCGAGTTCCATGTCGAGCGCGGGCGGCTGGACGAGGTCTTCCGCGCCATCACCACGCACGCCGCGCCGGAGACCGCCCATGCGTGAGACGGTCGCGGTCTTCAAGCGCGAGTTCACCGCGTATTTCGCCACGCCGCTCGCCTACGTCTTCATCGTCATCTTCCTGGCGCTGAGCGGCGCCATGACCTTCTTCCTCGGCAACTTCTTCGCGCGCGGCCAGGCGGACCTCGAGCCGTTCTTCTCGTTCCATCCCTGGCTCTACCTGTTCCTGGTGCCGGCGATCGCCATGCGGCTGTGGGCCGAGGAGCGCAAGACCGGCACGATCGAGCTGCTCCTGACCCTGCCGGTGTCGCTCACCGGCGCGGTCATCGGCAAGTTCCTGGCAGCCTGGACCTTTGCCGGCGTGGCGCTCCTCCTGACCTTCCCGATCTGGCTCACGGTCAACTACCTGGGCTCGCCCGACAACGGCGTGATCGTCGCCGCCTATCTCGGCAGCTTCGTGCTGGCGGGCGCGTACCTGGCGATCGGCGCCTGCATCTCGGCGCTGACGCGCAACCAGGTGATCGCCTTCGTCGTGGCCTGCGCCGCGTGCTTCCTCTTCACTGTCAGCGGCACGCCGATCGTGCTGAACTTCTTCTCGGGCTGGGCGCCGAAGCTGGTGGTCGACACCGTCGCGTCCTTCAGCTTCCTCGGCCATTACATCGCCATCACGCGCGGCGTGATCGACGCCAAGGACATCGTGTTCTTCGGCTCGCTGATCGCGCTGTTCCTCTACGCCAATGTCGTCATCGTCGAATGGAAGAAGGGGAGCTGACATGGCGGCTGCCCTCAACACCACGGCCCTGACCCGGCGGCGCAACTCCGTCATCGCCCTCGGACTCGCCGCGATCCTGTTCGTCGCGGTCAACCTCCTGGCGCAGGCGTTGCTCACCGGCGCGCGCATCGACCTGACGCGCGACAAGCTGTTCACCCTCTCGCCGGGCACGCGCGCGATCCTCGGCCGCATCGACGAGCCGGTGACGCTGCGCTACTTCTTCTCCGACAGGCTCGGCCGCGAGATCCCCGCCTACGCCAGCTACGGCAAGCGCGTGGAGGACATGCTGGCCGAGTTCGCGGCCAACGCGCGCGGGCGGCTGATTGTCGAGCGTTTCGACCCGCAACCCTTTTCCGACGTCGAGGACCGCGCCGTGGCGCTGGGCCTGCAGGGCGTGCCGATCGACCAGGGCGGCGACCCGGTCTATTTCGGCGTCTCCGGCACCAACTCGACCGACGACAAGGAGACGATCGCCTTCTTGCAGCCCGAGCGCGAACGGTTCCTCGAATACGACCTCGCGCGCATGGTGCAGACCCTCGCCAATCCGAAGCGCAAGGTGATCGGGCTCATCACCGATCTGCCGATCGAAGGCGACATGATGATGATGATGCGCGGCATGCCGACGCAGCCCTGGATGGTGATGGAGCAGCTGCGCGGCGCCTTCGACATCAAGACGCTGGGCGGCGACCTCGACCGCATCCCCGAGGACGTCGACGTGCTGATGCTGGCGCATCCGAAGTCGCTCAGCGACAAGACGCAGTACGCCGTCGACCAGTTCGTCCTGAAGGGCGGTCGCGCGCTCGTGCTGGTCGATCCCTACGCGGAATCCGAGATCGGCCGGCCCAACATGATGGGGCGGCCGGGAACGGCCTCTTCCTCGGACCTGCCCAAGCTGTTCCAGGCCTGGGGCGTCGAGATGACCAAGGACAAGGTCGCGGGCGACCGCGCCAATGCGCGCCGTGTCAATGCCGGCACGGCATCGCGCGTGATCCCGGCCGAATACCCGGCCTGGCTGCTGATGCGCGCCGCCAACATCAATCGCGACGACCCGATCATGAGCAATATCGGCCAGGTCAACATGGCCTCGGCCGGCATCCTGCAGAAGCGCGACGGCGCCACCACCACGTTCGAGCCCCTCATCACCACCTCGGCGCAGTCGGCGCCGATCGAGGTGGCGCAGCTCGGCACCGGTCCCGGCGGCCAGCCCGACATCCTTTCGATCGTCCGCAGCTTCAAGCCGACCATGGCGGGCATGGTGCTGGCCGCGCGCGTCAGCGGCGAGGCGAGTTCGGCCTTCCCCGACGGTCCGCCCAAGCCGCCGGAGCCGAAGGAGGGCGAGGCGAAGCCACCGGAACCCAAGGATGTCAAGCCGCTGCCGGCGCACGTGGCCAAGGGGCAGAAGCCGATCAACGTGATCGTGGTCGCCGATACCGACCTGCTTGACGACCGCTTCTGGGTGCAGGTGCAGGATTTCTTCGGCCAGCGCATCGCCGTGCCGACCGCGAACAATGCCGATTTCGTCGCCAACGCGCTCGATTTCCTCGCCGGCGGCGGCGACCTGATCGGCCTGCGCGGGCGCGGCACCTCGGCGCGGCCCTTTACGGTGGTGCGCGCGCTGGAGCAGGACGCGGAGGCGCGACTGCGCGGCACCGAGCGCGAATTGCGCGACAAGCTGACCGAGGTGCAGAAGAACCTGCGCGACGTCGAAACCGGCGACAAGACCGGCGGCCAGCCCACGCTGACGCCGCAGCAGCAGCAGACAATCGAGAAGTTTCGCGCCGAGATGCTGGACATCCGCCGCCAGCTGCGCGACGTGCAGCACGGCCTGCGCCGCGACGTCGAGCGGCTGGAGACGGCGCTGCGCTTCGTCAATATCGGCCTGGTGCCGATCCTGGTCGCGGTGCTCGCCCTGATCGTCGGCGGGGTGCGCCTGGCGCACCGTCGCCGCCGCGTGGCGCGGGCCTGAGGGGGCGGAGGGCTGAATGCGCACACCGGTTCTGCTTGCGCTCGCTGCCGCCACCGTCGTGGCGACCGGGGCCGCCGCCGTCGCGCTGCGCGAGCACGCACCGGCGCGGCCGGCGGCCACCGGCGGCGAGGCGGTCTTCCCCGCCGTCGCCGGCAAGGCCGACGAGGTCGGGCAGATGGTCGTGGCGCGCGGCGATGCCGGCTTCACGCTGCAACGCAAGGGCGAGCAATGGGTGCTGGCCGCGCGCGGCGACTACCCGGTGCGCGCCGAGCAGGCGCAGAAGGCCGTCAGCGCGCTGGCCGGTCTGCGGCTCATGGAGCCGAAGACCGCCAAGACGGAACTGCTGCCGCGCCTCGAGGTCGAGGACCCGGCGGGCAAGGATGCCAAGTCGATGCTGGTGACCCTCAAGAACAAGGAGGGCGCCGAGATCGGCAAGATCGTCCTGGGCAAGTCGCGCCCGGATTCGCTGGAGAACCCGCGCCCCGGCATCTATGTCCGCCGCCCGGGCGAGCAGCGCGCCTGGCTCGCCGAGGGCGATCCGCGCATCCGGCTCGACGTCTCGGACTGGATCGAGCGCAGCATCGTCAGCATCAAGGCCGACCGCGTGCGCGAGGTGGCAACCATTGCGCCCGACCGGTCGCGCCTAGTCGTCTCGCGCGACAAGGCCGACGACAAGGATTTCAAGATCGCGAGCCTGCCCGAGGGCCACAAGATCAAGAGCCAGTCGAACGTGAACGACCTCGCCGGCACGCTCGACGTGTTGCTGATCGACGACGTCCAGGGCGCGACCGCGATCCCGTTCCCCGCGACCGGCGCCGAGCAGGCGGAGTTCCGCACGTTCGACGGCCTGATGGTGCGGCTGACCGTCGCCGATCGCAACGGCGAGAAATGGGTGCGGATCGAGGCCACGGCCGAGCCCTGGCGCAAGACCGAAGGCGACAAGACGACCATGGCCGAGCCCTCCGACGAAGTGAAGAAGGAAGTGGCCGATCTCAACGCTCGCCTGCGCAATTTCACCTTCCGGGTCAGCGAATCGACGGCGAAAAAGATCGTCACGCGCCTCGACGACCTGGTCGAGAAAGAAGAGAAGAAGAGCTAGGCGGCAACCTGGTGCGGGGCGGATGATCACGGCCCGCGTCGACCACCGCCGTGGCCTGACGTCCGGCTGTCCATCGCGATGCGTGCGAACGCGTCTCGTAAACCTACGTTGCGGCTTGGACAAACCGCCATCGCCGTGATTTTTCCACAGTTCGGCGCTAGCATCGCCTGATGGAAAAGCGCCGCTTCCATCCGCTGGGGTGGCGAGCCGGGCCGTTGGTCGCGATGGCCATGGCGACGGTGATGCTGTCGGGATGCCTAGGCAGCGGGCCGGACATCAAGACCCAGCGGGTCATGGACAACTTCAAGAAGGACAAGCAGGAGCGGATCGTCGTCGACCGCAACTACCAGGTCGGCCAGCGCTTCCGGGTCGAGCCCGGTCAGGTGATGATCCGCAACAAGCTCTACACCCTGGTCAACGAGAACGCCGGCGCCTATCGGGCGGAGATGCCGATCGGCTTCATCGGCGACGGACAGCGCATCGACATCGCGGAGGGAACGCAGTTCCGCGTCGCCGACCGCATGCTGGTGAACGGCCGGCTCGCCAACCTGATGGCGCTGCCCGCGCCGCCGCCCGCCGCCCCCGACGTCAACGCCATCTTCGCCAACGAAGACGGCTTCCTGGCGCCGGCGGTGCTGCGCGGCGGCAAGCTCGTGACCTTTGCCGAGTTCACCGTGATGCCGGAGAAGGCGAAGCTGTCGCCGGTTCTGCGCGAGTCGGTCAAGACCAGCGCCGGATACGTGAACTACGACGTGATCTACCACGGCAACGTCGAGCAGCCCTACAAGGACTGCAAGCCGCTGCGCGCCCCCGGCTCGGCGAAGACCAAGGCGGCCGCCCCGGCCAACTGCGGCAGCGGCCTGCATCTCGATCTGTCCCTGGTGCAGTACGATCCGCTGCAACTCGACCGCATCAAGTCGCACACGCGTTCGCTCTACCCGGTCCTGAACAAGGAATTGCAGATTCCCGGCCTCAAGGTCACGATCCACGAAGCGACGCCCGTCCACGTCGTGTTCGAGGTCACCAAGGACGACAACGCCTACGCCAAGCCCCAGAAATACTGATCGACCAAACCTGCCGGAGCGCTTCGATGGACATCGCGACGGTCGGCGTCATCGGCGCCGGCACGATGGGCGGCGGCATCGCTCAGAACCTGGCCGAGCACGGCCTGACCGCAATGGTGTTCGACACCACGCCCGGCCAGGTCGCCCGGGCCTTCGACGGCGTCGCTGCGGCGCTCGCGCGCGGCGTCGCCAAGGGCCGCATGGGGGAGAGCGAAGCCGCCGCGGTGCGCGCGCGCCTGGTCGCATGCGACGCGCTCGATCGCGTCGCGCGCTGCGACCTGGTGATCGAGGCGGTATTCGAGGACCTCGCGATCAAGCAGGCGCTGTTCCGGCAGCTGGCGCCCCTGCTGCCGAAGGACAACCTGGTCGCCAGCAACACCAGCTCGCTGCGCATCGACGCGCTTGCCGCTTCCGTGCCCGGGCCCGAACGCTTCCTCGGCCTGCACTATTTCAGCCCGGCGGCCGTCAACCGGCTGGTCGAGGTCGTGCGTGGCCAAGCCACGTCGCAGCGGTGCTACGACCGAGCGCTCGCCTTCGCGCGCGCCACCGGCAAGGAGCCGCTCGCCTGCCGCGACGCGCATGGTTTCGTCGTGAACCGCTTCTTCTGCCCCTATCTCAACGAAGCGGCGCGGCTGCTCGACGACGGATACACGACCGGCGCCATCGAACGCGTCGCGCGCGAGGTCTTTGCGGCGCCACTCGGGCCGTTTGCGGTGATGAACATCACCAAGCCGCGCATCGCGCTGCAAGCGCAACGCACGCTCGCCAGGCTGGGCGCGTTCTACGAGGCCGCGCGCGCCCTCGTCGAGACCGGCCAGGCCGACCGCGCCTGGACCATCGCCGCCGACGCCCCGGCGGACCCGGCTGCGCATGCCGTCATCGCGCAGCGGCTGCAGGCAGCCGTGTACCTTCCCGTGCTGCAGCTCCTCGACGAGGCCGTCGCCGCGCCGCAGGCGGTCGATCTGGGCGCACGGATCGCGCTGCGCTGGGACACGCAGCCCTGCGCGGCGATGGACGGCGACGGGGCCGAGGTCGTGCGGCAGATTCTCGCGCCGCTGCTGAAACGCTATGGTGTCGCGCCCCCTAAGAGCCTCGCCGGCGTGGGCCGGTTGCTCGGCCCTGCCTAGCCGTGTATTCCGGCGCCCGTCACCCGCCGGAGCCGACATGGAACTGATCCGCAATCTGGACGCGCCGTTCACCCGCTGGGTGACGGCGGAGCGGTTCCTGGAGCAGCCCTTCGTCCTGATCGATGTCGGCGTCCAGGACGGCATCTCGACGCGCTGGGCGGCGCTGGGCGACCAGCTCCGGGTCTACGGCTTCGATCCGCTGGCCGAGGCGATCGCGCCGCTGGAAGCGGCCAACCGGCCCGGCCATCGCTACTTCGCCATGGCCCTGGGCGACGAGGACGGCGAGCGCGAGCTCTACGTGCAGGGCAACACGACGGCGACCTCGTTCTATGCCCAGGCGCCGTCGCGCTACGAGGTCAGCGACACGGTGTGGCGGAGCCAGGGCGTTCGCCGCGTGCCGATCGCCCGGCTCGACACGCTCTATGCCAACGGCGCCGTGCCGCGCGCGGACTTCATCAAGCTCGACTGCGAGGGCTTCGAGCCCGAGGTGCTGAAAGGCGCGCGCCGGTTCCTGGCGGAAAGCCCGATTCTCGGCGCGGACATGGAAACCAGCTTCAACGTCAGCCCGATCCTCAAGGACACGCATTTCTGGGCCAGCTACGAGCCGCTCCTGCGCCGCAGCCTGCTGGTCTTCGACCTGCGCTTCAACCGCGTGCCGCGCGCGAGCTACGCCGAGCGGGTGAGGACGGCGCGCAGCGGCGTGGCGATGGTCGGCGGCACGCATCGTCCGGCCACGTGCAACTTCCTGTTCGCCCGCGACCTGGTGCAGGAGCGGGATTCGCCGGACTCCTTCGCGCAGCCGCCGGCGCCGCCCTCGGCCGACGAGGTGCTCAAGACGGCCGTCGTGCTCGAGCTCTACGGCCTGGTCGACTGCGCCTACGACCTGCTGCTGGCGTTCGAAGCCACCCTGGCGGACCGGCTGGATGTGCGCCGGGCAACGGAGATCCTGGTACCACCGACCGGCTGGCTGGGCGGACTGCGGCTGCTGCCGCGCCGCCTGTGGCGCGCATGGCGAGGGTTTTGCGGCGACTGAGGCCGCGCCGCGATTGGATTCTTCGGATCAGTTGCAGTTCGGACACAGCGGCCCGAATCACGTGCCGTCAGCACGCCGGCCGGACGGCGATCATGCGCCCGCGCCGGTCGGCCCGGCGGCGCGCCGGGTTGCGTCAGGATTGGCTAAGCATTTGAAAAACTGGCGCGCCCGGGAAGATTCGAACTCCCAACCCTCAGATCCGTAGTCTGATGCTCTATCCAGTTGAGCTACGGGCGCCCGCAGGAGCGCGGACACTACTCAATACCGCCCGCGATAGCAAGCAGGCCATAAACCACGGAAATACCATGAAGATCGCGGAAATGGCGCTTGTTGGCGGAGTCGGCTTTCAGTAAAGTCCGATGCGTCTGAATACCTTGGCAGATAAGTAAAGCATCGTCTTGCCGCAAGTCCGTCGCTGGGCGGACGGTTGTGCCGTCCGCACTAGGGGAAGGCGATCGAAGGGTTGCGCTTGGGGATGAGTCCGCTGCGGAGTCTCCTGTTGCTGGCCGGCATGGCGCTGATCGCCGGCTGCACGCTCAGCGACATGTCGCCCTCGCTCAAGGCCGGCCCGCCCGGCGGAAGGAGCGAGCCGAGCCCTGTGTCCAACCTGGCGCCGAATCCGCCGCAGCCGGACGTCCCCCAGGTCACCCCCGCGGCTCAAGGCGGCGTCGCCGCCCCGGCACCGTATCAGCAGCAATTGGCCTCGGCCCGGCCGATCGCGCCCACCCCGGCCCAAACCATGGTGGCGCAAACGGCCGCCCCGGCGCCGCAACCTCAGCCGCAGGCGGCGCCCGCCAACACGCCCGGCACGCCGACCGGCACGTTCGTCAGCCAGAAGATCGCCCAGCTGCGCGGCGAGCTCGTGCGGCTGCAGGGCCAGATTTCGAGCCACAACTCGGACCTGCAGCAGAACCGGGCCGCGATGATCCAGCAGTCGCGCACCTATCACCAGATCGTCGCGGCGATCAATGCACGGCTGCAGGTCGGCACGACGCCCGGCAACCCCGAGCTCACCGCGCAGTGGACCCAGGCGCAGGGCGAGCTCGACAGGCTCGACGGCAGCATCGCGCGCCTGAACCAGCTGACCAACGCGACCGGCGGCGATGCCTCGATGGCGACGTATCTGCTCGATTCGACTCGTGCCGCCTACGCGCTCTCCGGCGCCGTCGACGAGGACCATCGCCAGCTCGCCATCCTCGAGGACGAGATCAACCGCACCGTCGTGCTGATCGAGCGCCTGCTCAACGAGCTGAGCGAGGACCTGTCGCGGCAGAACAACTACCTGGCCGGCGAGCGACGCAACCTGCAGCTCCTGGCCGTCGCGGTGAAGAACGGCGAGCTCTACGGTCCCAGCCTCTACAACCGGCCGTTCGTCTACATGGGCGGCCCGCCCCAGGCAGCGGCGGCGGGCTCGCCGCCGCCGGCGCCACAGCCCGCGGGCACACGCCGCCCGCTGGTGGTGATCAAGTTCGACAAGCCCACCGTCGAATACGACCAGCAGCTCTATGCCGCGGTCAGCCAGGCGCTGGACCGCCGGCCCGAGGCGATGTTCGATCTGGTGGCGGTATCGCCGTCGAAGGCGGGGCGCGGACAGACCTCCGGCACGGCCGCGCGACGCAACGCCGAGAACGTGCTGCGCTCATTGACCAACATGGGCCTGCCGCCGAACCGCGTGACGCTGTCGGCGACCAACAGCCCGCAGGCGCAAGTCAACGAGGTCCATCTCTACGTTCGCTAGAGGCGTGGCGCACGTCCGGGCAGCGGCCTAAGCTTGGTTCTCGACCAGGCGAAATGTTGCCTGTTCCAGGGGGATACCTTCCTTCTTCAGCCGCGCGGGCAGTCGCCCGAGGGCGCGGTCGGTGGCGGCAATGCCGGCCTTCGTGCATGCCGACCCACCGGGCAGGGCGCCCGACCGGCTGGAAACGCGCGCATTGGCGCCGGAACGTTGGCTCGTCTTTCGGAGCATCCTGGCGCGCTCTCTACCACGGAGAGCCCCCCGCTATCGGACAGGGGCGGCCATGGCGTTGATCTGACGGAAGTTCCTGCATGGTCACGGGGAAAATCGGCAACAATCCTGCGCGAGCCCGTCTTCCTGCTCTGGTATCATCCGCGGGCGGCCGTATCGCGTATATCTGGGCGGAGGGAGACCGGGCGAAATAGCGCGGGGTGCGGCGGTGTTCATGAATCGGCGCGCCGGAGCGCGTGCCAGCGACCATGGGGGCCAGCATGCGGCGATCGTTGCTTTTCCTGCTGCTCGTTGCGATCGGGCTGGTGGCGGCAACTACCGGCCGTGCGCCTTCGGCCCAGGAAACCGCCGTGCAGTTGCTGCTGCCGGAACCCGACCGGCGCGCGATCCGCCAGGCGATCGAAGGCCAGATCCACGCCTTTTTGCGCGATGACGGCGCAACCGCCTTTTCCTTCGCCACACCCGCGATCCAGAGCCAGTTCCAGACGCCGGACGTGTTCATGCAGATGGTGCGCAGCGGCTATCAGCCGGTCTACCGACCCCAGGCCGTCACGTTCAAGGACATCATCGAGTTCAATGGCGGCCCGGCGCAGCGCGTGGTGGTGATCGGGCCGGACGGCGTTCCGGTGATGGCGATCTATCCCATGCGCCAGATGCCGGACGGCGCCTGGCGCATCGACGGCTGCTTCATTCTTGCCTTTCGCCGCGACGACGTCTAACCCGTTGCCCCGGGGCGCGCCGGCGCGCTAAACCCAGCCCCTCGCAGCAGACTGGCGAGGGGGCACGACGGTGGAAGATCGGCAGCGGTTCCAGAAAAGCTTCCCGGTTTCCTGGGAGGAGCTGCATCGGCATGCGCGGGCCCTGGCCTGGCGGCTGGTCGAGAAGGGCCCGTGGAAGGGCGTCATCGCCGTGACGCGCGGCGGCATGGTGCCGGCGTGCGTCGTGGCGCGCGAGCTGGAAGTGCGCGTGATCGACACGATCTGCGTCGTCAGCTACGATCACCAGAGGCAGGGCGAACCCCAGATCGTGAAGGGCACGGTCGCCGGCGACGGGGAAGGCTGGGTGATCATCGACGACCTGGTCGACACCGGCAATACCATGCGGACCGTGCGCCAGATGCTGCCCAAGGCGCATGTGGCGACCATCTACGCCAAGCCCGCCGGCCGTCCACTGGTCGACACCTACATCACCGAGGTCAGCCAGGACACCTGGATCTTCTTCCCCTGGGACCTCGAGCCGCAATTCGCCCAGCCCATCGCCGGCAACCGCGCCGGTACGCGGTAGGAGCGCGACCATCGCACGGCCAACGCCGCACGACCCTGGCGTCTCGCGCGTCTGCACGATCGGCTACGAGGGCGCCGGGATCGACGCGTTCCTGGCCTGCCTTGCGGCGAACGGGGTGCGCACGCTGGCCGATATCCGCTTCCATCCCTTCTCGCGGCGGCCCGAATTCCGCCAGGGCGCCTTGCGCGGCGCCGTCGAGCGCGCGGGCATCGCCTACCGGCACTTCAAGGACCTGGGCAATCCGCCGCCGGGCCGTGAGGCCGCCATGGCAGGCGACATGGCGACCTATCGGCGCCTGTTCCTCGCGCACCTCGACACGCCCGCGGCGCGCCGGGCGCTGGCCGAGGTGGTCGCGTTGGCGACGGATGGGCCGCTCTGCCTGATGTGCCTGGAACGCGACCCGCGGGGCTGCCACCGGCTGATGGTGGCCGAGCGCCTGCGGGGCGACGCCGGCTTGGCGCCGGCGCATCTCATCGTCGGCACCGGCGAATCCAGGCAGATGCGGCTATTGTGACGGCCGCTCGAACGAGGGCGCGTCGCCTTCGGCCATGATCTGCAGGCCCTCCTGGTCGCGGACCTCGACATTGCCGCCTTCGCGCAGCCGGATCACGCCCGCGCGCTTGAGCGCCGAGATGGTGCGGCTGACGGTTTCGGTGGTGAGGCCGAGGAAATCCGCGATGTCGTTGCGACCCATCGGCAGGCGGATGGGGTTCTCCGGCTGGTGGCGCCGCTTGGCGCCGCGCTGCAGCTGCAGCAGGAAGGAGGCGATCTTCTCGCGCGCCGTCTTGCGGCCCAGCAGCAGCATCTGGTCCTGCGCCGCCAGGAGCTCGTTCGAGGCCATCGCGAACAAGCGGTCCTTCATGTGCGGGAATTCCAGCATCAGGCGCTCGAGCTTGGCGCGCGGGAAACGGCACAGGCGCGACGGCTCCAGCGCCTCGGCCGTGTAGCCGTAGCGGTCGCGCACCGCGAGGCCCAGGAAGTCGCCCGGGAACACGAAGCCGGTGATCTGCCGGCGCCCGTCCGACAGCAGCTTGTACAGCTTGACCGATCCGCCGGTGACGTTGAACACCGAAACCGCCTCGTCGCCCTCGGTGAAGATGGCGCTGCCCGTCTCCAAATGCGTATCGACCAGGATCGCGGCCAGACGCTCCAGTTCGTCCGGCGCCAAAACCGAGCAGACCGCCATGTCCCGCACCTCGCAGGTGGCGCAGGGCTGGCAGTGAACGGAGTCGATGGCGACCGGCTCCTCGGTCGGCCGTCGCAGGCGCGCATGGGCTGGCATCGCGCCAACCCTAGACGCCGGCAGGGCCGTCCGCAACGGACAGCCGCGCGAGTCAGGGTTGAACGGCACGAAGGGCCGCCTAGCCCGGCGACGGGCCGCCCGGCCGGGGCCGGGGCGCCTGGTCCAGGTCGTCGTCGAACAGGATTCGGCTGCCGGCACCGTCCAGATCGTCGAACTGCCCGCTGCGCAGCGACCAGAGGAAGGCCAGCAGGCCAAGCAAGCCCAGGCTGAGTGCGACCGGCACGAGGACCAGCAATATGTCCATGGCGATCCCCTCAGCCGCGTCCGGGGCTGCGATTCAGTCGCAGCGCATTGGCCACGACCGCCAGCGAAGAGCCGGACATGGCGATGGCGGCGATCAGCGGCGTCAGGAACCCCGCCATCGCCAGCGGTACGGCGACGAGATTGTAGCCGATCGCCAGCGCCAGGTTCTCGCGCACCGCGCGCCGCGCCGCGCGCGCGACGTCCAGCAATTCGCCAACCGGGTTCAACCGGTCGCCCTGGAACACGGCGTCCGCCGCCACGCGCGCGATATCGCTGGCAGCGGCGGGCGACGCGGATACCAGCGCCGCGGCGAGCGCCGGCGCGTCGTTGATGCCGTCGCCGACCATCAGCGTCCGCCGCGCCTCGCCGGCCAGCTGCCTCAGTCGCGCCACCTTGTCGACCGGCGTCTGCGCCGCGCGCCAACGGGCAATGCCGGCCTCGGCGGCCACGCCGGCAACCACCGGCATGCGATCGCCGGACAAGAGCTCGACCGCGACGCCGCGCGCGGCGAGGGAGGCGACACAGGCCGCCGCGTCGGCCTTGAGCCGGTCGGCGAAGAGGAAGCGAACAGGACGCATTCCGGGGCGCGTGAACCAGAGCTCCGGCCCGTCGCGGCCGGCGGCACCATCGCGCCCCTCGGTGTCGCAAAAGGTCCGGCTGCCCAACCGCTCCGCGCCTAGCGCCAAGCCCAGGCCCGGCGCTTCGACGACACCCTCGGTCGCGGCGACGGCATGGCCGAGGCGCTCTTCGGCTGCCGCCGTCAGGGCGCGCGCGAGCGGATGCCGGCTGTTGGCGGCGATCGCAGCGGCGCGCACCAGCGCCGCCGTATCCACCGCGTGCGGCTCGACCAGCACGGGCCGGCCTACGGTCAGCGTGCCGGTCTTGTCGAAAACGACCGTGTCGACCTCGGCCAGGCGCTCCAACGCGGTGGCGCTCTTGAGCAGGATGCCCCGGCGCATCAGCCGCCCGGTCGCAACCACTTGCACGACGGGCACGGCGAGCGCGAGCGCGCAGGGACAGGTGATGATCAGCACCGCCACGGCGTTGAGCAACGCCGTGTGCCAGCCCGCGCCGAGCAGCATCCAGGCGGCAAAGGTCGCCGCCGCCAGCAGGTGAACCACCGGCGCGTAGAGCCGCGCGACACGGTCGGCCAGGACGACGTGCCGCGCGCGGCCCTGCTCGGCCGCCTCCATCAGGCGCACGATCTCCGACAAGAGCGTGCTCTGGCCGCAGGCGCTCACTCGCAGGCGCAGCGGCGCGCCGAGGTTGACCGTCCCGGCGAACACCGCATCGCCGGCTGCGACCGCGGCCGGCCGTGTTTCGCCGGTGACGACGGACGTGTCGATCTCGGACGTGCCGACGACGATCCGGCCGTCGGCCGGCATGCGCTCGCCGGCCGCGACCAGGACCAGATCGCCGACGCGCAGCTTGTCGGCCGCGACCCGGCGTGCCGTGCCGTCGCCGGCGAGCACGCTGGCGCCGCCGGCGTCGAGCGCCGCCAGCAGCTCCGCCGCGCCGCGCGCCCGGCCGCGCGCACGCCGGTCCAGGTAGCGTCCGATCAGGAGGAAGAACAGCAGCGTCACGGCCGAATCGAAGTAGGCGTGCGCGCCGCTCGACGCCGTCTCGAACAGGCTCATGGCCGTCGCGAGCAGCACGCCGAGCGAGATCGGCACGTCCATGTTGGTGCGCCCGGCGCCGAGCGCCGCGACGGCGGAGCGGAAGAACGGCCGGCCGGCATAGGCGACCGCCGGCAGCGCGATCAGGGCCGAGATCCAATGCATCAGGTCCCGCGTCGCCGGGCCCATCTCGCCGACCGCGCCCGACCAGACCGAGACCGACAGCAGCATGATGTTGCCGGCGGCGAAGCCCGCGACGGCGAGACAGCGCAGCAGCTCCGCTTCCGCATTGCGCTCGCCCGCGGCCAGGCGCGCCGGGTCGAACGGCGCCAGGCGATAGCCGAGCCGGGCGACGATGGCGGATGGATCGGCCGCGGTCTCCGCGGGCTTCCAGCGCAGGGCCAGACGGCGCGTCGTCATGTTGAGGCGCGCGGAGATCACGCCAGGCTGGCGCAGCAGCGACTGCTCGACCAGCCACACGCAGGCGGCGCAGTGCAGCCCGTCCACCATGTAGTGGCCGGTGGCGACGCCGTCGGCGTCCGTCGCGGGCGGCTCGGCCGCGGGAGCCGCGGGCACCGGCTCGGGTTTCGGCGCGCGCGCATCGGAATCGAGCACGCGCCGGGCGTAGTAGGAGTCGAGGCCGAGCCGCTCGATCAGCTCATGCGCCTGCGCGCAGCCGTTGCAGCAGAACCGCGCGGTCTCGGAAGCGCCCAGCCGCGCGCCGCAATGCGCGCAGGCCGGCGCCGCCCTGGCGACGGCGTTGGAAGCCATGCTATTGCGGCACGATCACGCGCCGCGCTGCCTGATAGCGGTCCTGGCCGCGCGCGACGGTGATGCGAGCTTCCCACTGGCCGCCGAGGTCGACCGGCAGCGTGGCGCCGTAGCGCCCCGCGCCGCGTTCCGTCAGGTTCGCCCGGCGGTCATGCCCCTGCTCGACCGGGCGGACCAGCGTCGCCGTCACCTCGGCCCCCGACAGCGGCGCGCCGCTGCGGTCCGCGGCCTCGACCGTCAGGCGCACATGGCCGGGTTCCGCCGGCAGCACGCCCAGCCGCACCTGCCAGCCGAGCGCCTCTTGCGCGGCGCGTGCCTCCAGCGTGCGGTTGTAGGCGCGGCCGCGGTCGTAGGCACGGTCGGTCACCAGGCCGGAAAAGCTGCCGAGCGCGATCGTCACCATGATCGCATTGACGGCGAACACGACGAGGAAGCCGAGCACGAACAGCCAGGGGATCAGGCGGTCGGACGGACGGGGCTTGGCGACGGCGTTCATGGGTGCTCTCTCAATGCTCGGGCCCGACGAAGACCGAGCTGTGGCGCGCCGTCTCGCCGGTCGCGGTTTCCTTGAGGGCGAAGGTGATCGGCAGGGACTCGGTCTTCAGGCTTGCGCGCGGGGCACGCAGGAACACGCGGAACGTGCCGACCGTGTCGGGCTTGACCGTCAGCTTGACCGGCCCCGCCGCGCTGTCGTGCCCGGCCAGCTGCATCTCGCCGGCCGCAATGCCGTCGACCGTCAAGAGGAAACTGCGCTCTTCACGCGCCTTGTTCAGGATCTTGACCGTATAGCCGTTGCGGAGCGACCCGTCGCTCAACGTCACGAACAGCGGGTTGCGGTCGCGCAGGATGTTGATGTCGAGCGTCGAGCGCAGGGCCAGCGCCAACAGCATGGCCGTGCCGACGACCAGAAGCAGCGCCGCGTAGATCATGGTGCGCGGCCGGACCGGGCGCCAATGCGATTGGCCGCCCCGGGCGCGCGCCTGCTGGTTGGCGACCGTGTCATAGGCGATCAGGTTGGTCGGCAGACCGACTTTCCGCATGACGGCGTTGCACGCGTCGATGCACAAGGCGCAGCCGATGCACTCCAGCTGCTGCCCGTCGCGGATGTCGATCCCGGTCGGGCAGACCTGGTAGCACTGGCCGCAATCGACGCAGTCGCCCAGGCTCTTGGCGGCCTCGCCCTTGCGATGCCTGCCGCGCGGCTCGCCGCGCCAGGCCTCGTAGGTGACGATCAGCGTGTCGCGGTCGAACATCGCCGCCTGGAAGCGCGGCCACGGACACATATAGGTGCAGACCTGCTCGCGCGCCCAGCCGGCGAGCAGGTAGGTGGTCGTCGTGAACAGCGCTATGAAGAACAGCACGCCGCCGGACACGTTGAGGTTCAGCATGTCGCGCGCCAGCGTCGGCGCGTCGTTGAAGTACATGACCCACGCGCCGCCGGTGAGCGCGGCTATCAGCAGCCACAGCGCATGCTTCAAGGCCTTGCGCGCGACCTTTCCGGTGGTCCACCCACCCTTGTCCAGGCGGATGCGCGCATTGCGGTCGCCCTCGATCAGGCGCTCGATCCACATGTAGAGATCGGTCCAGACCGTCTGCGGGCAGGCATAGCCGCACCACACGCGGCCGAGCAGGCTGGTCACCAGGAACAGGCCGATCGCGCCGAGGATCAAGAGGCCAGTCAGGTAGTAGACCTCCTGCGGCCAGATCTCGATCCAGAAGAAATAGGCGCGGCGTGCCGGCATATCGATCAGCAGCGCCTGGTCGGGATGGCCCGGCCCGCGGTCCCAGCGCAGCCAGGGCGCCAGGTAGTAGACCGCCAGGCACAGGATCAGCACGGCCCACTTGAGCGTTCGGAACGGTCCGTTGACCGCCTTCGGGTACACCTTCACGCGGTTGGCGTAGAGCGGCGGCACCTCGTCCTGAGGCGCTTCGGGTGGTCGTGTTTCGGTCAGCGTCATGCTCAGTCCATCGGGACCGCGTCCGTCCGGTGGGGCCATGAGAAGCGGTCCAGCCGCTCTACTGCCCGCCGCCGAGCGAGTGGACGTAGATCGACAACTGCTTCAGCGTAACGTCATCGAGGCGCCCGGACCAGGCCGGCATGACACCGCGCCGCGCCGCGTGGATCGACTGCGCCACGCCGGGCTTGTCGCCGCCGTAAAGCCAGATCTGGTCGTTGAGCTTGGGCGCGCCGAGCTCGCGGTTACCCTCGCCTTTCTCGCCGTGGCAGGCGACGCAGTTCTCGGCGTAGAGCGGCTGCCCGCGCTTCGCCGCCGCCGCGTCGGTCGACTTGCCGCTCAACGACAGCACGAACTCCGCTACGTCATTGATCTGCTCGCGGTTCAGCATCCCCTCGACGCCGAAGCGCGGCATGTCCGACTGGCGGGTCTGGGCGTGGTCGGCGCGCACGCCGTACTGCAGGGTCGTGTAGATCTCCTTCAGGCCGCCGCCCCACAGCCAGTCGTCGTCGTTGAGGTTCGGGTAGCCCTTGGCGCCGGCGCCGCCCGTGCCGTGGCACGGCGCGCAGTTGTCGGCGAAGGCCGTCTTGCCGCCCGCCAGCGCGAAGGCCTGCAGGTCGGGGTCCTTGGCGATGTCCTCAAGCGAGGCCTGCTCGATCTTCGCCCGCCATTCGCCCTGCGCTGCTCGCGCCGCCGCCATCTGCGTGGCCACGTCGCCGCGGGCGGTATAGCCGAAGACGCCGGTCGTATGGCCGGTGAACCACGGAATCGCCGGGTAGACGATCACATAGCCGACCGACCAGATGATGGTCGCGTAGAACACGTAGGCCCACCATGTCGGCAGCGGCGTGTTCAGCTCCTTGACGCCGTCCCATTCATGGCCGGTGGTCTGCGTGCCGGTGACGGAGTCCTTCTCGATCTTGGTCGGCATGGCTCTAGTCCTTCGGGCGCGCGCTGCGCGCCGCGTCGTTGTCGTCGTCCAGAGGGATGCGGGCCAGCGCGTCGAAGCGCTGCCGGTTTCCCGGCCAGAACGCATAGGTCGCGATGCCGACGAACAGCAGCACCATCCATACGGTCCATGCCGGCTTCAGCAGCGCGCGCAGGGCTTCCAGTTCGAGTTCCATGGGGCGCCTCTCGCTATTGCCGCAGGTTCTCGGGCGTCGCGGTCTTGAAGTCGACCATCGTGCCCAGCACCTGCAGGTAGGCGATCAGCGCGTCCAGCTCGCTGACCTTGCGCGTGTCGCCGTCGAAATCGGCCACGCGGGCCTTGGGATAGCGCGCCTCCAGGCCCTTCGTATCCGCGTCGGGATTGGCCTGCGCCTCGAGGTCGGCGATCGCGTTCTTCACCATGTCCTCGTTGTAGGGCACGCCCACGGCGCGGTTGGCCTTGAGGTGCTCGGCGATGTCGGCGTAACCGAGCTCCCGCTGCATGAAGCCGTAGCCAGGCATGATCGACTCCGGCACGACCGAGCGCGGGTTGATCAGGTGCGCCGCGTGCCATTCGTTCGAATACTTGCCGCCGACGCGCGCGAGGTCGGGTCCGGTACGCTTCGAGCCCCACTGGAACGGATGGTCGTACATGCTCTCGGCCGCCAGGCTGTAGTGGCCGTAGCGCTCGACCTCGTCGCGGAACGGGCGGATCTGCTGGCTATGGCAGGTGTAGCAGCCCTCGCGGATGTAGATCGCGCGACCCGCCAGCTCCAGGGGCGTGTAGGGCCGCACGCCCTGCACCCGCTCGATCGTGGTCTCGATCGTGAACAGCGGGACGATCTCGACCAGGCCGCCGATCGAGACGGTGACGAGCGTGAGCGCCATCAGCAGCGGAATGCGGGTCTCGATGGTCGAATGCTTGAGCCACATCTCCGATTTCTCCTCAGTGAGCCGCCGCCAGCGCCGGCGCAACGTCCGCCGGGCCGCTGCGCTCTGCCTCGCGAACGTCGCCGCGCGCAGTGCGCCAGAGGTTGTAGGCCATGATCAGGGCACCGGTGAGGAACAACAGGCCGCCGATCGCGCGGATCACGTAGAACGGGTGCATCGCCAGCACGGTCTCCACGAACGAGTACTGCAGGAAGCCCAGGCTGTCGTAGGCGCGCCACATCAGCCCCTGCATGATCCCCGAAACCCACATCGCCGTGATGTAGAGGACGATGCCGATCGTCGCGATCCAGAAATGCACCTCGACCAGCATGGTCGAGTACAGGCGCTGCCGGTTCCACAGCGCCGGCACCAGGAAGTACAGCGCGCCGAAGCTGACGAAGGCGACCCAGCCGAGCGCGCCCGAGTGCACGTGGCCGATCGTCCAGTCGGTGTAGTGCGACAGCGCGTTGACGGCCTTGATCGACATCACCGGGCCCTCGAACGTGCTCATGCCGTAGAACGCGACCGAAGTGACCAGCATGCGCAGCACCGGGTCGGTGCGCAGCTTGTCCCAGGCGCCCGACAGCGTCATGATGCCGTTGATCATCCCGCCCCAGGACGGCATCCACAGCATCACCGAGAACACCATGCCGAGCGTCTGCGCCCAGTCGGGCAGGGCGGTGTAGTGCAGGTGGTGAGGTCCGGCCCAGATGTAGAGGAAGATCAGCGACCAGAAATGCACGATCGACAGGCGGTAGGAATAGACCGGCCTGTTCGCCTGCTTGGGCACGAAGTAGTACATGATGCCGAGGAAGCCCGCGGTCAGGAAGAAGCCGACCGCGTTGTGCCCGTACCACCATTGCACCAGCGCGTCGCGCACGCCGGCGAAGGCGGGATAGGACTTGGCGCCAAGGAACGACACCGGCATCGCCAGGTTATTGACGATGTGCAGCATCGCGATGGTGATGATGAAGGCGAGGTAGAACCAGTTCGCGACGTAGATGTGCGGCTCTTCGCGCTTTGCCAGCGTGCCGACGAAGATCACCAGGTAGACCACCCAGACGATGGTCAGCCACAGGTCGACGTACCATTCCGGCTCGGCGTATTCCTTGCTCTGGGTGATGCCGAACAGGTAGCCGACGCCGGCCATGACGATGACCGCCTGGTAGCCCCAGAACAGGAAGCGGGCGAGGTCCGGACCGCCGAACAGGCTGGCGCGGCAGGTGCGCTGGACGACGTAGAGCGACGTGGCCAGCAGGGTGTTGCCGCCGAAGGCGAAGACCGCCGCCGACGTGTGCAGCGGCCGGAGCCGCCCGAACGTGGTCCATTCCAGGTCGAGGTTGAGGACCGGGAAGGCCAGCTGCAGGGCGATCACGACGCCCACCAGGAAGGCCGCGATGCCCCAGGCCATCGCCGCGATGGAAAACAGGCGCACCACGCCGAAATCGTAGTCTGGCGCGGCGCGGGTCGTCGCCAACGTGTCGGAGGCTGCGTCCATAGTCGCGAAATCCTTGTTTCGGGCGCGCGCAATGCGGGCGGGCGCGATATCTGGAGAGCCGCACCTTGCCGCGCCGCACACTGCGCAACATTGATTTAGATCAACGCCCGCGGCCGCAATTCGCGGCAAACGTAACCGTTGGATCAACGCGATAGCCGGTGCACCTGCGGGCGGGCTATGTCGGAACGATTCTCGAGCGAACCGATGGCGGAAGACCGGATCGCCCAGGCCTATCCGCTGGTCCGCATGGTCGCGCCCGGCATGACGCTCCAGGACTGGCGCAGGCGTGCGCTCGCCTATGTGCGTACCGCGGACGCGAGGCCTTTGGGGCGCAAGGGGACGAATGGCAAGGCAACCGAGCCGGCGCCGTGCGGCATGCGCGCCATCCGCAACCGCGACGGGTACATCCACGGGCTGTTCAGCTATCGCGTCGAAGCCGATTCCGGCGCGCCGCGGCGCCTGCTGGTCGAGCATTTCATCGCCTTCGACCTAGTCGCCCGCGCCGAGCTCGTCGCAATCATGCTGGCGGCCATCGACGCGCTTGCGCATGCGCATGGATGCGTCGCGATCCACACGCCCATCGGCGATGGCGACGGCGACGACGCGCTGCTGGCGATCGACAGCGCGGTCATCACCTGGTTCGTCGCCGACGGCCATCGCCGCGATGGCGACCGGATGGCGAAGACGGTCGGATAGGCTGTCGGCAGCGCGGTCCGCTCAGGGCTCGTACACGAACTCCAGTCTCAGCCCGTCCGGGTCGGCGAAGGACACCGCGCCGTATTTGTCGCCGTGCCGCGGATGGTGGTGAATCCGCTCGCGCATGTCAGCCTGCCTTGTGTCGGGCGGCATGCGGGGCCGCGCGGGCGTGCCGGCGCTCCGCGTGGACGGGCCACAGCTTCTCCATGCAAAGATAGGTGAACGACGCCGACCAGCCGACCAGCAGCAGCCCGTTCAGCCCTTCGACCCCGGAAACCAGGCGCACGGCGCCTTTCGGGACCATGTCGCCGAAGCCGATGGTCGTGAAGGTGGTGATCGAGAAATAGACCAGGTCCTCGAACTGTTGGCTCGGGCGCCCGTCCGCGTGCGTCACCATCGCTCCTGTTCCGGCCGGGTCGAGCCCGATCAGGAGCCAATAACCGATCGTGTACAAATGGACTTCGACGGTGTGGGCGGCGAAGACGGCGAAGATCACGAAGATGATTCGCGGGCGTGGCGGCACCGCGGTGAGCCTGGGCAGGACGCTGGAGGTCATGCGCAGCGCCTCGTAGTGCACGAGAATGGTCAGCGATACCAGCAGCACGCTGACCGTCATGGCCATGACCATCTTTCGAACCTCCGCAGGATTGGCACAGGGCGTGTAGGCGAATCCACGCGCCGGGACAAGCGCTGTCGCCCTGCGACACGGGATCGCGGGGCTGCTAGGATCGCGGCATGACGACGATTCGCCTGCGCCTTCTCGCGCTGATCGCTGTTGCGCCCTTGACCGGCGCAGCGGTGATCCCCGGCGACGCGCTTGCCCAGCTGCAGGCGCCGGAAGCGCCAAGCGGCCGCGCCGCGCCCGCCGCCGCGGCGAAGGCGGGCCGCTACATGGTGGCCGCGGCCAATCCATTGGCGGTGGAAACCGGGCTCGGTGTCCTGCGCGCCGGCGGCAGCGCGGTCGACGCGGCGATCGCCGCGCAGATGGTGCTGAACCTGGTCGAGCCGCAATCCTCCGGCATCGGCGGCGGCGCCTTCCTGCTGCATTACGACGCCGCCACCAAGTCGACCACGGCCTTCGACGGCCGCGAGACGGCGCCGATGGCGGCCTCGCCCGACCGGTTTCTCGGTGCGGACGGCAAGCCGATGAAATTCATCGAGGCCGCCGTGGGCGGGCGCTCGGTCGGTGTGCCGGGCCTCTTGCGCATGCTCGAGCGTGCGCACGGACTCTACGGCAAGCTCGACTGGGCGAAACTGTTCCAGCCGGCGATCGACCTGGCGGACAGGGGCTTCGCGGTGTCGCCGCGGCTCGCCGCCTTGCTTGCTTCCGAGAAGTCGCTGCCCAAGGTCGAGCCGGCAAACGCCTATTTCTACCGGCCCGACGGCACGCCCTGGCCGGCCGGTCACACGCTCGTCAACAAGCCGCTCGCCGACACGTTCCGCCTCGTCGCGAGCGACGGCGCCAAGGCATTCTATGGCGGCGACATCGCGCGCGACATCGTCGCCACCGTCACGGGCGCGCCGGCCAATCCGGGCGACCTGTCGCTCGAGGATCTGTCGTCCTACAAGGCGGAGGAGCGCGAGCCTATCTGTGGGCCGTATCGCGTCTGGGTCGTCTGCGGCATGGGCCCGCCGAGCTCTGGCGGCCTCACGGTGCTGCAGATCCTCGGCATGCTGCAGGCATTCGACCTGAAGGCCCTGAAGCCGATGTCGGCCGAAGCGGTGCATCTGATGGCCGAGGCGATGCGGCTCGCCTACGCTGATCGCGGGCTCTACATGGCCGACGCCGATTTCGTGAAGGTGCCGGTGAAGGGGTTGATCGACGCGGACTACCTGAAGGCGCGCGCCCGGGAGATCCAGCCGGGCAAGGCGATGGGTAAGGCCAGGCCCGGCGAGCCGCCGCAGAAGGACACGCGCGCCCGGCCCGAGCATTGGGGTCGCGACGACTCGCTCGAACTGCCTTCCACCAGCCACATCGCCGTCATCGACGCCGACGGCAACGCCGTGTCGATGACCACTACGATCGAGGACCAGTTCGGCTCGCGCCTGATGGTGCACGGCTTCCTGCTCAACAACCAGCTGACCGACTTCTCCTTCTCGCCGACCGACGAGGGCAAGCCGGTCGCGAACCGCGTCGAGCCGCGCAAGCGCCCGCGCAGCTCGATGGCGCCGACCCTGGTGTTCGACAAGGACGGCAAGCTGGTGATGACGGTCGGCTCGCCCGGCGGCAGCGCGATCATCAACTACGTCGTCAAGACCATCGTCGGCGTGCTCGACTGGGGCATGGACATCCAGCAGGTCATCGCGCTTCCCAATGTCGGCAGCCGCGGCGGCGCGACTGAGCTCGAGAGAGGCACCGAGGCCGAGGCGCTCAAGCCCGCGCTCGAGGCCATGGGGCACCAGGTCGCGGTCCTCGCCTTCACCTCGGGCATCCAGGGCATCGTCGTGACGCCCGCGGGCCTGGTCGGCGGCGCCGACCCGCGGCGTGAGGGCATCGCGCGCGGTGACTGAAGTCCTCCTGCCCGAGACCCGTTCGGTCGAGCAGGCGACGCGGCCGGCGATCCGCCTGCTGCCCGGGCGCGACAAGCGCGTCCGCCATGGCCATCCCTGGATCTATTCCAACGAGATCGTCATGGACGAGCACGCCAAGGCGCTCCAGCCCGGCACCCTGGTGGTGGTGGAGAACGCCGAGGGTCGCGCGGTCGGCGTGTTCATGTTCAACCCGCGCACGCTGGTGGCCGCGCGCCTCATCGACCGCGATGCCAAGGCCGCGATCGATGCGCGCTTCTTCGCGCGGCGGCTGAAGCAGGCGCTAGGCTTGCGCGAACGCCTGTTCGACGAGCCGTATTACCGCCTCGTCCATGCCGAGGCCGACCTGATGCCGGGCCTCGTGATCGACCGCTTCGGCGATCTCTCGGCCATGCAGGTCAACACTGCCGGCATGGAACGCCTGACGCCCGTCCTGCTCGATGCGCTCGAGCGCACGCTGGCGCCCAAGACGGTGGTGCTGCGCAACGACGGCGCGATCCGCGCGCTCGAGGGGCTCGGCCAGGAGGTGCGCGTCGCCAAGGGCGAGGTCGCGGGGCCGGTGAAGCTGGTCGAGAACGGCGTCGCCTTCTTCGCCGACGTCCTCGGCGGCCAGAAGACCGGCTGGTTCTACGACCAGCGCGGCAACCGCGCCTTCATGGCGGCGCTGGCGCGCAAAGCCGGGCGCGTCATCGATCTTTACAGCCACACCGGCGGCTTCGCGGTCCAGGCCGCGGTGGCCGGCGCTGGCGACGTCGTCGCGGTCGACCGTTCCGAGCCGGCTCTGGCGCTGGCTGAGCGCGCCGCGCGCGAGAACGGCGTCGCCGCCAGATGCCGCTTCGTGCGCGCGGAGATCTTCGCCGAGGCCGAGAAACGGGGCGACGCCGGTGAACGCTTCGACGTCGTCATCGCCGATCCGCCGGCCTTCGTGAAGTCGAAGAAGGACCTCGCGGCCGGCGTGCGCGGCTACCGCAAGCTGGCGCGTCTTGCCGCGCGCCTGACCGCGCCCGGCGGCGTGCTGTTCATGGCCTCGTGCTCGCACAACGTCGAGCTCGAGACCTTTACCGAGCAGCTCCGCCGCGGCCTCGCCGATGCCGGCCGCGGCGGCCGCATCCTGCGCACATCGGGCGCCGGGCCGGACCACCCGGTGCACCCGTACCTGCCCGAGACGGCATATCTGAAGGCGGTCGTTCTGGCCGTGGACTAGGCCGCGCGGCCTGCCCCTGCGTCGTCATGGCCGCGACGAGCGCGGCCATGGCAAGTTTCGTTATGCGGCCGACTGTTTGGCGGCCACGATGAAAATCCGCCGGAACGGAAACAGCGTCCGTCCGTCCGGGCGCGCCGGGTAGGCCTTGCGGCAGGCGGCGCGGTATGCCGCCAGATAGGTGTCGCGGTCGCCGGGCGCGAGGTTCTCCAGCACCGGCTTCAGCGTGGTCGAACGCGTGAACTCCGGCACCGGGTCGGCGCCCTCCAGCACGTGCAGGTACTCGGTCTCCCAGATGTCGAGCGACGCCGCGAGCGGCCGCAGCATGTCGTAGAAGAACCCGGGATCGCCGACCGGCGCCGGGCGCGGGTTCTTCTTCATGCGCTCCGCCAGATAGGGATAGGGCCGCATGCCGTCGTCGATCAGCCGGTGCGACGGCGCGTCGTGCTGGCGCGGCATCTGCACCGCCAGCACGCCGCCTTTGCCCAGCTGTCCCATCAAGTGCGGGAACAGCGTGTCGTGGCCGTTGAGCCAATGCAGCGCGGCATTGCTGTAGATCAGGTCGACCGGCGGCTCGGCCCGCCAATGGGCGATGTCCGCGCGCTGCCAACGAATCGCCTCGCCCGGCTTGGCGTTCTTCTGCGCAGCCGCCAGCATCTCGGGCGATCCGTCCAGCCCGGTCACGGCGGCACGCGGGAAGCGTTCGGCCAGGATGCGGGTCAGCGACCCGGTGCCGCAGCCGAGATCGACCACGCGCGCCGGCGCGTCGAGCGCCACGCGCGCGAGCAGGTCGAGCGCCGGCCGCAGGCGCTCGCCACCGAACTTCAGGTATTGCGCAGGGTCCCAGGCCATCTGCGGCGCGCCCGGTGCTTGGCGCGATGCTCAGCTGCGGCTGTGGGCGCCTTCCTGCAGGTCGAAGTGACGCTTGATCATGCCGCCGATCACCAGCACGGCGATCACGAACACCGCCAGCCCCAGGATGTAGAAAGTGGTGTCATGTGCATGCGCCGACGCGAACAGCCCAAGAATGCCGATCAGGCCGATGATCCCCCCGGCAATCCACTTGCAGGTGCTACCGCCCATTTTGGTCCCCAGCCTATGGTCTCATGCTTCGACAAGTTCAGCACGAGGCTCACTTCTTCTCCTCGTCCTGAGCCTGTCGAAGGACTATCAGGAAACCGCGCGTTGCGACAAGGGCTGCGACGCAGCCTCGGTTGAAACGACGTCGCCATCGGTCTCCGGCAGGTCGATGCGGAAGCGCGTGCCGCCCGGACCGGTATCCTGCAGCACGACGTCGCCGCCATGGGCGCGGGCGATCTCGCGCGCGATTGCAAGGCCGAGGCCCGACCCGCCGCGTCGGGTCGAGGCGGCGAACGCCTTGAACAGCCGCTCGCGCGCCGCGGGCGCGATGCCGGGCCCGTCGTCGGCCACGATGATGGCGATGCGGCCCTCGCCGCGCGCCCCGCCGACGGCGATGCGCCCGGCGCCGGCTTCCATGGCGTTGCGCGCCAGGTTCGAGATCACGCGATAGAGCTGGTCGCGGTCGGCCACGACCTGCAGCGACGGATCGATGTCGTTGACCCAGCGCATGCCCACGGCGGCGGGCGCCAAGCCGGCGATCACTTCTTCCACCAGGTCGCGCAGGCCGAAGCGCGCGCGCCGCAGCGCCGGCTGCTCCTCGCGCGTGAACTCGAGCGTGCGCGAGCACAGCTCTACCGCCTTGTCGATCGCGTCGAGCAGCACCGGCGCGGTCTTGCGCACGTAGGGATCCGCGCTTGCGGTCAGGCGGTCCGAGACCAGACGCGCCGTCGACAGGATGTTGCGCAGGTCGTGGTTGATCTTGCCCACGGCCTCGCCCAGCGCCGCCAGGTGCGTCTTCTGCCGCAGCGCGCTCAGGAGACCGGACTGCATCTCGGCCAGGTTGCGCGTGGCCACGCCGATCTCGTCGGTGCGTTTGCTCGGCTGGATCGCGGTGACTGGATTCTCGGGATCGGCGCGGAAGGCGACCATGCTGTCGGTCAGCCGGCGCATCGGACGCACCATCATCATCTGCAGCGCCGCGAACACCAGCCCGGCCGTGATCAGCGAGATGGCGATGGAGAGCGCCAGGATGCGTTGCGAGTAGCCGATCATATGCCGCCGGAGCGGCGCCTCGCGCATCAGCACTTCCACCACGACGCCCGGCGCCTTGGGCGATTCGCCGATCACGCGCAGCGTGCGCGCCTCGTCGATGGCGAGCGTGCGCAGCGAATCCCCGATCTGCCCGTACCAGGACTCGTCCCTGAGATCGACGATCGCGTCGGGGTTCGGCACGCGGTCCTGCATCAGCATCACCGTGCCCTGTCCCGGCGCGCGGATGGCAATCGCGCTCGCCTCGGCGTGGTCGAGCAGGCGCTGCGTCAGGAGCGGCCCCACCGCGGCGGCGTTGGTCGCTTCCAGCGCCAGGATCGCCAGGTGCGCGTTGGACAGGCGTACCTCGAGGTAGTCGCGGCGGAAGCGCGCGATCGACGGAAGGTAGATCAGCACCTCGGCCAGCATCACGAAGGCGATCGTCAGCAGCAGCAGGCGCGCCGACAGGCCCCGCGTCCAGGGCGGCAGCGCCAGGTGCGGAAGATGGAGATGCGGGCGCTTCAAGCGAACCTCATCAACAGCTGAACGATCCTGCGCACGCGTTCATTGAACAGCTTCGGGGCGTAGTGGCTTGACGCCACGCGCTTGTTGATCTCGCCAAAGGTCGGATAGGGCGCGATCATCCCGGCCATCGCCTTGATGCCGAGACCGTTGGCGATCGCCAGGCACCAGGGCTGCAGCGCCTCGCCCGCATGCGCGCCGACGATCGAGGCGCCGAGGATGCGGCCGCGCCGGTCGACAATCGCCTTGGCGAATCCGTCGGTTTCGCGCTCCGCCTGCGCGCGGTCGACCTCATGGAACGACCAGCGCAGCACCTCGATCCTGCCGTGGCGCTGGCGCGCGGTCGCTTCGGTCAGGCCGACCTGCGCCAACTCGGGATCGGTATACGTCACCCACGGCACGGCGCGATCATCCACCTTCGCCGGTAGCCGGAACAGCGCGTTTCGCAGCACGATTCCGGCATGATAGGACGCCATGTGGGTGAAGGGGAAGCGCCCGTTCACGTCACCGACGGCGTAGATCCGCCGGTTGCTGGTGCGCAGCCGCGTGTCGGTCTCGATGCCCCTGGGACCGGCGACGACGCCCGCCGTCTCCAACCCGAGGCCCCTGGTATTGGGCTGCCGCCCGACGGCGATCAGCAGGTGCGAGCCCGCGAGCTTGGTCTCGCGGTCCTGCCGCCGCACGGTCGCGGCTAGGCCGCTCGGCGTCGGCTCGACGCGCGCGAGTTCGGCGCCCTCCAGCAGGGCCACGCCTTCGGCCAGCAGGCGGGCGCGCAGCACGTCGACCGGCTCGGGATCGTCCTTTGGCAGCAGCGTGTCCTTCTCGATCACCGTGACCGCGGCGCCGAGGCGGCGATGGGCCTGCGCCATCTCCAGCCCGATCGGCCCGCCGCCGACGACCAGCAGATGCGCCGGCCGGGTCGTGTTCGCGAACAACGTCTCGTTGGTCAGGTAAGGCACCGTGTCCAGACCGGGAATTGGCGGCACCAGCGGCGACGATCCCGTCGCGATGACGAAACGCTTGGCGCGGATCGTCTCGCCGCCCGCCTCGAGCCGGTCGGGCCCCGTGAAGCGCGCTTCGGCGCGGATCACGCGCACGCCCAGGCCTTCGAAGCGCTCCTGGCTGTCGTGCGGCGCGATGGCGTCGACCACGCCCTGCACATGCGCCATCACGTTGGCGAAGTCGATGCGCGGCTCGTGCCGCTCGACGCCGAGACGATCGGCGCGTCGCATCGCCTGCGCCGCCTTGGACGCGGCCAGCAGCGCCTTCGACGGCACGCAGCCGTAGTTCAGGCAGTCGCCGCCCATCAGCGCGCGCTCGATCAGCACGACCCTCGCCCCCATCTGCGAGGCGCCGGCGGCCACGGTCAAGCCGCCGGAACCGGCGCCGATCACGCACAGGTCGACGGACAGCATCGAAGACTCCCAAGAAAGCCAGGAAGGGAAGGGCGGGCGGGGCTCAGCGTCGCTTGAGCTTCTTATACACCACCGGCAGCAGCGCCAGGCAGGCCAGTCCCGCCAGCGCCAGCATCACCTTGGGCGTCAGCACGCTGGACGCGCGGAACTCCTCGCCGGCGTCGAACACGCTGCCCAGGCCCACGCCCACCGAGGTGAAGACGAACGAACCGGGGATGATGCCGATGAAGGTGGCCAGCACGAAGTCGCGCAGCGACATCCCGAGCATCGCCGGCACTAGGTTGACGGCGAAGAAGGGGAAGATGGGGATCAGCCGCAGCACCATCAGATAGGAGATCGCGTTCTCCTTGAACCCGGCTTCCATCATCTTCAGCCACGGGCCGGCGCGCCGGCGCAGGCTGTCGCCGATGGCCGTCCGCGTGGCCAGGAAGACTCCGGTCGCCCCGGTCGTGGCGCCGATGATCACGAGGATGGAACCCAGCAACTGGCCGAACAGGAAGCCCGCGGTGATCGTCATGACCAGCGACACGGGCAGGGAGAACGTCACGCATAGCGCATAGGCGGCGACGAATCCGGCGGCCATCGCGGCGCGGTGCCGCGCGACCAGGTCCAGCAGCAGGGCGCGATGCTCCTTGAGCGCGGCGAAGCTGACGTAGTGGTCGAGCCGAAGCGCCATGAACAGCGCGAAACCGCAAGCCAGCAGCAGCACCGGCCACAGGCGCTTGAGCCAGGCCATCGCCGTCCCGGTCCGGCCGTCGGCAACATTGCGGACCGCGCGGCCCATGGCTTCAAAGCTCCGCTGTTCTCCGCCCGGCGATCTAACCGTTTGAACGCCGGGCCGGCCAATCACGCTCCTGCGACACTAACCGGCCGACGGGGCCGCCGCCAGGGCTGCGCGCACCGGCCTATCCCGTTTCAGTATAAGGGCTTTTGCCGCCCGGCCTTTTCATTGACTTCGCCCGCACCACCCCGTATAAGCGCCCGGTTTTCCTGTAGTCCCCGATCGGAGTGCCTGGTCGTGAAGCGCACCTACCAGCCCAGCAAGCTCGTCCGCAAGCGCCGCCACGGTTTCCGGGCGCGTCTGGCGACCAAGGGCGGGCGCAAGGTACTGGCCGCGCGGCGGTCCAGGGGCCGCAAGCGCCTGTCGGCCTGACCTCCCTCCAGCCGACGTCAGCGACGACGATGACCGCGCCGGTCGGGCGATTGACGCGCCGGCCGGAGTTCCTGCGCGTGGCCGAGCGTGGCCGGCGCGCGGCCTTGCCCGGCATGGTGGTGCAGGCTTGGCGCCGCGTCGGCGAGGCCGATGGCACCGATGCCGGCATCCGGTTGGGCCTCACCGCCAGCCGCAAGGTCGGCGGGGCCGTGGTACGCAATCGCGCGCGCCGGCGTCTCAGGGCCGTGGCGCGCCAAGTCCTGGCCCGCCACGGTGCCGCGGGGCACGACTATGTCCTCGTGGCGCGGCGCGAGACGGTGACGCGGCCATGGCCTTATCTGGTCGAGGATCTGCAGACGGCGCTGCGCCGGCTTGGTCATTGGCGCGGCGAGGAAGCGTCGACACGATGAATCCTGTTGCCCTGCTGCTGCGCGGGCTGATCCGCGCCTATCAGTGGACGGTGGCGCCCGTCCTTGGCGTGAACTGCCGCTACGCGCCGAGCTGCTCGGAATATGCCTGCGAGGCGATCGGGCGTCACGGCGCGCTGGCTGGCGCCTGGCTCGCCACGGCGCGGCTTATGCGCTGCCATCCCTGGGGCGGGTGGGGCTATGACCCGGTGCCCGAGCGCCCGCCCTTCCGCTTCGGCGTGCGCCGCGCCTGCCGCTGCGGCGAGACCAGCAAGGTGGAGCGCGCCCGCTGATGGACCAAAAGAACCTGTTCCTGGCGATCGCGCTGTCGATCGCGATCGTGCTGGGCTTCCACTACTTCTACGACCGGCCGCGCATCCAGCAGCAACAGCAGCAGGATCAGCAGCAGGTGCAGGCGCCGGCGCCGACGGCACCCGGGGGGGCGCCCGCCGTTCCCGGCGTCGCCCCGCCCGCGCAGCCGGCGTCGCGCGCCGCCGCGGCGGTGATCGCCGGGAGCAAGCGCGTCCGCATCGAATCGCCGCGACTGGCGGGATCGATCGCGCTGACCGGCGGCGCGGTCGACGACGTGGTGCTCAAGGACTACCGCGAGACGGTCGAGCCCGGCAGCCCGCGCATCCGCCTGCTGTCGCCGCCCGGCACCAGCCAGCCCTACTATGCCGAGTACGGCTGGACCGCGGCCCCGGGCAACGGCGCGCCCAAGCTGCCGGACTCGAGCACGATATGGAGTGCCGACCGCGAGGCGCTGACGCCGGGCCAGCCCGTGACCCTGGCCTGGGACAATGGCGCCGGCCTCAAGTTCACCCGCCGCTACGCGATCGACGCCAACTACATGATGACCGTGACGCAGCGCGTGGAGAATTCGGGCTCCGCCGCGGTCACGCTTTATCCCTACGCGCTCATCAGCCGAACCGGCACGCCGCCCGTGCTCGGCTTCTTCATCCTGCACGAGGGGCTACTCGGCGTGCTGGACGCCAAGCTGCAGGAATACACCTACAGCAACATGCAGGAAGAGAAGAACGGCGCGGTGAAGTTCCCCTCCACCGGCGGCTGGCTCGGCATCACCGACAAGTACTGGCTGACGGCGCTCGTGCCCGACCAGGCCGACAAGGTCGAGGCCTATTTCCGCCACGTCGTGCGCGACAAGACCGACAAGTACCAGGTCGACTACCTGGGCTCGTCGCGCCAAGTGGCGCCCGGCGCGTCGGCCGAGGCGACCGGCCATCTGTTCGCCGGCGCCAAGGAGGTGAAGCTGCTCGACGTCTACGAGCAGCAGCTGGGCATCAAGCTGTTCGACCGCGCGGTCGATTTCGGCTGGTTCTACTGGCTGACCAAGCCAATCTTCTTCGTGCTCGACTTCTTCTACGGCATCCTCGGCAATTTCGGCCTTGCCATCCTGCTCCTGACCGTGATCGTCAAGCTCATCTTCTTCCCGCTCGCCAACAAGTCCTACAAGTCCATGACGGCGATGAAGAAGCTTCAGCCCGAGATGATGCGGCTGCGCGAGCTCTACGGCGAGGACCGCCAGCGCCTGAACCAGGAGATGATGGACCTCTACAAGCGCGAGAAGGTCAACCCCGTCTCCGGCTGCCTGCCGATCGTCATCCAGATCCCGGTGTTCTTCGCGCTGTACAAGGTGCTGTTCGTCACCATCGAGATGCGCCACGCGCCGTTCTACGGCTGGATCAGGGACCTCTCGGCGCAGGATCCGACCACCATCTTCAACCTGTTCGGCCTGATTCCGTGGCATCCGCCGGCGCTCCTGATGGTCGGCGCCTGGCCGCTCATCATGGGCGTGACGATGTACCTGCAGCAGAAGCTGAATCCGCAGCCGCCCGATCCGATCCAGGCCAAGATGTTCATGATGCTGCCGATCGTATTCACCTACATGCTGTCGGCCTTCCCGGCCGGGCTCGTGATCTACTGGGCCTGGAACAACCTGCTGTCGATCGCGCAGCAATGGGTGATCATGCGCCAGGCCGGCGTGAAGGCGTGAGCCTTCGGCCCTCGCATCCTTCGACAAGCCGAGGATGAGGTAACTCGAGAACCCTCGCCCCGAGCTTGCCGCAGGGGGAGTACCCGTGGACACGGACCCGAAACCCGACGACCAAGCAGCCCGCCTCGAATTCGGCCGGCGGCTGTTCGCGCAGGAGTGCCGCTTCACGGCGGGGGCGATGACGCTCGATGCGCTGCCGCCGCCCGGCCTGCCCGAGGTCGCGTTCGCCGGCCGCTCCAATGTCGGCAAGTCGAGCCTGGTCAACGCGCTCACCGGTCGCCGGACGCTGGCGCGCGTGTCGCACACGCCGGGCCGCACGCAGCAGATCAACTTCTTCGACCTCGGCGGGCGGCTGGTGCTGGTCGACCTGCCGGGCTATGGCTACTCCCAGGCCGGCAAGGCCAAGGCGGCGCTGTGGAGCCAGACCGTGCGCCAGTTCCTCAAAGGGCGCCCGACCCTGCGCCGCGTCTGCCTCTTGATCGACGCGCGGCATGGGCTCAACGCGCATGACCGCGATACGATGAAGGCGCTCGACGAGGCCGCGGTGAACTACCAGGCCGTGCTGACCAAGATCGACAAGGTGAAGCCGGCGGAACTCGCGCGCGAGCGCGCGGCGCTGGGACGCGAGCTGGCCAGGCACACCGCCGCGCACCCCGTGATCATGCCGACCAGCGCGCATGCCGGCAGGGGCATTGAGGCTTTGCGCGCCGAGCTGGCGGCGCTGGCGGTCGATTCTCCTTTCGGATAACCTCGCGCGCGCCATGAACAAGAGCGAAACCTCCGTAATCCAGACCCGGGTGAGCGCCGAGCTGCGCGCGAAGACCGCGACGCTGGCAGAAGCGCTGCCCTTCATGCGCATGCATGCCGGCCAGACCTTCGTGGTCAAGTACGGCGGCCACGCCATGGGCGAAGAGCACCTGGCGCACAGCTTCGCGCGCGACATCGTGCTGCTGCGCCAGGTCGGCATGAACCCGGTCGTCGTGCACGGCGGCGGCCCGCAGATCGGCAAGATGCTCGAGCGCCTGAAGATCAAGAGCGAGTTCGTCGACGGCCTGCGCGTGACCGACCAGGCCACGGTCGAGATCGTCGAGATGGTGCTGTCGGGCTCGATCAACAAGCAGATCGTGTCGGCGATCAACGGCGCCGGCGGCAAGGCGATCGGTCTGTCGGGCAAGGACGCGAACCTGGTGCGCGCGCGCCGGCTGCGCCGCACCAAGCGCGATCCGGATTCCAACATCGAGAAGGTGCTCGACCTCGGCTTCGTCGGCGAGCCCGAGCGCGTCGAGGCGCAGGTGATCAGCGACCTCGTGCGCAGCGACATCATCCCGGTGATCGCGCCGATCGGCGTCGGCGAGAAGGGCGAGACCTACAACATCAACGCCGATACGGTGGCGGGGGCGGTGGCCGGCGCGCTTCGCGCCAAGAGGCTGCTGCTGCTCACCGACGTGATGGGCGTCCTCGACAAGTCCAAGGCCTTCATCCCCGAGCTGTCGGTCAAGCGAACGCGCGAGCTGATCGCCGACGGCACGATTTCCGGCGGCATGATCCCCAAGGTCGAGACCTGCATCGAGGCGGTCGAGCAGGGCGTCGACGGCGCGGTCATCATGGACGGCCGCGTGCCCAACGCCGTGCTGCTCGAGCTGTTCACCCAGCCCGGCTTCGGCACGCGCATCAGCATGAGCGGCGCGCAATGAACCAGTATCACCTGAAGGACCGCGCCGCGGTCATCACCGGCGGTGCGCGCGGGATCGGGCTCGCCATCGCCGAGCGCATGCTGCTGTCCGGCGCGTCCGTCAGCCTGTGGGACGTCGACGCCGCGGCCATCGACGCCGCCAAGAAGGCGCATGCCGGCAAGGGAGCGATCCACGGCCAGGTCGTCGACATCACCAGCGACGAGAAGGTCGCCGCCGCGACCGCGGCGACCGAGACGGCACTGGGCAGGATCGACATCCTGGTCAACAACGCCGGCATCACCGGGCCGAACAAGACGACCTGGGAATATCCCGTCGCCGACTGGCGCCGCGTGATCGAGGTCGACCTGACGGGCGTGTTCCTGTGCTGCCGCGCGGTGGTGCCGGGCATGCTCAAGCGCGGCTACGGCCGCGTGGTCAACATCGCCTCGGTCGCGGGCAAGGAGGGCAATCCCAACGCGCCGGCCTACAGCGCCGCCAAGGCCGGCGTGATCGGCCTCACCAAGTCGCTCGGCAAGGAGCTGGCGGGCAAGGGCGTGATCGTCAACTGCGTCACCCCCGCCGCCGCCAAGACCGACATCTTCAAGCAGATGACGCCCGAGTTCATCGACTACATGAAGTCGAAGATCCCGATGGGCCGCTTCGTCGAGATCGGCGAGATCGCCGCCCTGGTCGCGTGGCTTTCGTCCGAGGACTGCTCCTTCACCACCGGCGGCGTGTTCGACATCTCCGGCGGGCGCGCGACGTACTAGAGCGGTTCCCGATTACGTGGAATATCCGGCGTTGATGAAGTAGTTGGCG
>CAZLBB010000045.1:0-37078 GCA_964557415.1 uncultured Rhodospirillaceae bacterium
TCGCCGCGGTGCCGCAGGCGCCGGCGGTCATGATCGCGTCGAACGGCGCCGGCGGCGCGTTGCGCGACGTCGAGGGCCTGGCGTTCCGGCGCTACGACGCGCGGCCGGGCAGCGTCTATCTGCTGCGCCCGGACCAGCACGTCGCCGCGCGCTGGCGCCGGCCCGACGCCCCTGCCCTCGCCGCCGCCCTGGAACGCGCGCTCGGAAAGGCCTCATGACCTCGCTGAAGGACACGCTCAACATCGCCGCTCCCGATGAGTTCTACGCCGAGCTGATCGCGCTGCACCGCGGGCTGACGGAGGAACAAAGCCGGCTGGTCAACGCCCGGCTGATCCTGCTGCTCGCCAACCACGTCGGCGATCCCGCGGTGCTGCGCCAGGCCATGCGCACGGCGCGGGAAGGCGTCGTTTAGGCGGAAGCCGCAGGCTTCTTTCGGACGATGCTCTCGCGGTACGCGATATAGGATGTGCTGGCGACGATCACGCCGCCGCCGATCCAGGTCCAGATGCTGGTCGGCTCGGCGAACACGTACGCGCCGACGATCGAGGCCCAGACGAGGCGCAGGAACTCGAACGGCATGACCACGGCGAGCTCCCCGTGGCGCAGCGACTGGTTGAGCGCGGTTTGCGCCAGCATGCCGACCGCGGCGATGGCGCACAGCCAGAGGAACTGCGTCAGGGTCGGCCAGGTCCACACCGCCAGCGCGAAGGGCAAGGTCAGCGGCGTCAGCAGGATGTTCATGTAGGCCGTGATCGTCCAGCTCGAGTCGGTGCGCGACATCGTCTTGATCAGCAGCAGCGCCACCGACCAGGACATGGCCGAAACGATGACCAGGATCTCGCCCAGCCCGATCTGGGTGAAGCCGGGACGCACGATCACCAGCACGCCGGCGAAGCCGCAGATCGTCGCCGCCCAGCGCCGGATGCGCATGCGCTCGCCCAGGAACAACGCGGCACCCACCGCCGCGAACAGCGGCGCGGTGAATCCCAGCGCCGCCACCGTGGCGAAGGGCGCGATGCTCAGGCTCGTGAAGTAGCAGAGCATGGCCGCAACGTTCACCGCGCCGCGCGCGACGTGCAGCTTGATGTTGCCGGTCTTGAGCGCCGCCCAGCCGATGCGCGAGAACCAGCCGGCCAGAAGGAACAGCCCGAGGAAATTACGGAAGAACGCAATTTCGAACGGGTGGACCTCGTCGGACAGCTGCCGGATCCAGGTGTGCATGACGACGAACAGCAGCGTGCAGACCAGCATCCAGCCAATGCCGCGCAGGATCGTGCTCCTCGCCGGCCTCGGCGCGCCTTGTATCCGGGAATCCTCAGGCGTCGGCGGCAAGACCGTCGGCCCGGCGCGGATCGGATTGTGCGTTGCCTCCGCCCCTGCCGGGCATCGCAGAACCTCCTGAAGCAGCGCCCCACTATATAGGGCGTTCGCGGGAGGCGGCGCCCAGATGGAGTCCCGCCGGGGGAGCTTTATTCACGTATACAATATGTTCTTTCCATTGCTTTTACATTTCTGCTATACTTATTCTACAGTTGAGCAGGCGGAGACGCGGGCGTATGGCCCGCATGACCTTGGGTGCGCAGCACGACGGATCGCCGAACGCATGGGAAGAACGATGCGTAGCCCCATGTTGGGCATTATTTTTCTGGCGTTGCCGTCGCTCGCAGCGCTGGCCGACCCGCTGGTCGCGTTCCGGGTCGACGGCGGCAAGGCCATCCCGGACTCGCTGACGGGCAAGCCGGGCGATCCGACGCTGGGCGCCCGCGTCGCCGCGAGCCGCACGCTGGGGAATTGCCTCGCCTGCCATGCCCTGCCGATGCCGGAGGAGAAGTTGCAGGGCGACGTCGGCCCGGACCTGAGGGGCGTGGCGTCGCGGCTGAGCGCGGGCGAACTGCGCCTGCGCGTGGTGAACCCGAAGCTCGTCGACCCGCAGACCGCGATGCCGGCCTACTACCGGGTCGACGGGCTGTACCGGGTGCGCCGCGACCTGGTGGGCAAGCCGATCCTGACGGCCGCGCAGGTCGAGGACGTGGTCGCCTACCTGGCGACCCTGACGGAATGAACAGACCCGGGCCCGGGCGAGGCGCCCGCAAGGAGACGAGAGCATGACGGAGCGAACGATGAACGGACGCCGGCACGCCAGCCGGCGCCAGGTGCTTGCAGGCGCGGGTGCGCTGGCCGTCGCCACCGTGGTGGCGCTGCCCGCTGGTTCCGCCCGCGCCCAAGGCGCGGCGGGCGAGTTCGCCGCGGCGGTCAAGAAGGCCCTGGGCGACGCGCCGGCGAAGGAAGGCAAGGTGGCGATCCAGGCGCCCGAGATCGCCGAGAACGGCGCCACCGTCCCGGTCATCGTCCGGGTCGACACGCCGGTCACCGCCGACAGCTACGTCCGCCGCATCACCCTGCTGGCCGACGGCAACCCCAATCCGGAGGTCGCCGTGTTCACCTTGACGCCGCGTTCGGGCAAGGCCGAGGTGTCGACCCGCATGCGCCTCGCCAAGACGCAGAACGTGGTGGCGGTGGCCGAGCTCAGCGACCGCTCGCTGTGGATGACGAAGAAGGAAATCAAGGTGACGATCGGCGGCTGCGGCGGCTGATCGCCCACCACAGGACAAGCTTGGAGACGGACATGTCGGAACCCCGCGTCAAGGTGCCCGAGAGGGTCAAGAAGGGCGAGGTGTTCGAGATCAAGACCCTGATCTCGCACCCGATGGAAACCGGCCAGCGCAAGGACGGCGACGGCAAGGCCATCCCGCGCATGATCATCAACAAGGTGGTCTGCCGCTACAACGGCGAGGAAGTGTTCGCGGCCGAGCTGGCGCCGGCCATCTCGGCCAACCCGTACCTGTCGTTCTTCACCCAGGCGACCGCGAGCGGCAAGCTCGAGTTCGCCTGGACGGACGACGCCGGCAAGACCTATACGCACACCGCCCAGCTGACGGTCGAATAGGACGTCCGGCGCGTGGCCGGCCGTTCTCCGGCGACGGCGCCCGCCGCGCCGGCGCGGGTCCGGCCATCGGCGGCGTTCCGCGGCCCGTCCCGCCCGGGCCCGAGCGTGGTGGCGGGTGCCGGCCGCAGCCACAGGCTTGTCACGGAACCGCCGGCACAACCATGACCGCGCATCCTACCGCCGCTAGGGGCAGCGCCCGCTGGCGATACGAAGCGGCAGTATGGATCGCGGATGGCGGCCCGTAGCCGGCCGACCGCAAATCTCCGCCCCGAACGCCACCGCGCTCGTGACGCGCCGCTTGGACGACGCGGCTCGCACGATGTGTCATGCGGTCGCAGCAAACCTTTGTGATCCAGTCATGCAACGCCGCCCATCGACAAGCGGCCGCGCCTACACTAGATAATGGCGCCGAGCGTCAGACATAAGCCGCCGGCCCATGGCTGTCGGACTTTGCGGGGGCAAACCTGACGCGCGTCGTCGAACGGGAACTACGACCGCGAAGAGGAATTGGCGGGAGGCCAGACCGCGCCGCCCTGATCCACCGCTCGCCTGTTTCTGACTGAAGCCAAGGAACAAGACGGACGGGTCGCGCGTTATCACGCGGGCGACGTCCGCGGCGAGCGTGTGCCGGACAGGGGCAGATGCGCGGCGGCAGGCTGGGGTGCACTGAGGGATGCGTCGATCTGCGTTAGTCGTGTTGCTGCTCGTCCTGGGCTGCAACATCGCGGGATGGTGGGCGCTCAATCGTCCGGCCGATCCCGCCGCCAATTGGCAGGGCATCATCCGCGGCATGGCCTACAGCCCCTACCGCGCGGACCAGGATCCCCGCCGCGACCAGCCGACGCGCGAGGAGGTGGACCAGGACATCCGCTTCCTCCAGGGCCGGGTCGGCGCCATCCGCACCTACTCCGCCATCGACGGCCTCGAGGTCGTGCCGCCGATCGCGCGCAAGTACGGTCTGCGCGTCACCGCCGGCGCCTGGATCGACGGCCGCTTCGAGCGCAACGAGGAGGAGATCGGCAGCCTCGTCCATCTCGTGCGCACCAATCGCAACATCAACCGCGTGCTGGTCGGCAACGAGGCGATCCTGCGCAACGACCTGCCGGTTTCGCGCCTGATCTCGTATATCGAGGACGTCAAGGAGCAGGTCGGCGTGCCCGTCGGCAGCGCCGAGCCCTGGCATGTCTGGCTGCAGCATCCCGAGCTGGCGGCGGCGGTCGACTTCATCGCCATCCACGTGCTGCCCTACTGGGAAGGCATTGACGTCGACGAAGCCGTCAACTTCGCCCTGACGCGCTACCAGATGGTCCAGGCGCGCTACCCGGACAAGCCGGTGGTCATTACCGAGGTGGGCTGGCCGAGCGACGGGCGCGTGCGGCGCGACGCCGTGCCCTCGGCCGAGAACCAGGCGCGATTCATCCGCAAATGGCTCAACCTGGCGCGCGCCCGCGGCATCGACTTCTTCGTGATGGAGGCCTTCGACCAGCCCTGGAAACGGACGATCGAAGGCCGCGTCGGCGCCTATTGGGGCGTCTACAGCGCCGACCGGCAGGTGAAGTTCCCGCTCGCCGGGCTCGTGGTGGAGCGCCCGGGCTGGCAGGCGCTCGCGGCCGGGTCGACCCTGGTCGCCGCGCTGCCGATCCTCCTGTTCCTGCTCCATTTCCGCAACCTCAAGCCCGCCGGGCAGGCCATGTTCGCCGGCATGATCCAGCTTTCGGCCAGCGCCTTCGCCTGGTCGCTGGGCGTGGCGTTCAGCCAGTACCACACCTGGGGCACGATCGGCGCCTGGACCGTCCTGATGCTGGCGATGGTCCTGCTGATCGCGATCGTGCTGGGGATCCGGTTCCTCGCGAGCGGACCGCTCGCCGCGGGCTTCGAGATGGTCGAGGTGCTGTGGACGCGCGGCTGGCAGCGCTACTTCCCGCCGTCGCCGGCGCCGCCCGAGGCGAAGCTGCCGAAGGTCTCGCTGCATCTGGCGATCTGCAACGAGCCGCCGCAGATGGTGATCCAGACGCTGGATTCGCTGGCCAGGCTCGACTACCCCGACTTCGAGGTCCTGGTGATCGACAACAACACCTCGGACGAGGCGCTGTGGCGCCCGGTCGAGACGCATTGCCAGGCGCTGGGCGCGCGCTTCCGCTTCTTCCACCTGCCGAAATGGCCGGGCTTCAAGGCGGGCGCGCTCAACTTCGCCCTCAAGCAGACGGCGCCGGACGCCGCGGTCATCGGCGTGGTCGACAGCGACTATGTGGTGCGCGCCGACTGGCTGCGCGCGATGGTGCCGCATTTCGCCAACCCGAAGATCGGCTTCGTGCAGAGCCCGCAGGACCATCGCGGCTGGCGCGGCAATCCGTTCAAGGAAATGATCAACTGGGAGTATGCGGGCTTCTTCCGCATCGGCATGGTCCACCGCAACGAGCGCGACGCCATCATCGAGCACGGCACGATGACGCTGATCCGCCGGACCGCCATGGACCAGATGGGCGGCTGGTCGGAGTGGTGCATCTGCGAGGACGCCGAGATGGGCCTGCGCCTCATGGAAGCGGGCTGGGAGTCGGCCTACTGCACCGAGGTATTCGGCCGCGGCCTGGTGCCGGACAGCTTCGCCGGCTACAAGCGCCAGCGCCACCGCTGGGCGTTCGGGGCGGTGCAGATCGTGCGCCGCTACTGGCGCTGGTTGATGCCCTTCACGGGCTCGCGCCTGACCTTCGGCCAGCGCTACCACTTCCTCGCCGGCTGGGTGCCGTGGTTCGCGGACGCTCTGAACGTGCTGCTGCTGGGCGCGGCGGTGCTATGGACCGTGCCGCTGGCGCTGGCAGGGCTGATCGGCGACGCCAAGGACGGCGTACCGCGTCTGTCGACCGGCATGGCCTGGATCGACGGCTGGATCGAATGGGCCGCGATGCTGTCGAAGCATGTCGAGTTCCCGCTCGTCCTGTTCATCGTGCCGACGCTCGCGGTGTTCGCCTTCAAGCTCGTGCGCTTCGTGTGGCTCTACACCGCCCGCGTCGAATGCGGCGCGGTGCAGCGCCTGGGCGCCGGCATCGCCGGCCTGTCGTTGACCTACACGATCGGCCACGCCGTTCTGCAGGGCTTCATGAAGCGCTCGCAGCCGTTCCTGCGCACGCCGAAATGCGAGAACGCGCCGGCGCTGGTGCAGGGTCTGAAGATGGCCAAGCACGAGACGCTGCTGTTCGTGCTGCCGGTCGCAGCGGCGACGGCGATCCTCGCCGCCTATGGCCGCGACTATCCCGACGCGATCGCCTGGGCGGCCATGCTGGTGGTTCAGTCCCTGCCCTATGGCGCGGCCCTGTTGCAGTCGATGATCGCGGCGGCGCCCTCCTTCGCCTGGGCCCAGCGCGTCCTCGCCCCGGTCGGCCCGGAGCCGAAGGCGACGCCGGGCGATTGACTGCTCGCCGGGCGCGGCGCAGGCCATTGCCTAATTCTTAGGCAGCGGCTTGGGTTTGCACAAAGCCTAGCCGGGCCAAGCCGGAGGCACGCCCCGAAGGCGCGCTTTTCCGCATTTGCACGTCGTCCGGCCGTCTTGGCACGGGACTTGTTTATCCGCTCCTCCCGAAGCGCAGGGAACCACGCGCCGCGTCGGCGCGCGGTCGTGGGCGCCACGGAATTCGGAATTCGGGGGATGCGGAGGTCTGCATGAGAATCGCGCGCGGCAACCTATTCGCCGGCATGGGTGCCGGCATCGTGCTGGCGGCCGGGCTGGCCGGCACGGCCTGGGCCCAGGAAGCACCCAAGCTCGACAAGGGCGACACCGCCTGGATGCTGACGTCGACCGTCATCGTCCTGATGATGTCGATCCCCGGCCTGGCGCTGTTCTACGGCGGCATGGTGCGCAAGATGAACGTGCTGGCCACGGTGATGCAGACCTTCAGCGTGGTCTGCATGGTCTCGATCATCTGGGTCGTGGTCGGCTACAGCCTCGCCTTCACCGAGGGCAGCAGCATCATCGGCGGCTTGTCGCGCGTCCTCTTGAAGGACGTCGCGCTCGACACGCTGAGCGGCACGCTGCCCGAGACCGTGTTCGTGATGTTCCAGCTGACCTTCGCCGTGATCACCCCGGCGCTGATCCTGGGCGCGGTGGCCGACCGCATGAAGTTCTCGGCCATGCTGCTGTTCACCGGGATCTGGTCGCTGGTCGTCTACGCCCCGGTGGCGCATTGGGTCTGGGGCCCGGCCGGCTTCCTCGGCGGGGTCGGCGTCAAGGACTATCCCGGCTTCCTCGGCCTGGGACCGATCCTCGACTTCGCCGGCGGCACGGTCGTGCATCTGATCTCGGGCGTGGCAGGCCTGATGGCGGCGCTAGCGCTCGGCAAGCGCAAGGGCTACGGCACCGAGCCGATGGCGCCGCACAACCTCACCTTCGCGATGATCGGCGCCTCGCTGCTGTGGGTCGGCTGGTTCGGCTTCAACGCCGGCTCGGCGCTGACCTCCGACGGCCGCGCCGGCATGGCGATGCTGGCGACCCACCTCGGCTCGGCCGCGGCGGGCCTGTCCTGGTTGTTCTGCGAGTGGGGCACCAAGGGCAAGCCGAGCCTGCTCGGCATCCTCTCGGGTGCCGTGGCGGGCCTCGTGGCGATCACGCCGGCCAGCGGCTTCGTCGGCCCCGGCGGCGCGATCGTCATCGGCCTGGTCGCCGGCGCCGTCTGCTTCATCGCCTGCGTCATGGTGAAGCCGGCGCTCGGCTACGACGACTCGCTCGACGTGTTCGGCGTGCACGGCGTCGGCGGCGCCACCGGCGCCATCCTGACCGGCGTCTTCGCCGTCCAGGCGATCGGCGGCACGGCCGGCCTGCTCGAGGGCAACGCCATGCAGGTCGTCGCCCAGATCGCCGGCGTCCTGGTCACCGGCATCTACAGCGCCGTGGTGTCCTTCGTCATCCTCAAGGTCGTGGACGCCATCGTCGGCCTGCGGGTCGACCGCGAGGACGAGATCGAGGGCTTGGACCGCGCGCTGCACGGCGAATCGATCCAGTAGGAGATTCGGATCGAATGGGAAGGGTGAACCAGTAGCGGAGAAGAAGTCCGCCACCCGGGAAAGGGGCGCAGGCGACTGCGCCCCTTTTCTCGTTTCGACCGGCCCTCAGTGCAGCTTCGGCTTCTTCAGGAACGTGGTGCGGTCGACGGTACGCACGCGGACGGGCTGGCGTGCGCCGTCGCGCCCGACGGTCATGACGACCTCGACGCCGGCCGGGCCGCGCTGCCAGACCTTGCGGTAGAGATCGGCCAGGTGCCCGAGCGGCTCGCCCGCGACTTCCAGCACAACGTCGCCGATCTCGACGCCGGCCTTGTGCGCCGGCCCGCCCTGGGCGAGGCCGGCCACCACCAGATGGCCCTGGATCTCGGCGGTGTACATGCCGAGCCAGGGCTTGGGCGGCTGGTTGACGCGGCCGAAGCGCAAGAGGTCGTCGAGGATCGGCTCGAGCAGGTCGATCGGCACGACCATGTTGCCCTGCACGTCCTTGTCGGCGACGCGCTCCTGCACCAGCAGCGAGCCGATGCCGGCCAGCCTGCCCTCGTGGTCGAGCAGCGCGGCGCCGCCCCAGTGCGGATGCGCCGGCGCGGTGAAGATCGCCTCGTCCAGCACGTATTCCCAGTAGCCGGCGAACTCCTTCTTGGCGAGCACGCGCGCCTTCAGCGCATGGCGCCTGCCGCCATGCCCGGCCAGGATCACCCGCTGCCCCTGCGCGCAGTTGTCGGCCGAGCCGCGCCGCATGGCCGGCAGGCCGAGCCGGCCGAGCGCCTGCACCAGGCCGAAGCCGGTCGTCTGGTCGTAGGCGAGCGGATGCCCCGGCACCACCGTGCCCTTGATCGTGCTGAGCCAGATCGACTGCGCCTCGGTGATCAGGTAGCCGATCGTCAGCACCACCCCGTTCTCGCCGATCACGACGCCGTTGCCGGCGCGCTCGGTCCCCAGGATGCCGGCAGTGAAGGCGTCCTCGGGGATTTCCGCCTTGAGCCCGACCACCGAGGCCAGGGCCTGGTCGAGATCGAAGTCGACGTCGTCCGCGCCGGGCTGCAGGCTCGCCGGGAACTCCCAATCCTTGTCTTCAGCCATGGGCTTTATCCGATCTTTTCGTCGGTCGCTCTTCGTCCCCGCCGCGAATTTTACGGCATTTGGGCCCGGTCGATAACCCCGCACATGAACTTGTGATGAGGCGCGGCGGCGAGTCAGGCCGTCGGGATGGCGCGATGGTCCACCACCTTGAGGCCGTAGCCGTCGAGCCCGACGATGGTGCGCTTGGCGTGCGACAAGAGCACCATCTCGCGCACGCCGAGGTCGAGCAGGATCTGCGCGCCGACGCCGTAGTCGCGCAGCTCCGCGCCGGGGACGCCGCCGGCGGCCGGGCTCGCCGTGCCGACGCGCGCGCGCAGCCGGTCGGACAGGCTGGTCGGCGTGCGCTCGCGCAGCAGCACCAGCACGCCGCGCCCGGCCTCGGCGATGGCCTTGAGCGACTGCTCCAGGTCCCCGCCCCGCCCGCTGTCGGCGTCGCCGAGCGCGTCGTCGAGGATGTTCATCGCGTGCATGCGCACAAGCACCGGCCCGCCCGAGGCGATGTCGCCGCGCACCAGCGCGATATGCTCGGCGTAGCTGACGCGGTTGACGTACACCACCATGCGGAAGGCGCCGCCGAAGCGGCTGGCGAACGGCGTCTCCAGCAGTCGCTCGACGATGCGGTCATGCTGCAGCCGGTAGCTGATCAGGTCGGCAATTGTCGCGATCTTGAGCCCGTGCAGCTGGCAGAAGGCGATCAGGTCGTCGCGCCGCGCCATGGTGCCGTCGTCGTTCATGATCTCGCAGATCACGCCGGACGGATTGAGACCGGCGAGCCGCGCAAGGTCGACCGAGGCCTCGGTATGGCCGGCGCGTACCAGCACGCCGCCCTCGCGCGCCATCAGCGGGAAGATGTGGCCGGGCGTGGCGATGTCGGCCATGCCCTTCGACGGGTCGATCGCGACCGCGATGGTGCGCGCGCGGTCGGGCGCCGAGATGCCGGTGGTGACGCCGTGGCGCGCCTCGATCGACACGGTGAAGGCGGTGCCGTGGCGCGACTGGTTCTGCTGCTCCATCAGCTTCAGGCCCAGCTGCTCGACGCGCGCCTTGGTCAGCGCCAGGCAGATGAGGCCGCGCCCGTGCTTGGCCATGAAGTTGATCGCCTGCGGCGTCGCCATCTGCGCCGGGATCACCAGGTCGCCCTCGTTCTCGCGGCTCTCGTCGTCCACGAGCACGAACATCCGGCCGTTGCGCGCCTCTTCGATGATCTCGGGGATCGGCGACTTGATCGAGTGGAAGGTCAAAGCGGTCCTCGGCGGCTGGGGTCGGCGGCGGCGGAGAGTAGCCCGGGGTCGGCAGCGATGCCAGATCGGCATCGGGGATGCCCGCAATGGGCATGGCGGGGCGGCGGCGGCGCGGCTAGAGTGCCCGGATGGACGACACCGCGCGCAAACCCCCATCACCCCATTTGGCCGGCATCAACTACATCTACGGCGACCTTCTGCCGCCGCCGGGCGGCACGATCGAGGTCCGGCCCGGCGTGCACTGGCTGCGCATGCCGCTGCCGTTCAAGCTCGACCACATCAACCTGTGGCTCGTGGCCGACGGCGAAGGCTACGCCATCGTCGACTGCGGCATCGCGCGCGACGAGGTCAAGGCGCTGTGGGAGCAGGTCTGGGCGTCGACGCTGGGCGGCAAGCCCATCACGCGCGTGTTCGTCACGCATTTCCATCCCGACCACATGGGCCTCGCCTCCTGGCTCGCCGAGCGCTGGGGCGTCGAGCTGTGGTGCAGCTACGGCGAGTACATGGCGGCGCGCGCTACCCGCGCCGTCGGCGGCGAGAACGACGACCGCGCGCGCGAAGCCTTCTACCGCCGCAACGGGGTCGACGACGCCGGCATGGCCTCGCTCAAGGAGCGCGGCAACCACTATCCCAGGATCGTGCTGCCCATCCCCGGCTCGTTCCAACGGCTGGAACACGGCCAGACGGTGCGCATCGGCGACCACGACTGGGGCGTCATCGTCGGCACCGGCCATGCGCCGGAGCATGTCTGCCTTTATTCGGCTCGGCTCGGCCTGCTGATCTCCGGCGACCAGATCCTGCCGCGCATCACGACCAACGTCGCGGTCTGGCCGCAGGAGCCCGAGGGCAACCCGCTGGCGCGCTATCTCGGCTCGCTCGACCTGTTCCGGCCGCTGCCGCCCGACACGGTCACCCTGCCCTCGCACGACCGCGTCTTCACCGGCCTGCACCACCGGCTCGACATGCTGAAGGCACATCACGACGAGCGGCTGGATCGCGTGGTGAAGGTCTGCGCCCAGAAGCCGGCCAGCGCCGTCGACCTGATCCCGACCCTGTTCCCCGGCCGCCAGCTCGACTCGCATCAGCTCAGCTTCGCCGTGGGCGAGGCGCTGTCGCACCTGCACCTGCTCGCGAGCCAGGGCCGCCTCCGCCGCTCGGTCGACGCCGCGGGCATCGTGCGCTTCTCCGCCTGAAGCCCGTGGCTGTCCGTACCGCGATCGTCACCGGCGGCGCGCGCGGCATCGGGCGCGGCTGCGCGCTGGGCCTGGCGGAGAAGGGCTTCGACGTCGCCCTGGTCGACGTGCTGCCGGCCGAGCTCGCGCGCACGGCGGGCGAGATCGCGGCGCTCGGCCGGCGCGCGCTGACCTTCGAGCGCGACGTGCGCGACCACGCGGGCGCGGAGGACGTGGCGCGGCAGGTGCACGCCGCCTGGGGCCGCATCGACTTCCTGCTCAACAACGCCGGCCGGTCGATGCCGAAGGGCGTGCTCGAAATCACCGAGGACGAGTTCGACCAGACGATCGCCATCAACCTGAAGAGCTGCTTCAACTACATCCGCGCCGTCGCGCCGGTCATGCTGCGGCAGGGCGGCGGGCGCATCGCCAGCATGTCGTCGCTCAATGCCTTCACCGGCGGCGTCACCGGCGCGGTCAGCAAGTTCGCCTACGCCGCGGCCAAGGCCGGCATCCTCGGCATGACGCGGGCGCTCGCCAAGGAGCTCGGCCCCACGATCGCGATCAACGCGATCTGCCCGGGCGTGATCAAGACCGAGCTCGGCAACGCGCTGACGCGCGCGCGCGAGCCCGAGCTGGTCAAGGGCATCGCGCTCGGCCGGCTCGGCAGCCCTGAGGACGTGGCGCAGCTCGTCGTGTTCCTCGCCACGGCCGAGCCCAACTTCATCACCGGCCAGGCGTTCCAGATCGACGGGTTCCAGTGGGTGATCTGAAGCGCGCCCTCACCTCGGCCCACGCCGGAACACCAGCCACTTGCTGAAGCCGAAATTGACCGCCAGCCCGGCGACCGAGCCGACCGCCACGCCGATCCACGGCCAGGCGCGCACCGCGTCCGACGCCAGCACCAGCGCGGCATAGGCGGCGTAGTTCACCGCCCCGCCGCTGACGTTGACCAGCAGGTACTTGGCCCATTCGCGGTGGATCGGGTCCTCACCCGCGCCGAACGTGTAGTGGCGGTTCAGCCACCACGCGGTCGTGGCGGCGCAGAGATACGACACCAAGCGCGCCAGGTACGGATTCCAGTCGCGCCAGCCGACCAGCGCCTGCACGATCCCCGCGTCGACGACGAAGGCGAGCGCGCCGACGATGCAGAAGCGGGCGAGCTGGCTGGCGAGCGGACGTGGCTTCAACGCTGCCGTTCCGGAGTCCCCGTCGCCGGAACGGCCAGGTAGGCCAGCCGCCGCAGCTCGCGACGGCCGCGGGTCACGGTGTCGAGGATCAGGCCGCAGGCGAGGCTCAGGAACGCCAGCAGCATGATGCCGGTCGCCAGCACCGCGGTCGGCAGGCGCGGCACCAGGCCGGTCGCCACGAATTCGATCACGACCGGCGTGCCGAGGACGACCGACAGCAGGAACAGCGCGCCGAAGCAGTAGGAGAAGAACTGCAGGGGGCGCTCCTCGCGGAACAGGCGCAGGATCACCATCAGGATGCGCCAGCCGTCGCGATAGGTGTTGAGCTTGCTGACCGAGCCCGCCGGCCGCGCGCCATAGGGAGTCGGCAGCTCGGCCACCGGCATGCGCAGCTCGAGCGCGTGCACGGTCAGCTCGGTCTCGGTCTCGAAGCCCTTGGCGAGCGCCGGGAACGACTTCACGAAGCGGCGCGAGAACACGCGGTAGCCGGACAGGATGTCCTTGAATCGCTCGCCGAACAGGCGCGCGACGAAGCCGGTCAGCAGCTTGTTGCCGAGGCGATGGCCCGGGCGATAGGCCGCCTGCTCGGTGTCGACGCGCGCGCCCACCACCATGTCGAGCCGCTCGTCCAGCAGCTTCTGGATCAGCTTGGGCGCGCTCGGCGCGTGATAGGTGTTGTCGCCGTCGACCATGACGTAGAGGTCGGCCTCGATGTCGGCGAACATGCGCCTGACGACGTTGCCCTTGCCCTGCAGCGTCTCGCGGCGCACCACCGCGCCGGCCTCGCGCGCCGCCGCCACGGTGCCGTCGCGCGAGTTGTTGTCGTAGACATAGATCTCGGCCATCGGCAGGACGGCGCGGAACCCGGCCACGACGGCGCCGACGGTGCGTTCCTCGTTGTAGCAGGGCACCAGCACGGCGATGCGGTGTCCGGCCAACGACGGCGCGGCGCCGGAGGGCGGCTCGGACGGATGCAGGATGGCGACGGCGGCGTCGGACATGGGATTCCCCGGATGTGGCGGCGTCCCCGCTAATGCCTCAATGCGTCCACGAAAAACGGCCGACGGGGCGCTTTTGTTCCGCCACGCGACGACCCTTGCCCGACCCTATAGCCCGTCCTCTACATCCGGTCCACGGGGCAGAACGCCAGCGCCTGGCCGGGCTCCTGGTCGATATGGGGCTTGAACCGAACGCAATCCGCGAGGCGCGCCTTGAGCCCGTGCGTCGCGAGCGCCCCGATCATCCGACCCTGCTCCAGCGGCGCGCGGTACAGCACGTAGATCGGCCCGCCATGCACGGCGATGCGCTGGCGCATGAAATGGTCGTGCCGGTGCGGGTTGGTCGGCGAGCCGGTGAACCAGCCGTCGATGCGCAGGAACGGCACCTCGGGCGGGAAGAACGGGATCACGTAGGCCATCGGCTCGAGCCCGGTCATGAGCACGATGCTGCGGCCGGGATTGGCGATCGCCGGCGGCTCGACGCCGAACCAGGCCTCGCCCCAGCCGACGCGGCCCCAGTTGCCGGGCTGGAGCGTGGCGAGGCAGGCGCCCAGGACGGCGCCGAGCAGCGCGCCATGGCCCCAGCGCGGCAGCGCCAGCCGGTCGACCACCAGCACGATCAGGAGCGGCGCCAGCATCTCCAGCGGCACCAGGTAGCGGTAGACGCCGGAGATCGCGAGCCAGGCGACATAGGCGACGGCCGCGGCGACCAGCACCAGGTTGCCGGGGTGGTGATCGGCCACGACAAGCCGCCCCGCCCCGATCCAGCGCCGCCGGAGCGGCCAGGCCAGCAGCGCCGCGGCCGACAGCGCATAGAGGACCGGCAGGCGCAGGTCGCGGAACGCCACCTCGGCCACGCGCTTGGGGTCGTAGACGAACTTGAACGGATAGATCAGCGCCTCGAGCAGCGAGTCCGGGTTGTACTTGCGGTCGACATAGTCGGACTCGACCGCCCAGGGCGACTTGAAGATGTGGTTATAGTGCGGCAGCAGCGGATTGCCGTAGTGCTGCCACAGCACCCACATCCAGTAGCCGCCGGTCGCGGCGATGCCCGCAAGCACCCCGAGGCCGAAGCAGAAGGCCAGCAGGAAGCGCCGTCGGAAGCGGGTCGTCACCAGCAGGAGCGCGGCGCACGGGCCGATGGCGAAGATCACGGCCGTCTGCTTGAGGCCGACGCCCAGCCCCGCCAGCAGCCCGGCGACGGCGGCGATCGCCAACGCCCGCCAGAGCGGCGCCTCGACCAGGTGGCGGTAGTAGAGCACCAGGATCGCGAGGCCGCCGAGCGCGAACAGGCTGACGAAATTGTCGTGGAACGTCGTGCCGAGCTCGGACAGCGTGACCGCGCCCACCATGCCGAACCCGGCGAGCGCGATCGCGGCCCAGCGCCGCACCGTCCCGGGCGACGTCGCCAGCAGGCGCCAGGCGATCGCCAGCAGCAGGATGAAGTTGGCCCCGTGCAGCAGCCCGAGCACGAAGCCGGTCGCCCGCGGCGGCAGCGCGGTCACCAGGAGATAGAACGGCAGGTCCGAGACGGGATTGTAGTAGGTCGGCTGGTGCGCGACGGCCACGTCGAAGTCGAGCCGGCCGTGCAGCAGCGCGTACGGATTGTAGAAATGGTAGTTGCGCAGGTCCCAGTTGGCGTCCTGGCCCAGCCACAGCGACAGCGCGCCGAACAGGAGCGGCGCCGCGATGCCGGTCGCGAGCACCGGCAGGCCCGGACGCGCGACCGCTTCGCTCATGGCGGTGGAGCGGCGACCGGAGCCGTCACGGGCGCGCGCCGGTGTCCTCGCCCGCCGGCGCCTGGCCCATGCGCTGCCACTCGCCGCAGGAATCGGTCGCCGCGGTGCGCGGGAACTTGCCGTCGGGGTGGCGCGCGGTCACGACCGGCGGGTAGCGGCGGCACTCGCCATGCGGCCCGCGCTCGCGCACCCCTTCGCCGATCCAGAATTGGCAGAAGTAGCAGGTTCGTCCCTTGTCCATGGCGGGCGATTATAAGCCGGACGACGGCGCCGTCACGCGGCACGCCTGCCCGTCGCGATGCCGCCTTGTCCCTGGCGCACCGGCCGTGCGATGATCCGCTCGAGGGGAGATCGCAGCATGAAGCTATTGCCGATCGTTTTGGCGCTGACACTCGCCGCGAGCGTCGCCGACGCCGCCGGCGTGGCGGACTATTATGGCCGTTGGAGCAACGGCCATTGCGACGACGACTGGTTCGCGCTCTCCGACGGCAAGCTCACCACCTTCAACAAGCAGTTCGCCAACATCGCGCGGCGCCCGACCGAGCTTCCAGCCAAGATCACGCTCGAAGCCGGCCGGCTGTCGGTCGACCACCAGGAGCGCGGGCGCACGCCGCGCCGCGAGGTCTACCAGGTCGACGGCACCGACATCCTCGTGCTGCAGGACACGTTCGTCGACGGCCGCCGCATGCCATCGATCACGCGCGATCAGGTCACCTTCAAGCGCTGCAAATAGCCCCCTTCCGTCGCGGGCGCGGACGCGATACGGTCATGCCCGGGGAAGAATCCTCCGGCCGCGGACATGCCGACGCACGCAGCAGCCCAGGGACGCTCCGGCGGCGGTGGCGGCGGCTCGCCGCGGCAGCCCTCGTGGTTGCCGCATCGGGCGGCGCGGCAACGGGGCAGTCGATGTCCGACAGGGAGATGTTCGCCGCGGCAGAGCGCGGCGACGCGGCGGCGCTGAAGCGGCTGATCGCTTCCGGCGCTTCGGTCGATCCGCGCAACGCCGCCGGCGAGACCCCGCTTCTGGTCGCCGTGGCCAAGGACCGGCTGGACGCGGCGGTCGCCCTGATCGAGGCCGGCGCCAGCATCGACACCCAGGCCGGCAACATGGACACGCCCTGGATGCTGGCCGGCGCGCTGGGCCGCGCCGAGATGCTCCGGCGCATGATCCCGAAGAAGCCGGACTTCGCCTTGCGCAACCGCTTCGGCGGCAACGCGCTGATCCCGGCCTGCGAGCGCGCGCATGTCGAGGCGGTGAAGGTGCTGCTGACCAGCGGCATCGACGTCAACCACGTGAACAACCTGGGCTGGACCTGCCTGCTCGAGATCGTGATCCTGGGCGACGGCGGCCCGCGCCACGTCGAGACGGCGAGGCTGGTGCTGGCCGCCGGGGCCGACCCCAATATCGCCGACAAGGACGGGGTGTCACCGCTCACGCATGCAAGACAGAAGGGTCAGAGCGAAGTGGCGCGGCTGATCGAGGCGGCCGGCGGCCGATAGGCGGGCGGCTCGCGTCGGCCTGTTCGACACCGTCACGCCGGCACCGCACCCGCGCCAGGGGATTTCGAACGAATTCGAGCGGTTCTGTCGACCGAGCGCGCTACGACGCCAGCTTCTGCTCCGCCTTGCCGCCGGCGATCTGGTCCCAGATCCAGCGGTAGGTCTTCTCCATGCCGTCCTCGAGACGGATGGACGGCTCCCAGCCCAGCTTCTTCTGGATCAGCGTGTTGTCGGAGTTGCGGCCGCGCACGCCCTTGGGCGCGTCGAGCTTGTAGCGGCGTGTCAGCCTGATGCCGGCGATCTCTTCGACGATGTCGACCAGCCGGTTGATCGAGACCAGCTGCGAGGAGCCGAGATTGATCGGGTCGGCGATGCCACTCGCCATGATCGCCATCGTGCCCGTCAGGCAGTCGTCGATATACATGAAGCTGCGGGTCTGCTCGCCGTCGCCCCAGATCTCGATCTCGTGCCTGCCGGAGAGCTTGGCCTCGATCACCTTGCGGCACATGGCCGCCGGCGCCTTCTCGCGCCCGCCGTCGTAGGTGCCGTTCGGCCCGTAGACGTTGTGGTAGCGCGCGACGCGTGTCACGAGCCCGTAATCCTCGCGGAAATGCCGGCACATGCGCTCGGAGAACAGCTTCTCCCAGCCATAGCCGTCCTCGGCCATGGCGGGGTAGGCGTCCTCCTCCTTGAGCGCGGTAACGTCGGCGTCGGTCTGCTTGTCGGCGGCGTAGACGCAGGCCGAGGACGCGTAGAAGAACCGGTCGATGCCTGCCTCGCGCGCCGCCATCAGCAGGTGCGTGTTGATCAGCACCGACAGCATGCACTCGGCCTTGTGCGTCTCGATGAAGCCCATGCCGCCCATGTCGGCGGCGAGGTTGTAGACGCGCGCGGCGCCCGCGACGGCGGTGCGGCAGTTGGCGAGGCTCTTGAGGTCGAGCACGCGGTTGTCGGCCGCGGGGAACAGCTGGTACCACTCGGCCACCGGCTTGATGTCGACCGCGCGCACCTTGTGGCCGCGATCGAGCAGCCGCCGGGCAAGGTGCCCGCCGATGAAGCCGCCGGCGCCGGCGACCAGGATGATGTCTTCGCATTCGCTCATTGTCTGGTGTCCTCGGTTCAGGCCACGGCGCGGCCCGGTTCCGGCGCCGCCTCCGCTTGGCTGTCAGCGTCCTCGGCCGCGCCGCGGCCGGGATAGACGAGGTCGGCGCCACCTTCGACGCGCGCCGGGTCGACCACGCGCCAGCAGTCGACGATCACCGTGCGCCGCCCGGGCAGCGCCTGCGTCTCGAGGCCGAGCTCGCGATAGGCGGCCCACGGCGTGGTGATCGCCACGACCTGCGCGGCCTTCAGGCAGTCCGAGGGGCTCGCGACAAAGCTGACACTGTCGCCCAGGACGCCGCGCGCGTTGGCGGCCGCCTTCGGGTCGTGCACCAGCACGTGATAGCCCGCGGCGGCCAGGCGCTCGGCCAGCATCACGCCCTGGCTCTGCTCGATCACCTCGGTGTCGGGCTTGTAGGACAGGCCCAGCACGGCGACGGCGGCTCCCGGCTGCGCATGGCGCGCGACCAGGGAGGAGAGCCGGTCGATCTGGTGCTTGTTGAGCGCATGCGTCGCCTCGGCCAGGTCGGCGCGCGCGCCTAAAGACCGCGCCAGCGTGGCGAAGGCGACGTTGTCGCGCGGGAAGCACGGACCGCCGTAGCCGGTGGCGGCGCGCAGGTACTTCGGCCCGATGCGCGTATCCATGCCGAGCGCGCCCGTCACGACGTCGGCGTCGGCGCCAGGCAGGCGCTCGCACAGCTCGCCCAGCATGTTGGCGTAGGCGATCTTGGTCGTGACGTAGGTGTTGACGGCGATCTTGGTGATCTCTGCGTTGACCAGGCTCATGCGCCGGACCGGCGGCCGGTTGTCGACCGTGCCGAGGAGCAGCCGCTCGAGCATCGAGCCCGCGCGCGGATCGGACTCGCCGATCAGGATCATGTCGGGCCTGAGCATGTCGCGGATGACCGAGCCGAGCGCGATGAACTCGGGGCTGTAGCACAGGCCCACGTCGCGGCCGATCCTGCGCTTGGAATGCCGCTCCAGCGCCTCGGCGATCGGCCCTTCGGTCGAGCCCGGCATCACCGTGCTGGTGACGACGACCGTGTGGTAGTCGCGCTTGCGCCTCAGCGCCTCGCCGATGGCGCACACGGCGCTGATGACGAAGTCGTTGACGAAGCGCCCGTCCGGCCCGGTCGGCGTCGGCACGATGACGAGCGTGATCTCGCTGCCGAGCACGGCGCACGCGAGGTCGGTCGTGGCCGAAATGCGCCCGGCCGCGCGGTCGAGCAGCTCCTGCAGTCCCGGCTCGTCGACCGGCGCCTTGCCTGCGTCGAGCAGGTCGACGACGCGGCGATCGAGGTCGACGCCGATGACGCCATGGCCCTTGCTCGCGAGCACCGCGACCAGCGGCGCGCCCAGCTTGCCGAGACCGACGACGGAAACCCGCATCGGCCCTGCTGGCACGGAATCGTTCGACTGGTCCAAGATCGCCCCCGATCTTTTCTTGCCTTCGATTTTTCGGGCGATCGAACCGGACTGCCCTCGCGACCGGCCTTTGCCCACGGCCTTATCGTGCGGGGGCCTTGTTAAATTTCCCTAAATGCGCGCGCCGGCGCGCGGCGAAACCGCGGCCATCGAGGTAAAGGCATTGTTAATCGATGCCGGTCTATGACGGTGCCTGCCGGACCGGGCACCCGGCGCGCGCAATCGCTGTTGGATCGGGGACCGTCGCCGCCGATGAACGCCATGAGCATGAAGACGCCGCCGCTCGCGGACGGCCAGGCGCTGCAATTCGCCGAGGCCGCGGGCAATGTCGCCGTCGACCGCGGCCGGCGCCTGTTCGACCTCCTGCGCGCGAAGTGGCACGAGGTGCCCGGCGGCCTGATGGACCGCGTCGACACCGAGCACGTGCTCGGCCTGTCGGACTGGGAGCTGCGCGACTTCTGGCAGGGCGTGCACCACGAGGCATCGACCGGTCCCGCCTATCCCGTGCGCGGCTGGTACCATGAGCTCTATCGCGACCAGTTCCGCGGCAAGCGCGTGCTCGAGGTCGGCAGCGGCATGGGCATCGACGCGCTGCATTTCATCGCGCACGGCGCGAAGTGGCATTTCGCCGACATCGCGCCGAGCAACCTGCGGCTGATCCGCCGGCTGCTCGACGCGTTCGGCTACGACTGCGACGGCATCACCTATGTCGAGGACCTGGGCTCGCTCGACGCGCTGCCCGGCGGCTTCGATTTCATCTATTGCCAGGGCTCGATGATCAACGTCCCGTTCGCCTTCGCGCGGCACGAGACCCTGCACCTGCTGCCGCATCTCAGGCCCGGCGGGCGCTGGATCGAGCTGTGCTACCCGCGCGAGCGCTGGACGCGCGAGGGCCGCCTCTCCTTCGCCGACTGGGGCCGCGTCACCGACGGCGACAAGACGCCGTGGGTCGAATGGTACGATCTCGACCGCCTGGCCGAGCGCTTCGCCCCGGCCCGCTTCGCGCCGCTGATGGCGTTCAACTTCTACAACGACGACTTCAACTGGTTCGACCTGCGCTTCGATGCTGTGCCCGACCGGCGCAAGGCGACGAGCTACCTGAGCGGCGTCGGCCGCGCCAGCCATGCGCTTGGCCTGCAGGCCTCCGCCTTCCAGGTGCATCCGGGCAGCGAGATCGCCGAGCAGCGCACCGCCGCAGGCACGGCGCTCAAGATCCGCACCTCGCCGAACATGTGGTCGTTCTCCGCCCACGGCACGATCGGCGCCGCCACGCTGCGGCAGGTCGTGCCGCCGGGCAGCGAGGACGCGCTGCCGGTGATCGAGGCCGACGTGCTGGTGACCGAAGGCCATGTCGGCGTCGGCATCCTGGGCGAGGACCTGCAGAATTTCGTCGGCCAGGAGCGCCTGCTGGCGCCGCGCGCCGAGCCGCACAAGGTCGTGCTCGCCTGCCCGCCCGGCCCGTCGAAGTACCGCCTGATGTTCCGCAACGTGATGGGCGGCGGCTTGGCCTCGGCGTTCCTGGTCACGCGCCTCGCCCTCGGCAGCCGCTCGGCCGCCGAACTGAGCGACCGCGGCGCGGAAGGCGTCGACGGGCCGGTCGTTCCGCTGACCGGGGTCCTGCGCCGGCACTGGGCCGCGGTCGCGCGCGAGAACGAGGCGGCCAACGCGGCGCAGCCGACGCCGGACGTGCCGGTGTTCGTACGCGCCGTCGCGATCGACGCGCTCGACCAGGCGCTCGGCTATGCCGAGCCGTCGCGCGCCATCGCGACCGATCGCGGCAAGGACTTCCGCGCGTGGAAGATGGAGACCGACGACGCGCCGATCCTCGCCTATCTCTACCGCAACCATCGCCCGGCGCGGCACCTCGAGTTCGGCACCTGGGAGGGCTTCGGCGCGACGCTGTGCGCCACCACCTGCGACGCCGAGATCTGGACCCTCAACCATCCGGACGGCGAGCGCGACGCCGCCGGCCAGCCGGCCTATTCGCGCGAGATGCATGAAAGCGAGGAGCGGCCGGACGGCGCCCAACCGGTCGAAGGCGGCGAAGTTTTCCAGACCGACGCCGGCGCCTTCATCGGCTGGCGCTACCGCAAGGCGGGCCTCGCCCATCGCGTGCACCAGATCCTGGCCGACAGCCGGCAGTGGGACACCAGGGATTTCGCCCCGGGCTTCTTCGACTCGATCCTGATCGACGGCGGCCATCACAGCGACGTCGTCGCCAGCGACACGGAAAAGGCCCTGCCGCTGCTGCGCTCGGGCGGGCTGATGCTGTGGCACGACTTCTGCCCGGCGGAAGGGCCGATGACCGATTTCCCCGCGACGCGCGGCGTCGTCAACGCCGTGCACCGGCAATGGCGCGCGTGGTCGCCGCACTTCGCGCAGATCTTCTGGATCCGGCCGAGCTACGTGCTGCTCGGCGTGAAGCGATAGACGAACCGGTCGCCGAGCGCCGTCGCGTCAGCCATAGGCGCGCATGACGCTCGCGCGGATCTCGTGCGCCCGGTCCACGCGGGCGACGACGGCGGCGCGCAGCTCTTCCAGCGGCAGCTCCGGCGGGAAGAACAGTGGATCGGCCGCGGCGAAGCGCTTCATCGTCATCACGTCGGTCAGGATCGTCGTCGCCTTGTAGTCGAGATAGCGTGCCCGCAGGTCCGGCCGCGCGCGCATGAGATCGGCGAAGCGCGCCAGCAGGCGCCGGCGCGCGCGATCGTACAGCGCGATGTCGGCTTCGTATTCCCATTCGAACCGGGCCACGATGTCGCCCGGCAGGTCGAACGGGTCGACGCGGCGGGCGTTCACCCGCTGGCGCACCCAAGGCCGCGGCGGCAAGCCGGCGAAATCGGCGTGGAACAGGAACAGCGACTCGTCCATCAGCTCGGTGATCGCGACAAGGTCGTAGCGCTCGCTGAGCAGCCGGTCGCAGGGCTCGAGCAGCGCCTGGCGCTCCATACGCTTCGGTGCCGGGTAGGCGTCCAGCTTGTGGCGCATGATCAGCCAGTGCGCCGTCGTGCGCAGATTGGCGTCGCCGCCCAGCCGAAGATGCTCCAGATAGGCGCGCAGGCGCTCGACGTGGTCGGCGATTCCGTGGATCGCCGGCAGGTGATAGGGCGGATGCTCGTGCGCATAGACGCTGTTCGCGCAGAGAAGCGCCAGCGGCCAGCGCAGCATGGTCAGCTCGTAGCGGTCGGGGAACCACGGCTCCGCAAGGTGAACGACGTGGCCAAAGACGAACTCGATGCGGCCGACGACCTCGGGCGTCAGGCGCGGCCGCACCCGGTCCAGGTCTTCCGCGTCGTTGACGGCCAGCACCCGACCCGCACGGCGAGGATCGGCCACGGCATGGACGAGCGACAGGCCGCCGGCATTGCCGATGTGGAAGAAGAAGGGCACCCGCATGGACGAGCCCGGCTCAACCGTAGGCGCGCAGGACGCTGGCGCGGATCTCGGGCGCCCGGTCGAGCTTCGACGCGACGATGGCGCGCAGCTGCTCCAGCGGCAACTCGGGCGGAAAATACAGCTTATCGCCCGCGGCGAAACGCGCCATCAGCAGCGGGTCGGTCAGGATCATCGCCGTCTTGAAGCCGAGATAGTAGTCGTGCAGCTCCGGGCGCGTGCGCCAGAACGCGTCGAAGCGCTCGAGCAGCCGCCGGCGGGCCCGGTCGTAGAGGTCGATATCGGCCTCGTACTCGCGCTCGAACCGCTCCACGATGTCCGGCGGCAGCGTGAACGGGTCGAGGCGCTTCCTGTTCACCCGGCTGCGCACCCAGGGCCGTATCGCGCGCCCGGGGAACGCCGCCTGGAACAGGATGAGGGTCTCGTCCATCAGCTCGGTGATGCCGACGAGATGGTAGGACTCGCGCAGCAGGCGGTCGCACGCGTCCACGACCGCCAGGCGATCGGCCCTCCGCGCGTGCTCGTCGCAGCCTAGCCCGTGGCGGCGGCTCAGCCAGTCGACCGTAGGCCGGAGGAAATTGGGTCCGCCGCGGTCGACATGGTCGAGATAGGCGCGCAGCCGGTCGTGCGGATCCTCGATGGCCCAGACTTCCGGGATGGTGTCGTAGCCGGGATTCTCGTGCGCGAAGATGCTGTCGGCGCAGAATACGGCCTGCGGCCAGCGCAGCATCGTCATCTCGTAGCGGTCCGCGAGCCACGGCTCGGCGAGATGGATCGAGTGGCCCAGCGCGAAGGCCAGGCGCGCGGCCGGCCCGGGCTCCAGCCGGTGCCGCTGCCGACGGAAGTCGGCCTCGTCGTTGATGACGAGCACATCCTCGGCGGTGCCCGATGCGCCGACCGCGCGGTAGAACGAATTCCCGCCCGAGTTTCCCACGTGATAGAAGAACGGTAGCGGCATCGCCGAAGCAGCGCTCCCCTCACCCATATGCGCGCATGACGTTGGCGCGGATCTCGTGCGCGCGGTCCAGCTTCGAGACGACGGAAGCGCGCAGCTCCTCGAGCGGCAATTCGGGCGGGAAATAGAGCGGGTCGCCCGCGGCGAAGCGCGCCATCAGCAGCGGATCGGTCAGGATCATCGCCGTCTTGAAGCCGAGATAGTAGTCGTGCAGGTGCGGCCGCTGGCGCCAGAACAGGGCGAAGCGGTCGAGCAGGCGCCGGCGCGCCCGCTGGTAGAGCATGATGTCGGCAGCGTACTCGCGCTCGAACCGTTCCACGATATCGGCCGGCAGCGCCAACGGATCGAGCCGCTGCTTGTTCACACGGCTGCGGACCCAGGGCGTCACGCGGCGCTCGGGATGGTCGAGCTGGAACAGGACCAGGGATTCGTCCATCAGTTCCGTGATGGCAACCAGATGATAGGCGCCGGCCAGCAGCGCGTTGCAGCGCTCTATCGCCGCCAGGCGATCGGCGCGCACGGGATTCGGGCCGCAGCCCAGGTCGTGCCGCAGCCCCAGCCACTGCACGACCGACGTCAGCTCGCACGGCCCGCCACCCTCGAGGCGATCGAGATAGGCGCGCAGGCGCCCGAGCGGGTCCTCGGTCCGCCACACGTCGCGCATCGACCACTCGGGCATCTGCTCGTGATAGGTGATGCCGTCGGCGCAGAACACCGCCTGCGGCCAGCGCAGCATGGTCACCTCGTAGCGGTCCGGGAGCCACGGATCGGCGAGATAGATGCGGTGGCCGAAGGCGAAGGTGAGGCGCCCGAGCGCCTCGGGCCGAAGGCGATGGCGCTGCGGCTCGAGCTCGGCTTCGTCGTTGACGACCAGGATGTCGTCGTCCGCGGCGCGGAACGCGCCGAGCGCGCGCAGGAACGAATTCCCGCCCGAATTGCGGAAGTGATAGAAGACCGGCAGCCTCATCGCCGAAAACCCCACGGCTCCAGCGCGCATCCTGGGCCGTCATGGTGAATCCGGCGTTAACGCGATCCCCGTGACCCGGACACCCCCATAAAGCCGTTGTTAACCGGTTTTGCCCTATCGCTATGGGGCATTTCCGCGTCCAGGTGTGCGCGATACGGGGGTATCTCGGCGCCGGCGCGCTTCGGTCGTCGTTGAGGCGGCCATCGGAGGGACCGAGTTTGGGCGCAGCGGAACCCGTCGAATCCGGTACCGTCTTTTGGATCACCGGCCTGGCGGCCGCCGGCAAGACCACGCTGGCGTCGCGGCTGTGCGAGCGCCTGCGCCGCAGCGGCCGAGTCGCGGTGCTGCTCGACGGCGATCGCCTGCGCGCCGTCTTCGGCGCTCAGGCCGCCTATGCCCAGGCGGATCGCCGGCACCTCGCCTTCACCTACGCGCGGCTGTGCCGCGAGATCGCCGAACAGGGGCCGGACGTGGTCTGCGCCACGATCTCGATGTTCCAGGCGGTGCGCGACTGGAACCGCGCGAACATCCGGAACTACCGCGAGATCTACCTGCGCGTCGCGCCCGAGGTCCTGCGCGCGCGCGACCCGAAGCGGCTCTATGCGCGCCACGCGCAGGGCGCGCTGCCCCTGGTCGTCGGCCAGGACCTCGCGCCCGAGCTGCCGCGCGACCCCGACCTTGTGATCGACAACGACGGCGGCCTCACGCCGGACCAGGCCGTCGATCTGATCTGGAAGCTGCGGGCGAACGCCCGCGAGAAGGTACCCGCATGACCGCCGCGCTGAAGCCCCGGCCGCTCGACCTCAAGCATGGCGAGTTCACCGGCCTCGCCCAGGACTACTCGGCCTATCGCCCGGCCTATGCCGAAAGCGTGCTCGACGCGCTGATCGGCCTGCTCGGCCGCCCGGCGAAGGCGCTGAACGCCGTTGATGTCGGTGCCGGCACCGGCATCTGGACCCGCATGCTGGCCCGCCGCGGCTTCCACAGCCTGACCGCGGTCGAGCCCAACGACGACATGCGCATGACGGGCGCGCGCGACAGCCGCGGCCTGCCGATCGCCTGGATCAAGGGCAGCGGCGAGAAGACCGGCCTGCCGGACGCCTCGGTCGACCTCGTCAGCATGGCGTCCTCGTTCCACTGGGTCGATTTCGCCGCCGGCACGCGCGAGTTCCACCGCCTGCTGCGGCCGCGCGGCCGTTTCGTGGCGCTGTGGAATCCGCGCCTGATCGAGACCAATCCGCTGCTGGTCGAGATCGAGTCGATGCTGGGCGGCATGATGCCGGCCAACGCCAGGCGCGTGTCGTCCGGCCGCTCGGGCCTGACCGAGACGTTGAACGAGAAGCTGTGGTCCTGCGCCCTGTTCGACGACGTGATCTATCTCGAGGGCCGCCACGTCGCGCGCCAGACGCCGGAGCAGTATCTCGGCGCCTGGCGCAGCGTGAACGACGTGCGCGTGCAGCTCGGCCCCGAGAAGTTCCAGGCCTTCCTCGACTCCGTCGCGCGCCGCATCGAGGGCGTCGACGCGATCGAGACCACCTACCTGACCCGGGCCTGGGCCGCCCGGCCGCGCAAGGACTGACCCGTGGGCGCCGTCCCCTTCGCCTTCGCCACCAAGGCCGAGACGCTGGAGCGCCTGGCGCCGCGCCTGAAGTCGGCGCGCGTGCTGGCCTCGGTGCATTTCACCGTGGCGGAATGGTGCAGCCGCCGCGCCGCGGTCGCCAAGCGCATCCAGGCCCAGCCCTGGAGCCGCAAGGCGATGATCGTGCGCTCCAGCGCCGACGGCGAGGACAGCGAGAACCTGTCGATGGCCGGCCAGTTCCTGTCCGTGCCGGATGTCGACCGCGACGGCCTGGGCGACGCCATCGAGCGCGTGATCGATTCCTATGGCTGCACGAGCGGCCCCGCCCTCGAGCGCCACCGCGTGCTGGTGCAGCCGATGCTGCAGCATCCGGTCGCCAGCGGCGTCGCCTTCACCGTCGACCCCAATACCGGCAGCCCCTACTTCGTCATCAACTACGAGCGCGACGGCGACACCGCCGCCACGACCAGCGGCAAGGCGGCGGCGCTGGAGACGTTCCATCTCTGGCGCGACGCCGAACCGCCCAAGGATGCGCTGCTCGCCGGCGTCGCCGCGCTCGCGCGCGAGCTGATGCAGGTCACGGGGCGCGAGGCGCTCGACATCGAGTTCGCGCTCGACGCCGACGACGGTTTGGTGCTGCTCCAGTGCCGGCCGCTAATCCTGCGCGCGGCGCCCATCGAGGCGAAGAAGCTGACGCCGATCCTCCGGCGCATCGCGCGCAAGATCGAGCAGGCGAACCGGCCGCATCCCTATCTCTGCGGGCCGCGCACCGTCTACGGCGTGATGCCCGACTGGAACCCGGCCGAGATCGTCGGCGTCAGGCCCAAGCCGCTGGCCCTGTCGCTCTATCGCGAGCTGATCACCGACTCGATCTGGGCCTACCAGCGCAGCAACTACGGCTACCGCAACCTGCGCAGCTTCCCGATCCTGGTCGATTTCCACGGCCTGCCCTACATCGACGTGCGCGTCAGCTTCAACTCCTTCGTGCCAGAGGACATTCCCGACCCGATGGCGCACCGGCTGGTCGCGTACTACATCGACCGCCTGATCGATGCGCCGTCGCTGCATGACAAGGTCGAATTCGAGATCGTGCAGTCCTGCTACACCTTCGACATCGACCACCGCTTCGAGAAGCTCGCGGATGCCGGGTTCGCGCCGGACGAGCGCGAGCTTCTGAAGCAGAGCCTGCGGCGGCTGACGAACCGCGTGTCCCACCGCAGCGAGGGCCTGTGGATCGCGGAGCTCGACCGCATCGCCGACCTCGAGCGCCGGCGCGAGACGGTGCTGGCGGCCGGGATGAACACGCTCGACCGCATCTACTGGCTGATCGAGGACTGCAAGCGCCACGGCACCCTGCCCTTCGCCGGGCTGGCGCGCGCCGGTTTCATCGCCATGCAGCTGCTCGACTCGCTGGTGAACGTCGGCGTGCTGACGGCGGCCGAGAAAGCCGCGTTCATGGCCGGCCTCGATACGGTCAGCAACCGCATGGTGCAGGACCTGCGCGTGCTGCCGCAGCGCGAGTTCCTGGCGCGCTACGGCCACCTGCGTCCCGGCACCTACGACATTCTCTCGCCGCGCTACGACGAGGCGCCGGACACGTATTTCGACTGGCATGCCTTGAATTCCACGTCGGCCGAGCCGCGCGATGCGCACCGACGCTTCTCGCTGTCGCTGGAGCAGATGCGCACGATCGAGCGCCTGCTCAAGGAGCACGCGCTCGACCTCGATGTCGTCGGCCTGTTCGGCTTCATCGAGGCCGGCATCAAGGGCCGCGAGCACGCCAAGTTCGTGTTCACGCATTCGCTCAGCGACGTGCTGGTGCTGCTGGGCCAGCTCGGCGCCGAGCACGGCCTGGCCAAGGAGGACATGGCCTATTTCGACATCGCCGCGCTGAAGGAGCTGCACGGCGGCTGCCCCGACGCGGACAAGCTGCTGCGCGGCAATATCGGCCGCGGCCGCGCGCGCCACACCGAGACGCTGCGCCTGACCCTGCCGCCGCTGATCACCGGGCACGAGCAGGTCTACGCCTTCCACGTGCCGCCCACGGAGCCCAACTTCATCACGCAGAAGACCGGCCGCGGCGCAGTGCGCAGGCCGGAGCAGACCGAGGACCTTGCCGGCTCGATCCTGTTCATCCCCTGCGCCGATCCCGGCTACGACTGGATCTTCAGCCACGACATCGCCGGCTTCGTGACCGCCTATGGCGGCGTCAACTCGCACATGGCGATCCGCGCCGGCGAGCTCGAGATCCCCGCTGCGATCGGCGTCGGCGAGACGCTGTTCCGCGAATGGGGCGCGGCCGAGATCGTCGAAATCGACGCCGCCAACCGCCGGGTCCAGGTGCTGTGCTGACTCTCGTCGCCGTGACCCAGCGCGTCGCCACCGACCCGAAGACGGGCGAGCGGCGCGACTGCCTGGACCAGCGCTGGCATGCTTTCCTGGCGGCCGCGGGACTGCGGGCGCTGCTTCTGCCCAACGATCCGGCCGCGGCGCTCGATCTCGCGCGCGGGCTCGACCCCGCCGGCGTGATCCTGACCGGCGGCGGCGATCTCGCCGCCTATGGCGGCAGCGCGCCGGAGCGCGACGCGGCCGAGGCTGCTGTCGTGGACTGGGCCAGCGCGCGCGACCGGCCGGTGCTCGGCGTCTGCCGCGGCATGCAGCACCTGCTGCATCTCGGCGGCGTGGCGCTGGAGCGTGTGACGGGGCATGTGCGCACGCAGCACGACCTGACTGTCGGCGGCAAGCCGCTCACGGTGAACTCCTATCACGACTGGGCTGCAATGCGCGTCCCCGGGCACGACTGGGAAGTCCTCGCCCGCGCCGCGGACGGCGCTGTCGAAGCCGTGCGGCACCGCGGGCACTACTGGCACGGGATCATGTGGCACCCCGAGCGCGAGGCGAAAGCGGCGGCGCACGACGTCGCGCTTTTCCGCGCGCACTTCGCCATCGCGCCGGCGGGCAAGAAATGCGCGGCCTGATCCTCGCCGCCGGCCGCGGCAGCCGCCTGGCGGACGCCACCGCGGACCGGCCGAAGGCGCTGGTCGAGCTCGGCGGCGCGGCGCTGCTCGACTGGCAGGTCGAGGCCATGCGCGGCGCCGGCATCGGAGAGCTGGGACTCGTGCGCGGCTATCGCGGCGACGCGTTCGAAGGGCGCGGGCTGTCGCTGTTCGCCAATCCGCGCTGGGCCGAAACCAACATGGTGATGTCGCTGGCCGCCGCGCGCCCGTGGCTGGAGTCCGTGCCCTGTGTGGTCAGCTACGCCGACATCTTCTATCCGGCCGAAGCGGTGCGCCGCCTGGTCGCGGCCGAAGGCGAAATCGTGCTGGCCTACGACCCGGACTGGCTCGTCCTGTGGTCGCAGCGCTTCGCCGATCCTCTGGCGGACGCGGAGACGTTCCGCATCGACGATGCCGGCCGCATTCGCGAGATCGGCGGCAAGACCCAAGACGCCGCCGACATCGAGGGCCAGTATGTTGGGCTGTTTCGGCTGACACCCCCCGGATGGCGCCGGATTGCCGCCTTCCTCGATGCCCTGGAGCCTTCCATTCGCGACAAGCTCGACATGACCGGCCTGTTCCGGCGCCTGATCGCCGCCGGCGCCGACATCCGCGGCGTGGCGATTCCGGGGCCCTGGGGCGAGATCGACCAGCAATCCGACCGGACGCTGTACGAAGCGATGATCGCGCGCGGCGCGCTTCGATGCCCCGTGCATGCCGCAACCACGCCGTAGCGCCTCCTCTGCCCCATGCCGCAGCTCATCACCCTGCCCGCCCAGGAGCGGCCGCTGCCGACGCCGGCCGATCTCGGCCGGCTGCTGCGCTGCCGCTACGCCGTCATGGTCGTCGCCGGGCGCAGCGGCTCCGGCCTGATCCAGGCACATCTCGACGGGCACCGGCAGGTCTTCCACATCCCGGCCATCTTCAAGTTCCACGACTTTCTCGCCGCCCGCGGCGACCGGCTGCTGGCGCGCGCGCCCGAGCTGGCGCGCGCCTTCGTCGACTATCCCGCTCATGCGCCGCTGTTCGACACGCGCCAGTCGATTCACGTCGCGGGTCAGCTCGGCGAAGCCGGCGACGTCGCGATTGTGATCGACCGGTGCATGTTTCAAAGTGCGATGGTCTCGGCCCTGGGAAGCCTGCCGGCGGAGCCGCGCCGCGCGCTCTATGCCGCCGTGCTGGCCTATGAATGGTGCCTCGGGCGTCGCGCGGCCGAGGCCCGGGTCGTGTTCCACCATCTGCACCACGGCGACTGGCTCTGGCCCGAGCTGCTGATCGACAAGTACAACCTCGGCGGCCTGGCGCCCATGCCGGCCCTGCGCGCCTCCCTCAAGCCCGACCTGCTGCTGATCTCGCTGCGCGCGCCGCACGACGTCCTGCGCTCGTATCCTTCGCTGACCGCGGCGGTGACCGACAGCGGCGCCGAGCGCGTCGACTACTACGAGCGGCTGCTGCGCCTGCTGGCGCAGGATTGGCTGCGTGCACGTGTCGCCGCCGGCAGCGACATTCCCACCTTCGGCATCCGCCTCGAGGACATGAAGGCGGACCTGGCCGGGACGTTGTCCAGCCTTTGCGAGCAGCTCGACGTCGACGCGTCCGATCCGGCTCTGCTGCGCACGACGTACTACGGCCATGCCTGGACCGAGGACACCTGGAGCGTCGCGCGCAAGTCGCGCCCGCCGCCCCCGCAACTCGATCGCGACGTCTGCTGGCAGGACGAGGTGTTCGTCATGGGCGGCCTAGCCGGTCTGACCGACGGCGCCTATCCCGCCGATGTGGCCTTTGCCGACTGGAACGGCGTCCTGGATCGCCTGGTGAAGGCCGCCGACGAGCCGCCGGTCACCGTGTTCCCCGATCCGCAGGCGACCGCCAGCGCGCCGACGGCCGCCGCCGACCGGATGTGGGACCGCATCGGCTTCTTGGAGCGGTTCCGGTCGCTCGCTGCCGCGCAACGGCTCGGTCCGCTCAACCTCTGTCGCCGGGCCGGCGCCTGATCGCATCGCCCCGGGGCGCGGCGCTACGCCGCGCCCTGCCGCCCGGATCAGTGAACATCCTCACACGGCGGGCCAGTTCGCGCGCTAATATGCGCGCCACACCCGACCGCATCGCCCGTCTACGCGGCCGCTGATCCGGCCGCCAAGTTGGATCGTTGGCGCGCGGATCAATGCGCGCTAGCGCGGAGGACGCCCTCATGACGTCACGCCCTGCCCTTTCCTCGTTCCGCCGCCCTGTCCGCGCCGGCATTCTTTCTCTGCATGTCCTGCTGCTTTCGCCGGCCGCGTTCGCCGCAGACGGCAGGTGGGCCGGCACGCTCGACTGCACCGACGGCTGGGGCAACGCGGTGGCCGTGCCGGTCGAAGGCGAGGCATCGGGGCAGCAGATCCGGATCAAGATCGGCAGCACGCGGTTCAGCCGCCCGATCGACGCCAACGGCGAGTTCACCGTCGGCCTCGGCCTCGGCCGCGACGAGCGCGTGGCCCACCTCCGCGGCACGATCGGGGCGAGCCTGACGCTCGCGCCCGACGGTGGCGAGGTCGTCTGCTCGGCCAGCATCCCCTCGGTCGGCGGTACGGCCGTGGCCGCCGGCGCGTCGGCTCCGACGCCCGCTGCCCCCGCCGCGCCGCCCTCGCCCGTCATGCTGGCGCAGGCCGAGCCGCGCATCGCGCGCGCCTCGGCGCGCGTCGCCGACGTGGTCGAGTTGCTGCAACGCGAGCGCGAGAACGCGCCCGCCCGGCTGCAGGCCGCGCGCGCCGTCGCCGACGCGCCGGAGCCGCAGGACGGTACCGCCGCCCAGCGCGCCGATTTCCTGGCGCGGCGCGCCTTCGCCGCCTGGGCGCTCGACCGCGAGGACCAGGCGCGCGCCGATTTCGCCCGCGCCTACGACATCGCGCGCGCGGAGCGGGGCCTGCCCGCGCTCGACCGGACCTGGTTCCAGTACCACCTCGGCTTGGCGCTGTTCCGCACCGGCGAGTTCGTGCCGGCCATGCAGCTGCTGCGCGAGTCCATCGCCGACCTGAAGCGCGCCGCCGACGCCCGCGCGGGCGAGGAACAGCGCAGGCTCCTGTGGCATCTCGTCGTCTGGCAAGGCTTTCTCACCAACGCCCATCTAGCGACCGGCGATGTCGCCGCGGCCGAAACGGCGCTCGGCGATGCGGAGTCGGGCTTCGCACTGTTGGCTTCGGGACCCACCGCAGCGCACGAGCGCGCATTGGCCGAGGCCGCGGTGGCGCAGGCGCGCGCCGCCATCGCCACGCTGCGCGGCGACCCGCAGGAAGCCGACCAACAGCACCGCGTTGCGATCCGCGCACTGGCGACGCACACGTCCTGGCCCAAGAATCGCTGGCTGCCCGTCGAGCGCATCGAGCAGATCAAGCTCGAGGCCGTGCTGGCGCGCGCCGAGACGCTGGCGGAGGCCGGGCGCTCGGACGAAGCGGTGGCGCTGGCGCGCCAGGACGCGGCTGAGCTGGCCGACGGCCCCGCGGGCCGGCCGGCCGAGACGGCGTCGGCCGCGCGCGTGCTGGCCGAGACGCTGGCGGCGCGCGGCCGCCCCGCCGACGCGGCGGCGCTGGCGGCGCTCGCGCTCGAAGTGCTCGCTCAGGCGGCCCCCGGCCGCGGCACGCCGCTGCGCATCGAGCTGCACCTGGTGCTGGCGCAGAGCGAGGCGGCGCAAGGCCGCTGGGCCGAGGCACGCATGGTCTACGACGCGCTGCGCGCGGAGCTGGCCGGCGACAGCGCCCGTTTCGAACGGGCGCTGCGCGCCGATCCGACCTATGCCCTGTCCCTGCTGCGCACCGGCCAGCTCTCGGCCGCGCGGCAGGCAGCCGAGAGCGCCGAGGCCCAGGCGCGCCTGCTCTACGGCGAGCGCCACGTACGCACGGCCGAGGCCGGCGCCGTGGTGGCGGCGGCGCTGGCGGAAACCGGCCAGCGCGATGCGGCGCTCGCCCGCTTCCGTGCCTCGATGCCGACGCTGGTCGCGGCAGCGGTCGAAGCGAGCGACGCCGACACGCCGGCGCGCGCGGCGCGGCTGCGCGTGGTGGCCGAAGCCTATCTGGGCGCGCTGGCGCAGACGCTGCGCGCGGGCGCGCAAGGACTCCGGGTCGACGGGCCGCGGCTTGCGCTGGTCGAGGAGATGATGCGTGCGGCCGAGGCGGCGCGCAGCCGGCGCCTCCTGGAGTCGATCGCCGCCTCGGTCGAACGCTCGAGCCTCGCCGATGCCGAGCTCGCCGACCTGGTGCGCCGCGAGCAGGATTCGGGCCGCCGCATCAGGGCGCTGTACGACAGCCTCGCCGGGCTCTACGCCCTGCCCGTCGCCGAGCGCGGCCGGCAGGACACGGTGCTGCGCGAGCAGATCGAAGAGACGGAAACCGCGCGCGCGGCGCTGCGCCGGCAGATCGCCCAGCGCCGGCCGACGCTGGCCGCGATCGCCCGCCCGGCGCCACCGGCGCTCGCCGAGCTGCGCCGCGCCTTGAAGCCCGAGGAAACCCTGGTCGCACTGTTCGTCGGCGACAAGCGCAGCTACGCCTTTGCCGTGCCGAAGCAGGGGCCGGTCGCGGTGGTCGAGGCCCCGATCGGCGCGGAGGCCGTGATCGAAGCCGTCGTGCTGCTGCGCGCCGCCATGCTGGCCGAGGGCGCGGTCGAGCGCCTGCCCGCCTTCGACGCGCGCGCTGCCTATGAGCGGCTCTACGCCCCGCTGCTCCAGCCGCTGGAGTCCGCTTTCGCCGGCGCGCGCGAGCTGTTGGTCGTGGCCGACGGCGCGCTGACGCAGCTTCCCTGGAGCCTGCTGCCGACCGGGCCCGCCGCGCCGACCGTCGCCGCCGGCGGTGTGCGCTTCGCCGAATACGCGGCGGTGCCGTGGCTGATCCGGCGCCAAGCCGTCGTGCACCTGCCTTCGGCCACGGCGCTCGTCGCCCTCCGGCGCGCCGCGCCCGCCGCACGGCCGGCACGGCCCTTCGTCGGCTTCGGTGACCCGATCTTCACGGCCGATGCGCGCAGCGCGACGCCGACGCGGGGCCTCAGCATGCGCGCCGCCCTGCCGCGGCAGGCGACGCCGCGCGCTGCGGTGCCGCGCGCGCTCGGCCGCAGCGCCGCGATCGACGCGGTCGAGAGCCTGCCGGCCCTGCCCGACACGCGCGCCGAGCTGCAGCAGATCGCGCGCGAGCTCGGCGCCAATGTCGGCACCGAGCTGTTCCTCGGCCCCAGGGCGAGCGAGTCCGAGGTGCGCCGCGCGCGGCTCGAGCGCTACCGCGTCGTCGCCTTCGCCACGCACGGCCTGGCGCCGGGCGACATCGACGGGCTGCTGCAGCCGGCGCTCGCCCTGTCCTCGCCGCGGGTGACGGCGGAGGACGGCGACGGGCTGTTGACGATGGCCGAAGTGCTCGAGCTGCGCCTCGCCGCCGACTGGGTCGTGCTGTCGGCCTGCAACACCGCCGGCGCCGCCGAGCCCGGCGCCGACGTGCTGAGCGGCCTCGCCAGCGCCTTCTTCTATTCCGGGGCGCGCTCGCTCCTGGTCACGCACTGGGCGGTCGAGACGGTGTCCGCGCGGCTGATGACCACCGGCACCTTCGCCGCCAAGGACGTCAGCCGCGCCGAGGCGCTGCGCCGGGCCATGCTCGCGCTGATCGACGGCAAGGCCGGCCAGGGCAGCGACGGCGGCCGTCCATTCAGCTACGCCCACCCGGTGTTCTGGGCGCCGTTCGCGCTGGTCGGCGACGCAGGGTGACGCGGGCGCGCCGCTACTCGCGCCCCGCCCGTCGCGCGTTGACCCGCCGCCGGTCCTGGCCGGCGGCGCGGCGGCGCTCGCGCAGGCGCTTGAGGATCTCCGCCCGTCCGTCGCGGTCGAGCGCGCCCCAGGCGGCGATCTCGTCGATTGTGCGCCAGCACCCGCGGCAGTGCTCGGTCACCGGGTCGAGCTGGCACACGCCGATGCAGGGCGAGACCAGCTCGAACTCTTCGTCGTCGGCCATGGACGCCGCAGATAGAGGCGAATCCGCAGCAGGTCAAATTCCGGGGGCACGGCATCATGCTTGCAGAATGCTAGCATTATGCCTACATTCCTCCCGCGAGGGTTCCATGGCTCAGCTTACCGTCCGCAACCTCGACGACGAGGCCTATGCGCGCTTGAAACAGCGCGCCAAGACGAACAAGCGCTCGCTGGAAGCCGAAGTGCGGCAGATCCTTGAGCGAGCAGCCGGCGAATTGCCTGCCGAGCGTTCGGCCAAGCGTGCGCGCGAGGAAGCCATCAGGTGGGCGGCAGAGTTGCGAAGCCGGCAATCGGAACTGCCTGCGGGAACGACAACACGCTGGATTCGCCAAGACCGGGATGGCCATTGATCGTCGCAGTCGATGCCAGTGTCGCGATCAAGTGGCTCGTGCGCGAGGCTCTCAGCGAGAGCGCGGAGGGTCTGCTCGGTTCCGGCCATGAACTCATCGCGCCGGACGTGATCACGCTCGAGACCGCGAGCGGACTCCTTCGCGCGGCGCGGCAGGGACGTTTCGACATCGCCGATGTGCACCAAGGGCTCGCTCGCCTACCCGCGCTCCTGACGTGGCGCGTGGCGATGGCGCGATACGAGTCCGACGCCCTCGCCATCGCGGCGCGGTACCACTGCTCGGTCTACGATGCCTGCTACATGGCCGTCGCCGCCATTGCCGGCGCAACCTTGGCAACCGGCGATGAACGGCAGGTCGCCGCGTGCCTGTCGATGGGCCTGCGCGTGTCGCAGCTGGAAAACGGCTTCGCCGATCTCCTCCGGCAATAGCCGGGCCCGGCCTATCTACTGTCGCATTCGCGTCACCTCATGTCGCGGCTACATAAGCCCGCAGCAGCCGCGGTCCATACCTAGTAGCAACGGATTTCACGGGAGCCGACGATGGCCGAGGATGCGGACGAACCGCTCGATCTGAACGCGCTGCCGGATGACGAGCTGGTGCCGCAGATGCACGACGACCTCTACGACGGCCTCAAGGAAGAGGTGGTCGAGGGCGTCAACATCCTCCTGAAGCGCGGCTGGACGCCCTACGACGTGCTGACCAAGGCGCTGGTCGAGGGCATGCGCATCGTCGGCATCGACTTCCGCGACGGCATTCTCTTCGTCCCCGAGGTCCTCCTCGCGGCCAACGCGATGAAGGCCGGCATGGCGATCCTGCGCCCGCTGCTGGCCGAGACCGGCGCGCCGAAGATGGGCAAGATGGTGATCGGCACGGTCAAGGGCGACATCCACGACATCGGCAAGAACCTGGTGTCGATGATGATGGAAGGCGCCGGCTTCGAGGTGGTCGACCTCGGCATCAACAACAGCGTCGAGAAGTACCTGGATGCGATCGAACAGCACAAGCCCGACATCCTCGGCATGTCGGCGCTGCTGACCACGACCATGCCCTACATGAAGGTCGTGATCGACACGCTGAAGGAAAAGGGCATGCGCAACGACTACATCGTGCTGGTCGGCGGCGCGCCCTTGAACGAGGCCTTCGCCAACTCGATCGGCGCCGACGCCTATTGCCGCGACGCCGCCGTTGCCGTCGAGACCGCCAGGGCGATGATGGCGCGCCGGCAGGGCTCGCTAGCCGAGCGGCAGGCGGCCGTTGATCCGGCCGCCCTCCCAAATGCAGGCGCGCGCGGATCAGCGCGCGCGCCGGCGACGGGCTGATGCCGCGCGCCGCCCGCACGCCAGGCGGGACGGCGGAAACGGCGCCCCGCGCGACGCGAGCGCTTCCCCCGACGCTGCTGATCGCCTGCGGCGCGCTGGCGCGCGAGATCGTGTGGCTGACCCGCGCCAATCACTGGCGCCACCTGACCAT
>CAZLBB010000046.1:0-36538 GCA_964557415.1 uncultured Rhodospirillaceae bacterium
CGCGCCACAGCCCGCTGCGCCGGCGGCGGCGACACCGACCCAGGCAGCACCAGCCCCGGCGAGCGAGCCGGTGCCCGCGTTCGAGCCGGTCAAGATCATGGTGCGCGGCAAGGAGCGCATCATCGACAACCCGGCCGACCTGGTGCGCTTCGCCCAGATCGGTGCCGCTGCGCGCGAGACGCTCGACGAGGCCAAGCGCCTCAAGGACGAGGCCGAGCAGCTGCGTGCTACGCCGACTGCAACGCCCGCCGCCGCTCCGGCCGCCCCGGTGCCCGCCGCCGATGCACCGACCGCCGACGAGGTCAAGGCCCTGCGCAGGAAGTTCCTGCATGCCTCGCAGTTCGAGGACGCCGACGCCGCCGAGCAGGCGCTCGAGGCCTATGAGACCGCGCGCGACAAGCACCGTGCGGCGTCGGCGGCTTCCGCCCAGCCGGCGATCGATCCCGCCGCCATCGTGCGCACTGCGATCACCGCGACGCGCGAGGTGCTGTCGGCAGACGCCACCAGAGCCGAGTTCCAGCGGCAGAACGCCGACATCGTCGGCGATCCAACCTTGATGGGCCATGCCTCGAGCGTCGCGCTGCAGCGCCGCCAGGATTTGCTGGCCGACGCCGGCTACGCGCCGGACGAGCTCAAGGCCATGGACATCCGTCATCTCAACCAACTCTACGCCGCCGAATCCGCGCGCGGCACCGTGCCCCCACTCATCCAGGTGATGAACGAGGCCGCTGCCGAGACGCGGACATGGCTGCAAGCCCAGCTCGCCAGGCTCAATGGCGGCACCCCCCCGCAGGCTTTGACGCCACCGCAGGGCGGCCTACCCCCGCAACCGGGGGCGCCCGCGCCCGCGCCGCATCAGCCGCGACCAACCGCGTCCGCCGCCGCTCCGACGTCGCTCCAGCAGCGCCAGGAGATCAAGCGGACCCTCGTGCAACCACCGCAGTCGGCCAACAGCCGTATGCAGACCGAACCGCCGCCGCCCCCGACCCGACGCTCCACCAAGGAGGAGGTCGAGGAGACCCGGCGGCAGCGCGGCTACACGACCTGACTGCCTGACCCGAAAGGGACACCGACATGACCGGTCAAGTCTGGGCGCTCGACGCCTCGGGCGGCTTCTTCTATTCGCACCCCTTGAGCAAGACGCTGCGCACCGCCCTGCAGCCGAAGCTCAAGTTCCGCCAGCTCTGCGACGCCGACGACGCCTCGGAGAAGGCGCCGAACACGGGGCAGCTGTTCACCTGGGACATCATGACGGACCTGCAGACGCAGGGCCGGACGTTGACCGAAACGTCGACGATGCCCAAGACGCAGTTCACGATCATCCAGGGCACGATGACGGTCACGGAGCAGGGCAACTCCGTGCCGTGGACCTGCAAGCTCGAGGAGCTGGTCACTCCCAACATCCAGAAGGTGGTGTCGAATCAGCTGGCGCGCGACTGCGCCAAGCTGCAGGACATCCTCGCCCACGCGCAGTTCAACCTGACCCCGCTGCGCATCGTCCCGGCCTCGTCCGGCACCGCGACCGACGCGCTGACGCTGACGACGAACGGCACCTGCACCGGCACGAACAACATCGCGTTGCGCGCCGATCATGTGAAGCTCGTCTCGGACCTGATGAAGGAGCGCAACATCCCGCCCTTCCCGAACTTCCCGAACGAGAAGTACGGCGCGATCGGCCACCCCTCGACCTTCCGCACGTTCAAGGACGACCTCGAGTCGATCTACCAGAACGTGCCCGAGGGCTTCGGCTGGATCGTCAACGGGATGGTCGGCGTCTACGAGGACATCATCTTCATCGAGCAGAACTTCATCCCGAAAGGCGGGGCAGCCGACACGACGACGTGGGATGCGTACGCCGGCACCGCAGACGCATGGAACAACGCCAAGTCGTCCTGGGTGTTCTTCTTCGGCGGCGACACCGTGATGGAAGGCATGGTGGTCAAGGAGGAGATCCGCGGCAAGATCCCCGGCGACTACGGTCGCGACAAGGGCATGGCGTGGTACGGGCTCAACGGCTACGGGCTCGTGCGCACCACCGCGGCCAACGCGACCATCCTCAAGTGGGACAGCGCCGTCTGACCGGCGGCCGCTGAGCCATTCCACCCCCAGCTTGAAACGGCAACGGGCGCGCCGGACTGAAACCGGCGCGCTCTTGGCCGTTCGAGGAGAACCTCCACCATGACCACGTTCAAGCCCCCCTACGCGGACCCGAACCTCTATCGGCGCTGGAGCCAGACGATGGCGCCGAGCTCGGCGGGCACCGGTACCTATGCGCGCAACGCCGAGCTGCACGCCCGCCGGCTGAAGTCCGTGCTCTTCACCGTCCTGGTCGCCGGCACGGCGACGACGTTCGTTGCCGCCGCCATGATCGGCACGGCGACCGTCGGCTCGGTCACGCTGTCGACCAACACGGCGCTCTACCAGACGCGGATCGAGATCTCGACCGCGTCCGACGACGTCGCGTCGCAAGCGATCGTCGCCACCAAGGTGATCGGCGACGACACCGGCACCGTGATCGCCACCTACGAGTTCGAGATGGACTCCGGCGCGGTGTTCACGCAGTAGGCCACACCGGCCAAAGCCCGGCCTCGCGTGCGCCAAGCACGGCATGCGCGGAGCCGGGCCCGGGCCGGCAGCAGGAGAGAGACGATGTCCCAGAAGGACCTGGCCGAGAAGGGCTACGAGGGCCTCGACGGCGACGAGCGCTATTCGCAGGACCTCCGCGGCGCCGTGAACAAGCCGGTCACGCTGCCGCCGATCAGCATCGAGTCCCAGCCGTTCGACATGGACGACTGGCGCCAGCGCGAGGAGAAACGCCGGCGCGACATGCGCAACACGCTCGACACCAGCTACGCCGACGACTATCGCCGGCATCCGGTCGACTAGCGCGGCCGGCCCCTGGGGCGCCCGGCGCCCGCCACCACCACCCGTCAACCCCAGCCAGAAGGACCCCAGACGATGGACACCAAGATGCCGAAACCGTTCAACAAGGGCAGCGGCAGCACGCACATGCCGGAGAAGGCCGTCGGCGACGGCGGCTTCGTCGAGAAGTGCGGCTACGGCAAGGACCACTCCGCGGTCAACATCCCGGACACCATGGCGAAGGATCTGCCGAAGAACAGCGACCTGACGACCTGACGCCCGCAAGGGCACGGGGAGCAAGAACGGCGGCGGGGCGGTCCCTTCGGGGGCCGCCCCATCGCGGCTGGACGACTGGAGATCCGATCCCATGGCACGCACTCTCGACCGCAAACGGCCGTACGGCGAGTTGTTCCCGACCGGGAACTACGAGCAGGACGGCATCATCTTCGACGGCGCCGGCAACGAGATCGTCTCGGCGCCGTCGCCTGAGCCTGCACCGGCCCCGGAGCGTCCGCCCGAGCCGGAACCGCCGCCTGCCGCCCCGCCCGCCGCAGCGACGCCACCGCCCACCGCCATACCTGCCGGCGAGCGGATCACCGAGACCCATGCCCGCGCGATGGACTGGGCGGACCTCCAGCGCTTCGCGCGCCGCCACAACGCCTCGGGTCGCAAGAAGGACGACATCATCGCATCGCTGAAAGCGATGGGCGTCGTCGTCGCGGACGACGGCGAAGGCGAACGCTTCGAGGATTGACCGCATGACTTGGCGCGTCGACGATCCCCAAGGGGAAGAGTCGCTGAAAATCTTCGAGCTGCTGGTGCCCTACACGCGCGGCCGCGGCCTCGACGTCGGCTGCGGCAAGAAGGCGACCTTCCCGCACATGACCGGCGTCGACGACGGCAAGGACTACGGCGGCGCCCGCGTCACCGACATCAAGGCCGAGGCCGACGACCTGCCGTTCAAGGACGGCTCGCAGGATTTCGTGTTCTCGAGCCATTGCCTCGAGCACATGGAGGACTACCGGGCGACGCTCAAGGAGTGGTGGCGCGTGCTGAAGCCGGGCGGCCATCTCGCGCTCTACCTGCCGCACCGCGATTTCTACCCGAACATCGGGCAGATCGGCTCCAACCCCGACCACAGGCACGACTTCCATCCCGACGACATCAAGGCGGCGATGCGTGAGGTCGCGCCGGACTGGACGCTGGTCGAGGACGAGGAGCGCGGGCAGGACCGGGAATACAGCTTCTTCCAGGTCTACCGCCGCGAAGCCGAAGGCGCCGGCCAGGCCGAGAAGCCGTGGCGCCGGCGCGAGAAATCGTGCCTTGTCGTCCGCTACGGGGCGTTCGGAGACACGCTCCAGGCCGCATCCGTGCTGCCCGCGCTGAAGGCCGAGGGCTGGCACATCACGTTCAACACGTCCGCGCGCGGCCACGATATGGCGCGCCACGATCCCCACGTCGACGCCTTCCTGGTGCAGGACGAAGGCCAGGTGCCGGAGCGGCTCCTGGGCGAATACTGGAAGCGCCTGGCCAAGCGCTACGATCGCGTCGTCAACCTGTGCGAATCGGTCGAGGGCACGCTGCTGCCGGAGAAGAACCGCGTCGCGTTCTTCTGGCCGGACGATGTGCGGCGCAAGGTGATGAACGCCAACTACGTCGAGTTCATCCACACGCTGGCCCAGGTGCCGATGCCGCCGCGCGTGCATTTCTACGAGACCGGCGAGGAGCAGGCCAAGGCGCGCCTCAAGCGCGACGCGACCGCGCGCGGGCTGCCGTTCGTGATGATCTGCGCCACCGGCTCATCGGTGCACAAGCGCTACCCCTACCTGCCGGACCTGATCGGCCTGATGCTGAAGCACGCCAACGTCGCGTTCGTGACGGTAGGCGACGCCACCGCCGCCGAGTACGAAACGAGCAGCGCCTTCGCCGTGCTCAAGTGCTGGACCGAGCTTCAGCCGGAGCAGATCGAGGCGATGACTTTGGACGAGCGCGTCGCCGCCATCCATCGCCTGCCCGGCATCAAGGGGCGCTGGCTGCCGCTGGCCGGCAAGATGGCGATCCGCGACACGCTGGCGCTGGCCAAGCAGTCCGACGTCGTGTTCGGGCCGGAGACCGGCGTCTTGAACGCAGTGTCGATGCTGCCGCGCGTGCACAAGGTCGTGATGCTGTCGCACTCGAGCCATACCAACCTGACGCGGGACTGGGAATCGACGATCGCGATCACGCCGAAGGTGCCATGCTACCCCTGCCACCGGCTGCACCGCGACCACGAGTTCTGCCCGCAGGATCCGGAGACCCAAGTCGCGATCTGCACCACCATCCCGGTCGAGGGCATCTTCAATGCGATCATGGCGCAGCTGCAGGAGAAGCGGCGCCAGAAAGGGCTCGCCACCAAGGTGACGCCGCCCCGGCCGGCGCCCGACAAGCCCGCGGTCATCGCGGCCGAGTAGAGCGTCGGCACCATGGACTTTCGCACGCTCGTCGCCGAGAAGCGCGTCGACGGGTCGATCCGCAACTGGGCCAACTACGATGCGCTGCCGGCGACGACGATCCTGACCGAGGCGCAGCAGATGATCATGCGCGGCGTCCCGGGCTCGCTGCCGCTGCGCGTCCGCCAGATGCTGGCGACGCCGCAGGAGAGCACGATCGCCCAGAACGGCGAGAGCATCGCGCATCCGGAGCGCTACCTGAAGACGGTGTATTTCCAGCTGACCGGCGCCGACAAGCGCGAGATCGTCTTCAAGGATCCGGCCGATGTCGAGAGCCGGCTGGAATGGGACATCAATGCGGCGCGCGCCACCGGCACGCCGGCCTTCGCCTACGACACCGCGACCGGCATCCAGTTCGACGTCAAGGCAGACCGTGCCTATACCTACCGCTGGCTGTTCCTGCAGGAGTTCACGCCCCTCAGCGAGACGGCGCCGACGAACTTCCTCACCGACCGCGCCGCCTACGTGCTGCGCTCGGCCTGCATGGCGCAGGTGTTCACCGGCTTCCCGCGCAACATGGCCGAGCGAACGTTCTGGCTCAAGGAAATGACCGGCGGCATCAACCAGCTCAACGTCGAGAACGACCTCAACATGGCGCGATACGACATCGTGTCGCGGCCGGCGTGACGGGGTAGGGGAGCATGGCGGACTCAACGACGGTCGGCCCCGGCTTCACGAAGCCCGAGGTCGGCGGCAGCGACTCGACCTGGGGCGGCAAGCTCAACGCGAACTTCGATTCCCAGGCCGCCGAACTGACGAAGACCTACGCCGGCAACCCCAATGGCTTCGTCGCCGGCGTCTATGTCGGGCAGACGCTGTGGGACTCGACGAACCAGATCCGCTGGACCTGCAAGACGGCGGGCTCGGCGGGCGGGGCGGTGTGGAAGGAAACCGGCGGCAAGCCGAGCGGGCACAAGGACATCTTCCCGCACATCAGCGCGGCGCCGCAGGACTACTCGATCGACACGACTGCTGCGCTCAACAACGCCGCCCTGCGCATCGTGACCTCAGCGCCCGGTGCCAACAACGGTGGAAGCCTGGACTTCACCACGGCATTCGCCGCGTCGCGAACGTCCGACGGCCACACGCTGGTCATATCAGAAATCCCGGCGCATACGCACGGTGCCGGCACCTATGTCGACGGCGGCGCGACAACGGGTATTTCGGCCGGCAGCGTTACGATGCCGAGCGGCTCGGCGACCGATGGCAGCGGCGGCATCAGCATCCCGACGGCTGGCGGAATTGGTGCTATTTCGAGCATCACGCGCCCAGCCAATCAATCCGTCGCCGGCACCTCTGGGTCGACCGGCTCTGGCGGAGCGCACACGCACGGCATGCCGAGCTTCGCCGTCAAGTACGCCGACTCCTGCATCTGCATCCACGGGTGACCATGGCAACGAAGAAGGCGATCCGGCGGGCCAGGACGAAGATCGAGCCACGGCAGCCGGCCGATCCGTTCGCGCCGTTCGACGCCGAGACGTATGGCTGCGTGCTGCCGGGTGTGGCGCTCAAGAAGAGCTGCGCCGACATGCGTCGCGGCAGGTTCTTCTGCCCGAAATGGCGCGCCTTCAAGCGCATCGACGGCGCCGGCAACATGGTCGGGATCGATTGGGCCTGCGACGAGAAGTGGAAGCTCGACATCGCCGCCGAGCAATGCGGTCGGCTCGTCTCGGTCCAGGCCGCCGTCGAGACGCGCGGCGACCGCACCGCCGGCCTTGTCGCGAACCTCAACGCCCAGGCGGAACGGCAGATCGCCGCCGAAACGCGAACGGCCGACCAAATCAAACGCATCGCCGACGCGGCGCCGATCGCGATCGAAGCGCCTGCCGATGATCGGCTCCGCCTACAAGATCATGGGAGCGTCCAGGCGCGGCTGAGCGGCCACAACGGGGCCGGCTCAAAGTAGAGAATTGCGATGCCGGTACCGAATAGCATCGCCGCGCCGATGAAAGCCGCAAGCCAACGCATCCCGACCCTTTAGCCCTTTCCGTCCCCGGCCGCAACCCGCCGGCGGGCGCTGACCGGAGAGTCCCGATGGCCGACGACGAGATCGACTTCGTCCCGATCGTCCCGAAGCCGGGCCTGTTCCGGCCGTCGACGGAGGCGTTTTCCAAGGGCCGCTGGTACGAGGCCGACCGCATGCGCTTCCGCGACGGGCTGGCCGAGACCATGGGCGCCAACGAGCGGCTGGTCGAGCAGATGTTCTCGGGCCTCTGCCGCGGCATCTGCTCGTTCCGCGTCGCATCGGGCGACACCGTTCTCGCCATCGGCACCCACCGCAAGCTCTACGTCCTGGTCGGCGGGCGCCTCAGCAACATCACGCCGCTGCGCGCCTCGGGCACGCTGGGCGCCAACCCGATCGCCACGACCTCGGGCTCGCGCACCGTGGTCATCACCCACAACACCCACGGCGTCTCGAGCGGCGACGCCGTGTTCCTCAGCAACGTCGACCCGGTCGCCGGCCTGTGGTTCGACGGCGAATACGAAGCGACGGTGATCGACGCCAACACCTATTCGATCGATCATCCGGTCGCTTCCGCCACGGCGACGACGACCGGCGGCGGCTCGGCGATCGCCTATGCGTACGAGATCAGCCCCGGCCTGGCCGACAATATCGACGGCTTCGGCTACGGCGTCGGAGCCTATGGCGCCTCGACCTACGGCACGCCAAGGACATCGGCCTCGATCGAGCTCTTGTGCCGCACCTGGTCGGTGCTCAACGACGGCGCCCGCCTCTACGCCTCGCCGCACGCCGGGTCGATCTACAAGTGGGACAGCGGCGACGCCCGCGCCACGGTGCTCACGAACGCGCCGACCGAGGTAACGGCGATGTTCATGACGCAGGCCGGCGGCCTGGCGGCGCTGGGCGCCAACGGCAACCCGCTCGACGTCGCCATCAGCGATGCCGACGACAAGACGGTCTGGACGCCGGACCTCGCCAACGGGGCCTATTCCGACACCGTCAAGGGCGGCAACCGGCTGGTCGGCGGCCTGCAGGTGCGCGACGGCATCGACAGCCTGTGGACGGACACCGACAAGGTCGCGCTGATCCACCAGCCCGACAGCGACCTCGTGTACCGGATCGAGAAGCAGGGCTCCGGCATCGGCCTCGTCGGGCCCAACGCGGCGATCGAGCACGGCGGCCGCGCCTGGTGGATGGGCTACAACGATTTCTACATGGACGCTGGCGCGCCGCGGCCGATCCCGAACTCCGCCGACATCAACAACTACGTCTTCGGCGGGGTCAACAACCCGCAGGTCAACCGCCGGCAGCTCCGCAAGGTCTTCGCATTCAAATCCGAGGCCAACAGCGAGGTCGGCTGGCTGGTCCCGTCGGTCGATTCCGATGAGCTCGACCGCTGCGTCATGGTCAACACGGCCGACTACTCGTGGACCGTCCGGACCTTCGACCGCACCGCCAGGCTCGACAGCCAGGAACTCGGCTACGAGATCGCCACCAGCCCGGACGGCAGGCTCTACATCGAGGAAACCGGCACGCTCGACGACGGCATCAGGACCGACGGCTACATCGTGCTGGCGGCCTTCGACGTCAACGAAGGCTCGGACATCATCGAGGTGCTGGCGCTGATCCCGGACTTCGACGACCAGGACGGTCCGGTCGAGATTTCGCTGCTGTCGCGCGAGCGGCCGCAGCAGGGCCAGATGATCGAGGACGGCCCCGTCCTGGCGATGCCGGGCCAGGGCCAGGTCGACATCCGGGCGTCCGGTCGCCAGATCGCGGTCAAGCTCAAGGGCCGCTTCCGCCTCGGCCGCCTGCGCATCGGCATCAAGAAACTCGGCAAGAGGTAGCCCCCGCGATGGCGACCGCCGGCGACCGCCGCGCCACCGACGCGCTACGCCTGCGCGAGGCGCCGGACCGCGGCGTCTCGCCGGAGCTGCGCGAGTTCATCGAGCGCCAGGTCACGGCGCTGCGCGATGCCATCGCCAAGGCGGTAGCACCCCGGATGCGCGGCGCCGTCCAGAACGCCGTCTACCGGCTCGTCGGCAAGACCACCGACAACGCGGCGACCGAGATCTTCGTCAACGGCAACGCCGCGGCGTCGCTGCGCCTGACGCTGCCGGACGACACGACCTGGGCGTTCAAGGGTCGGGTCGCGGCACGGCGCATGGATGCCGACGGCGAGTCGGCCCATTACGAGTTCGTCGGCACCATCGACAACAACGCCGGCACCGTCGCGCTGGTCGGCTCGACGACCGTTACCGTGATCGCCGAGGACACGGCGGCATGGACGATCGCTGTCGACGCCGCCAACGACGCCTTGCGCGTGCGCGTGACCGGCGAGAACAGCAAGACCATCGCCTGGGTCTGCCACATCGACATCGTGCCGGTGACCGGCTGAGGAGCTGAGACCATGGGATTCTTCGACGCCATCGGCGACATCTTCGAGAGCGACGACGCCAAGACCGAGACGACGTCGAAGTCCGGCTATTCGCCCGAGGTCGCGGCCGCCGGCAAGACCGCGCTCGAGCGGGCGACGACTTCGTCGGAGAAGTCGTTCACGCCGTACGATCCGAGGGAGCGCGTCGCTCCGCTGGTGCCGAGCTACGACGACGCCTTCGGGCTGATCCGCGGCAACGTCGGCAAGTACAAGCCGGACATCGGCACGTCCAAGGGAGTCGCCCGCGGCTACGCCACCGGCGACACCGGCATCTACGACCGGATCGACGCCTTCAAGAACCCGTATCTCGAGGACGTGCTAGGCCGGACCACGGAGAACATCAACCGAAGCTACGACATCGCCGACCGTCGCAACACGCAGTCGCTGAAGGCCGCGGCGGGCACGGCCTCGACCAACAGCGGACGCCTGGGCCTGCGCGAGGCGCAGATGCAGAAGGACCGTGCCGCCGCCATCGCCGACGCCGTGGCGAAGATATCGGCCCAGGGCTACGACACGGCCGCCGGCATGTCGGCCGCCGATGCCCAGGCCCGCATGAGCGGCGCCAACCAACTGGCGAACCTGCTGACGACCGAGCTCAACATGGATCAGGCCGACATCAACCGGATGCTGCAGATGGCGGGCACCGAGCAGGGCCGCGCCGACATGCTGAGCGAGGCGAAGTGGCAGGAGTTCCTGCGCGCGCAGGGCTGGGACGACAACAGGATCAACAATTTCATCAACCAGCTCGGCGCCATCGCGCCCCTCCTGGGGACGACCGGCACGCAGGTCGCCACGGCCGACCCCGGCGGCAACGACCTCATGCGCTGGCTCGGCCTCGGCATCTCGGCGGTCGGCGCCCTGAGCGGCGGAGGCGGCACCAACCCGGGGAATCCGCCGGTCACCTATGCGCCCGCCGGCAACTATCTGCCGCCGGTCGCCAGCTACGAGATCCCGAAGCTGCAGCCGATCACCGTCGGCTAGGAGGGCACCTCATGGACCCGAACACGATGACGCCCGAGGTCGCGGCGCAATTCGGCATGCCGGCGCAGCAACCCGGCTTCTTCGAGCAGCTGACCGGCTTCATCAAGCCGAATCCGGCGCAGCCGCCGCTCGTCAACTGGCCAACGGCCATCCGCGACGTCATCAACGCGCCGACCCGCCGTCGCGCCGCCGAGATGGAGGCAATCTACGCGCCGGCGCCGGGCTATGTCGCGGACCCGCCGCCACCGCCGGTGCCCGTCATGGCCGGCGTCAATAGCGACGGCGCCGGCGGCGACGGTCCGATGCCGCCCGCTGCGCCAGGTCCTATGGAGTTGATGGGGCTCGTCGAGGGCGGCGCCGCCCCGCCGCGCCTGCCGCCGCCGCCGGCGCCGAATCCGCGGATGGTGGCCGGCGGCAGGATGCCGCCGACCACGGCCACGGATGCCGATCTCTTCCAGATCGGCGGCATGCCGCGCCCGCCACAGCCCAGGCCCGCCGCGCCGCCGCGCGCGACCGCTCCAACACCGGCTGCACAGCAGGCGCGGCCGGCGGCAATGCCGCAACAGCAAGCGGGTGAGACGGCGGAAAAACCCGATGCGCTGCGCCAGCGCCTCGAGCAGCTGATCGACACGCTGACCGCAGACGCCGGCAAGCCGATCGAGGTCAACCGGCCGCCACGGCGCGATCTGGCCGGGCTGGTGCCGTCGCCGCGCCGCGAGGACCCGATGCGTCAGGCGCTGATCGACTTCGGGCTTGGGCTCGCGACCAGCAGCGGCGGCCGGACGTCGCTGTCGGTCGGCCGCGCCGGTGAGCGCGCCATCCAGGCCATGCGCGGCACCTCGGCCGCCAACGACGCGCGGGAGCGAGAAGCCCTGCGGCAGCGTCTCGCGCTGGCGAAGTTCGGGCTCGACAGCGACGCCTTCGAAGCCGACCAGGCCTTCAAGCAGGCGCAGCTCGGCGAGACCGTGAAAGGCCGCCAGCTGACCGCGACCGGCCAGATGCTGAACGCGCTGGAGAACCGCGAGGCCCGCAAGGACACCGCCAGGATCAATGCGCAGCAGCGCTCCGAGGATGCCGCGCGCCAGCGCCAGACCCTCGAGTTCATCGCCAAGATGGGCAACGACAACCGCATGGCGATGACGCAGCTGATGATCGCCGGCCGCGCCGATGTCGCCGAGAAGGCGCTCCAGGAGAAGGAAATCCTCCGGTCGATCGAACAGGCGAAAAGCGAGGATCAGTTCTACGAGCGGGTCGGCAAGCTCGCCGAGCAGGCAGCCAAGGACCCGACCACCGGCAGGATCGACTGGGACACCTACTACAAGGTGACCGATACCTGGCTGGCAAGTCGCGGCTTCCCGCCGCTGCCGCGCCAGGCGCCGCAGAGCAAGGCAGGCCTGCAGCCCGGGATGACCTATGCCGCGCCGGACGGCCAGCAGGTCAAGATCAAGCCGGAAGCCGGCCAGCCGGCCAGCCCGTGACCATTCCCCCGGTCGCCTGATGGCGTTCAACGATCCGTCGGTCCTCGCCGCCTTCGGGCTTGACGCCATCCCCCTGCCCGCCGATACCGGCTTCCCGCCGCCGGCGCCCGTCGCGACCGGCCGCGTCCAGCCGCTCTCCCCCATCGACCTGACGGCACCGCCGCCCGAGATCGCGGCGGCGGCCCAGCTCGACTTCATCCCCCCCGCCATTCCGCCGGCGCTGCCGGCACCGGCGCGCGCGCGCGCGCCGCGTGGCAGCACGCGCAAGACTGCCCCAGTCATCGAAATGACGGCATCGGAATTCGCCGCCCGGTACGGCCTGCCCGATGCGCCAGCGCCCGCTGCGGATGCTTCGGTGCCGTGGTCCGACTATGCCACGGCGCTGAAGATGGGCCTCTACGACGTGCCCCAGGCGCTGGGCGGGCTGGGTGCCATGGCGGGCGTGCCGGGCGCGGAAGGATTGCGGGACTGGGCCGGGCAACGGGTGGAGGATATTGCCGAGACAATGTCGCCGCAGGGCAAGGCGGCGATGGCGCGCGAGCTCGCGACCGAGGATCCCGACGCGACCCTGGGATACCGCTTCCAGGCACCGACCTGGGCGCAGCTGGGTCTCAACATCGCCCGCGCCGCCCCGGCGACCGCAGCGATGGCGGTGCCGACCATCGCGTCCGGCGGCGCTGCTGGCGCCCTTGCCGCCGGGGCCGCGGGACGTGCTGCGTTGGCGCGCGGAGCCACCGAGTTGGCCGCGAAGGAACTCGCCAAGAAGGCGGGTGCCCGCGCCGGCGCCGTGGCGGCCGGCACCACCGGCGGCATCACCGAGGGCGGTCTGTCCGCCGGTGCGACGGCCGCCGAGATCGAGCAGCAGATCATGAAGGCGCCACTGGAGCAGCTGGCGCAGACGCCGGAGTACCGCGAGCGGCTCGAGGCGACCGACGCCGGACTGCCGGACGACATCCGCTCCATGATGGCGCGCCGCGATCTGGCCAAGGCGGCGGCCAAGGATAGCGCGCTGTGGTCCGGTTTGGCGGTCGGCCTCTTGTCCGTGGGACCGGCGGCCACGCTCGGCCGGCTGGTGCGCGGTGGCGCCGGCACCGGCGTCAGGGCCGTCGCCAAGGGTGCCGTGACCGAAGCGGTGCAGGAAACCCTTGCCGAGGCGCCGCAGTCGGCGGTCGAGCAGATGGCACAGAACCTCGCCCGCCGCCGCGCCGGCGAGGACGTGCCGCTGTCCCAGGGCGCGCTCAATGCCGCGCTGGTCGGTGGCAGCGTCGGCGCCATCCTGGGTGGTGCGACCGGCGGTGCCGGTGCGGCGGTCGGCGCGCGCGGCGGGCGCGAAACGCCCGCCAGGCCAGCCAGCGCAGCGCCGCCGCGTCAGCAGCCAGCCACGCCCGAGGAAGAGATGCGCCGGCGCATGGCGGCGCAGGGCGGGGAGGACGCCGCCGCGCAGGCTCCGGCTGGCGAAGGTGTGACCGCGCGCAACGACGAAATCTCCGACGCGCAGAAGGCGGCGGGCAACTATCCCAAGCGCAAGCTGACGTTCCAGGGCCTGCCGATCTCGATCGAGACCGAGGCCGGCGACATCCGCCGCAGCAAGCCCGGTGTCGAGCCGCCATGGGAAGTCAGGATTCCGGCGCCCTACGGCTACATCCGCGGCACCGACGCCGCCGACAGCACCGAGGCCAACCGGCAGAACATCGACGTCTACGTCGGGCCGGACAAGCGGGCGCCACAGGTTTTCGTCTTCGACCAGATCGATCCCGAAACCGGGAAGTTCGACGAGCACAAGGTCATGGTCGGCTTCGCCGGCTATGAGCAGGCCACGGCTGCCTACGACAAGGCATTCTCCGACGGCAGCGGGCCGGACCGCATCGGCGCCGTCACGACGCTGTCGATGCGCCAGTTCAAGGGCTGGCTCAAGAACGGCGACCAGACCAAGCCGATGACCTACGTCCAGAAGCCCAACGCGCTGCGCAACGGCCTGAAACGTCTCGGCTACGATGCCCACGAGATCAACCAGATGCCGCGCGACCGGGCCGTCGGCATCGTGCAGCGCGGCATCGCCAAGCAACCGGCGGCGCCGGTCCAGCAGCAGACCCGGGAACAGCAGATCGCCGCGCTGCCGCCGGCGCTGACCGAGCGGCTGCGCCGCCTCGGCTATCCCGACGACGAGATCGCGGCGATGCCACGCGATCGCGCCATCGGCCTGGCGCAGCGCGGCGTCGAGCGGCCCGGCGGCAAGGTGGCGGCGGCGCCGAGGATGGAGATCCCCGGCACCGACACGCTGCCGACCTTCCTCCGGCGACCCGGCGAGTCCGATGCCGATTTCGCGGCCAGGCAAAAGGCTGCGTCGGCAGAGGCCGGTGATCACGGCATCACCGAAGGGGTGAAGCCGGGCGAACAGCCAAGCGCGCGCACGCAACCGGCTGGCGAAATCGCCCCGCCGACCCCGCTGCAGCGGCGCCTCGCCGGCCTCGGCTATCGTCCCGACGAGATTGCCAAGCTGAAGCCGGACCAGGCCGCGCAGATCGCGGCGCGCGGCATCAAGCCGTCGCCGGCGACTGGCCGCGCCGATACCCGCCACATCGAGGCGACGCCGGCGGTGCAGAGCTGGATCAAGAACAACCGCGGCACCGCCGTGACGCCGGACGCCGTCGCGAAGGACATCGGTATCGATCCCGACGTCGCCCGGCGCGCGCTGGACGGCATCGCGGCGCGCGGCGCCCAGATCCGCAAGACCGACAAGGGCTATCGGCGCCGCTCGGACTGGTACGGCCGCCCGCTGGCGCTGGCCGAATTCCTGGCCGCCAACGGCGGCATCCAGGACCAGGGCGGCGAACTCGCCGCCATGGACCTCGGCACGGCTTTCCGCTTCGTGCCGAAGATCGGACCGCTGATCCGCGCGAACGGCATGAAGCTGGACGAGGCGCGCAGACTCGCCGGCGAGGCCGGCTATCTGGGCGCCAACCAGGAGGACGCCACCGGCAAGACAGATATCGGCGACCTGCTGGATGCGCTCGACCGCGAGGCGCGCGCGGCCAACGCTGGGGACTGGCGTCGGCGGGTCTGGTCGACCGACGACACTGGCGAGGTGCTCGATCACCTGGCCGAGCGGGAGCGCGACCGTGACGAGATCCGTGACGACGTCCGCCAGCGCCTCGAGGCGCGCGCGGCGGCGGTCGGCATCGACGTCAACCCGGACTGGGACGAGGAGACGCTGCTGGCCGAGGTGGCCGAGGCGATCCTGGACCTGGACGCCGAGGCGGCCGCGCGGCTGGCAACGGAAAACTGGCAGGCGGACGACGACCTTGTCGCACTTGACGAGAGCGCCCCCACGGTCTCGCTCAGGGCCTGGCTTGCCGAGATCGAGCGGCTTTCCGGGCGCGACACGGCCGGCGCTGGCGGCAGCGAGGAAGCCCCGTTCGAACTGCCTTCTTCTCGCCAAGGAGAAGGCGTAACATCGGAGGATGGGAAGCGTGATCGCACCCCGACCGGCCCTGAACAAGGGCCTGCGGCGCTTGGCGGCGTTCGACCGGGCGCTGAGCCTGCCGAACGTGGAGCCGGAGACCAGGGCCAGGCTGGAGAAGCTGCGCCGGGTGGAGGCCGCGACGGTGAAGATGCTGCGCCGCGCGAGCCAGAAGCCGCCGCAGCCCCCGAGCAGCCAGCCGCCCCGGCCGAGCCAATCGTCGAGCCCGCCCCGCAACCCGCCGGAGAGCCAGCAACCGCCGGAGCAGAACCCGGAGCCGGACAGCGCGGCCTAGAAGAGCCGCCGGCTTGGTGGCGAGACCTTACCCGTGTCGGCAGGCAGCGGGCATTCGAGGCCGTCGGATTCTCGCCCGCGCGCGCCGAGAGGCTGTCGAAGGTCGCATGGCATAATCTGAAGCAGCGCGAACGCGATCTGGTCGAGAAGGCAAGAGCAGCGAAGCCCGATCAGGCGCCCAAGCCCCTGGAGGAAATGAACCGCGGCGCATTCCGGGCCGCGCTGGAAAAAACCGGATCAGCACGTTACGGCGGCGCCGACTATGTGATCGCCGAGGCGTCCGGCGGCGGCTTCTACTACCGCCGCACCCAGGACGGTCAACGGATCGAGAAGGGCGGCGGCTACCCTGCCAAATGGTCGCGCGAGACGGCGATCGACCGGGCAGTGGACGAGGCGTTCCCGCCCATCGAGCCGCCGAAGGCAGCGCCAGCACCCGCGGCCGCCAAGCCCGTCGTCAGCCCAAACCGCATCTTCACCGACGAGGCGGCCGAGAAGGCGCTCGCGATCCTCAAGAAGAAGAGCGCGCAGCTCAACGTCGGCCTCGACCCCGAGGCGATCCAGGCCGGCATCACGCTAGCCGGCTGGCACATCGAGCACGGCTTCCGCACCTTCGCCGCCTACTCCAAGGCGATGATCGAGAAGCTCGGCGAGCAATGGCGGCCCTATCTGCGCTCGTTCTACGAGGCGGTGCGGCACTATCCGGGCTTCGACAACAGCGGCATGTCGACAGCGGCCGAGATCGACGCCGCGGAAGCCGAGGCGGCGGCGAGTACGCCAACCGAAGCGCCAAGCGAGCCGGCGGAGCCGTCGGGCCAGCCGGCAGCGAAGCCGCCTGGGGCCGACCTGTTCGGCGAGCGCGATATCTATCCCGATGGGCGCTGGAAGCCGGCCGAAGGCGATAAGGTCTACACGATGCGGGCCGGGTTCGCCGGCAGTGGTGTCCACGTCAGCGGCGAGGTCTACCGCGCCGGCAGCGGCGGGCTCCGCGTCCGCATCACCGGCAGCGCCGGCATGTTCAACGAAATCTCGCGCCAGCGCACGGTGCCGCTGACCGAGGACTGGACCGTCGTCGGTGACCCGCGGCCGGAGCAGATGCGGCAGGAACGCGAGGACCGCGAGCGGGAACGAGACGAGCGCTACGAGCGCGAGCGCCGGGAAGAGCAGGATGCCGCCAGGGCGCGCGTCGCCGAGGCGATCGGGCGCGGCGACACCGCGCTGACGGCGGATGTGCGCATGGGAACCGTGGTGCGCGACCATCTCGCCGAGGCCGACATGGTGATCGCCGAACGCGGCGACGACGGAACGCTCTATGCCGCCAGGCTAGACGAGCCCAACGAGGGCGCCAGATCGTTCGACCCGGCATTCGTGACTGTCCCGGCGGAAGCCGCAACCCCGGAAGGGCACATCGTCCGCGTCGGCCGCTACCAATACCGCCACATGGGCGGCGCGAAGCCGTGGGCGCGCGTCGAGTGGGACGAGGCCCGCGACGACTTTGTGCCCGTGGACGACCAGCGCTTCGCCGATGTGCCGGAGCCTGGGCGCGAAGAGGCTCCTGCAGCACCATCGGCGGCCGGCGGGAAAGCCGGCCCCGCGCCAGCCGGCAGCGGCGTGCTGCGCATCGAGCCGTTCGGCGACCGCTTCATCATCGTGCGCGGCCAGACCCGCGAGAACATGGACCGCATCAAGGCGGTCGGCGGCGCGCGCTGGAACCGCGGCGGCCAGGGCTGGACCTTCTTCAAGGACCGCGAAGCGGACGTGCGCAAGAAGCTGGCGGACCTGCTGGGCGGCCTCGCAAAGCCAGTCGAATCCCGGCCAGAGCCGGCGAAGCCAGACGAGCAGCGACCGCCGCGCCCGTTCACGGTTGACGACATCGGCAAGGAGATCGTCGCCAAGCCCGGAACGGGCTGGCCTGATGGTTACCGGCGGCGGATTTCCAGAGGCGCCGAATGGAGCGACGAGCAGAAGACGTGGATGGTGCGCACCGATGGCCCGACGGTCAGGGCCGACGAGTTCGAGTTGGCACCATCGCAGCCTGCGGCAGCGACGCCCGCGCCGGCGACGGCAAGCGCGCCTGCGGCAGAGGACGAGAAGAGCGCGGCGGCGGGCGCTTTGTCCGAGCGCATCGCCCATCGGCTGCTGCGATACGGCCGCCTCACCAATGCCGAATTGAACGAGCTCGGCGTTGAGCACTTCGGCCGCTCCATGGCCGAGGGCGGCTTCGACCGCAAGGACCTCTATGACGCGCTCGAGCTCGGCATCAACAAGTTCATCCGCCAGCGCGCGTCGCAGTTCGATCCGGGCGGCAGCACGGCGGCGGCGACGGTGAGCGCCGAGGCGCTGCGCGAGGTGCTGTCGAAGGTCCCGACGCAGACCGTGCGCAGCGACGAGCAGGTCTCGTTCCAGCAGTTCTCGACCCCGCCGGACTACGCCTTCGCCGCCGCCTGGGTCGCCGACATCGGGGCCGGTGAGCTCGTGCTCGAGCCCAGCGCCGGCACTGGCAACCTGGCGGTGCACGCGCTCAACGCCGGCGCCCGCGTCTGGGCCAACGAGCTGTCGCCGCGCCGGCGCGCGCTGGTCGAATCCCTCGGCGTCGACCGGGTGACCGGAGAAAATGCCGAGCAGATCAGCAACATCTTCGCCGGCACCGAGCGGCCGACCACGGTCATCATGAACCCGCCGTTCTCGCAGACGGCGGGGCGCATGGGCGACCGGAAGGTGCTCGAAACGGCCCTGGTGCACATCGACCAAGCCTTGAAGCTGCTGGCACCAGGCGGCCGGCTGGTTGCCATCGTCGGGCAGACCTTCGGCCTGCACCGGGCGGCCGGGCGGGCAATCTGGGACCGCATCTCGCGCGACAACGCCGTCCGTGCTAATATCGGCGTTGACGGCAGCGTCTACGCCAAGAACGGCACGACGTTCGGCACCCGCATCCTGGTGATCGACAAGATCGCCCCGGACGGCCAGGCCGCCGTTACCGCCGAGGTCAAGGACATCCCCGCCCTGATTTCGGCCCTCGCGGAGGTACGCGATGCCCGAGCTGAAATTGGCGCCGGACCCAGAGCCGGAGCCGTACAACCGGGATCCGCTCAACCAGGCGGCCAAGCGCCTGCTGCGCCGGACCAGGGCGGGCGCGGACCCGCACGGGGGAGCGTACCTCCTGCAGCTGGCGCAGTGGGGGCTGGACCGGAACGTGCCGGTGGCGAACCTGGACCCGCCGCGACGCGCCCCGCTGGAAGTGCAGATCGGCCGGATGCTGGGCTGGAAAGACCAGGCGGCGGCGGCGAGATTCCCGGTGCGGAACCCGGACGGCGACCGTCCGGAGCGGCAGGAAGCCGACCTGCTGGCGAACCTCGAGGCGGCGGAGAGCCCGGAACGAGCGGCATCGCTGCTGCTGGAGAGCCTGCTGGACCGCCTGCAGGCGGACGGGGCGCCGGACTTCCAGAGGCCGCAGGCGCCAGCCCTGTAGAGGCGCTCGACGTCGGCGAGGCCGCGCCCGAGGCCGCCGATCAGCCCATCAGCGAAGCGGTCTACGAGCCCTACCGGCCGCAACGTCTCTCCATCCCCGGCGCGCAGCCGCATCCCGGCGAGCTCGTTCAGAGCGCCGCCATGGCCTCGGTCGAGCCACCCAAGCCGACCTACAAGCCGCGCCTGCCGGACCGCCTCATCAAGGACGGCGGGCTGTCGCTGGCCCAGATCGAGGCGATCGTCTATGCCGGCCAGGCGCACGAGCAGATGCTGCCGGCGGGCGAGGGCGAGATCGCGCAGCGCCGCGGCTTCTTCATCGGCGACGGCACCGGCGTCGGCAAGGGCCGCGAGGTCTCCGGCATCATCCTCGACAACTGGAACCAGGGCCGCAAGAAGGCGGTCTGGGTCAGCGAGAAGGCGCCCCTGGTCAACGATGCCCGGCGCGACTGGACTGCGCTGGGCGGGCAGAAGGAGCAGATCTTCGAGCTCGGCAAGGTCAAGGCCGGCAATCCGATCACGGCCGGGCAAGGCATCCTGTTCACGACCTATGACACGCTCAAGGGGGGCCTGAACGATGCCAGCGCTGCCGCGCGCGGACAGTTCGTGCGCGGGCAGAAGGTGCGCGTCGTCCAGACAAACGACCTCGTGACGATCACAGGCAAGGGCCAGAAAAAGACCGTCGGCGGCATCAGCGCCTTCTTCTACCCAATCCAGTTCGAGGACGGAACGAGGGCAGAAATGCCCGCCGCGATGCTCAAGAAGGAGGAGGGCGGCGAGGCCAAGATCGCCACCCGCGTCGACCAGATCGTCGACTGGTTGGGCAAGGACTTCGACGGCGTGATCGCCTTCGACGAGGCGCACAACATGGCGAACGCCATCCAGCAGAGGGGCAAGCGCGGCACGCAGGAAGCCGCCGCCAAGGCGCTCGCCGGCATCGATCTCCAGCAGAAGCTGCCCAACGCGCGCATCGTCTACGTGTCGGCGACCGGTGCTACCGAGGTGTCGAACCTCGCCTATGCCGAGCGCCTCGGCCTGTGGGGTCGCGGCACCGCGTTCCCGGCCAAGAACCAGTTCATCAGCGAGATTTCCTCCGGCGGCATCGCCGCGATGGAGCTGGTCGCCCGCGACCTCAAGGCCATGGGCTCCTACCTGGCCCGGTCGCTATCCTTCAACGGCGTTGAGTACGACCGTCTCGAGCACACGCTGACGCCGCAGCAGCGCGAGATCTACGACGACCTCGCCACAGCCTGGCAGAACGTTCTGCGGAACATCGATGACGCACTGAGGCTGATCGGCGCCGTCGGCGACGATGGCCGCACGCTCAACAGCCGCGCCAAGTCGGCCGCCCTGTCGGCGTTCTGGGGGGCGCATCAGCGCTTCTTCAACCAGATCATCACGTCGATGCAGATGCCGACGGTCCTGGAAGCCGTCGAGCGCGACATCGCCGCCGGCCGCCAGGCGGTGCTGCAACTGGTCAACACCAATGAGGCCAGCCAGGAGCGCGCCGCCGCCAAGGCCGAGACAGCCGAGGACCTGCAGAACCTGGACATCACGCCGCGCGACCAGCTGATCCAGCTGATCGAGGGCAGCTTCCCGGTGCAGCAGCAGGAGCAATACGTCGACGCCGACGGCAACCTGCGCTCGCGTCCGGTCGAGGACAGCGAGGGCAACCCGGTCCTGAACCCCGAGGCCGTCGCCCTGCGCGACGAGCTGATCGAGCGGGTATCGGCGGCGAGGGTGCCGCAGGGACCGATCGACATGCTGCTGGACCGCTTCGGCATCGACCAGGTCGCCGAGGTGACCGGCCGCAAGCGCCGGTTCGTCATGAAGCCGGACCCCAAGACCGGCGTCATGACGCGCCAGGAGGATGTGCGGCCGAGCTCGGCCAACATCGCCGAGGCCGATCTCTTCCAGCGCGGCGAGAAGAAGATCCTGGTGTTCTCCAACGCCGGTGGCACCGGCCGCAGCTATCACGCCGACAATTCAAGCCCGAGCCGCGACGCGCGCCGTTCGCACTACCTCGTGCAAGCTGGCTGGCGCGCCGATACCGCCATCCAGGGCTTCGGCCGCACGCACCGCACCAACCAGGCGTCGGCGCCGATCTTCCACCTTGCGACCACCGACATCCCGGGCCAGAAGCGCTTCATTTCCTCGATCGCGCGGCGGCTCGGCCAGCTGGGTGCCCTGACCAAGGGCCAGCGGCAGACCGGCGATCAGGGCGTCTTCTCCGCCGCCGACAACCTGGAGAGCAGTGAGGCCCGCGATTCGCTACGCCGTTTCTTCGCCGACCTCCATGCCGGACAGATCGAGGGGATGACAATCGGCGAGTTCCAGCAGCAGACCGGGCTTCGCCTCGTCGACCCCAGCGACGGCGGCCTGTTCGACGACTTGCCGGACATCACGCAGTTCCTCAACCGGCTGCTGTCGCTCAGGCTAGATGCCCAGCGCGCGGTGATGGAGGCCTTCGACCGGCGCCTGCAAGGATTGATCGAGGCGAAGCGCGAGGCCGGGACGCTGGACATCGGGCTCGAGACCGTCACCGCCGACAGGACTGCCAAGCGAGCCGAACGAACGGTCTATACCGACCCGGCGAGCGGTGCCGAGACCAGGCACGTCGAGATCACGCTGTCGCACAAGAACCACCCGATCCCGTTCGACCGGATCAGGGCGGCGCGCGGGCATGCCCCGCTGTTCTTCGTGCAGAGCATGCGCGGCGGCAACACCTACGCCGTCACCGAGGCGCCGAACCGGACCAACAGCAAGACCGGCGACGTCGACCTGATGTATCGCCTCGTCGGTCCGGTCGAGAGCCATCCGACCGAGCGCCGCAAGATCGACGGCCGCGACGCGGCGCAGCACTGGCGCCGGGTCACGGACCAGGCCGAGGCCCGGCGGCTGTGGGACGAGCAAGTCGCCCGCACGCCGGAGTTCCGCACCGAGACGATGAACCTGATCACCGGCGCCGTGCTGCCGGTGTGGGACCGCCTGCCGAAGACGATGCCGCGCATCGTGCGCCTGCAAACCGACGCCGGCGAGCGCTTCCTTGGCCGCGTCGTGCCGAACGACCAGATCGCCGACACGCTGGCGCGCCTCGGCGCCACCAGCGAGCGGGCCGAGGTAACGCCGGAAGACGCAGTGCAGCGCATTCTCGATGGCACCCCGGCGCAACTCGCCAACGATTGGACCATCAAGCGGGCGACCGTCGCTGGCGAGCGGCGCATCGAGATCGTCGGCGTGTCGTCGTTCGGCGAGGGGCAGCAGCTCCGCAGGGACGGCGTGTTCTCGGAGCGCATCCAGTACGAGACGCGGTATTTCATTCCGACGGGCGACGATGCCGCCAAGGTGTTCGCGGCTGTCACCAAGTTCCGACCGGTGGCGCGCTGGGGCAACGCGCCCGCGGCGCCGAAGGCGGGCGGCACCCGCTTCCAGCGTGCCCGCATGCAGCGCCCAGCTGCGGCGCCGGCGTTCTTCTCCGCCCTGACGCGCGGCGTCGAGGCGATCGGCACTGAGCGCGCACCAGCCGCCCAATGGGCGCACACCATCCGCAACCTGACCGCCAAGGGCGTCAAGCAGGACGAGATCGACTGGAGCGGCGTGATCGGCTGGCTGTCCGAGCAGAAGGGGCCGGTCGCCAAGGCCGACCTGCTGGCGTTCCTGCGCGCGAACGAGGTCAAGGTCGAGGAGGTTACGAAGGGCGGGGTCGCAGTGCCCGACATCAAGGTCGAGCGGCGCGCGGATGCCGATGGCGAGTTCTGGATCGTCACCAGCAACGGCCACCAGGTCGCCGGCGGATTCGACACGAAGGAATATGCGGACGAGGCCGCGCGCGAGGCGCGCGAAGAAGCGGAATTTGATGCCGGTGTACCGGAGGGCGCCGAGACCAAGTTCGGCACCTACGTTCTGCCCGGCGGCGAGAACTACCGCGAGCTGCTGCTGACGCTGCCGGCGCGCCCGGCCGTGCGCCACCCCGACCTTGCCGCAGCGGAAGCCTTCAACAAGAAGATGATCGACAAGTACGGCTCCTTGTCCGAGGCATTCAATCGGATGACCGAGGAGGAAAACACCCGGTTCGCCGATCTGCACAGCGCGGCATCCGAAGCGGCTGCGAACGACGAGCCAGCGAGCACGCCAGACGCGCGCGACTACCGCTCCCCGCACTTCGACGAGCCCAACGTCCTAGCCCATGTCCGCTTCAACGAACGAGTCGACGCGGAAGGCCGGCGCGTGCTGTTCATCGAGGAAATTCAGAGCGACTGGCACCAGGCCGGGCGGCGCGAGGGCTACCTGACTCGTGAATCCATGGCGCGCGATGATGCTCGCCTTGCCGAGATGGCACCCGACATCGAGCGTCTCGAGCAAAGGCTCGCCGACAGCGTCAATGCCTATATGCGCGACAATGATCGTGCTGCCTTCGATGCGCGCCAGCGCGCTATCCACGACGAACTTGCGCCGCTTCAGGATGAGCGGATCAGGATCATCGATCGCCGCAGGCAGGGTGAGTACGGCACCGGTGTCCCCGACGCACCGCTCAAGACGCAGTGGCCCGAGTTCGCGCTCAAGCGAATGTTGCGCTACGCGGCCGAGAACGGGTTCGACCGCGTGGCGTGGACCACGGGCGATCAGCAAGAGCAAAGATATTGGGGAAATGAGCTAGTCGCGCCAGCCGTTCGTCGCTGGATCGAACTCTCCAAGCCAGATCGCGCCGGGAAGCAGCTGTCGGATTATATCGGGCGTGAACTGGCAGCCATGCCGCCACTGAAAATCGTGGATAGTTCGGTGCTCTCCAGCCTTGAGAACGATCAGGTTCGTAAGGCTGTTGTTCAAGCGATCCCCGTCGATGTGATGGACGTGCTTGCCGAGAATGGCCTCACGCCCGAGCAGCTTTTCCGCAATGATGATGTGGTCAGCAATGCTCTTACCATCAACGACCGAGCGACGGTAGCCAGAGGGCTTGCTGGTGCGCTTCAGTTGGTAGGAGCACGCCTGCGAGCAGCACTTCATCGGGTGCTTGCGTCGGAGGCGGCAGGGCGAGACGAGGAAGTCCTGCCCGCAGTTCGCGCAAGCGATCTTAACCCGCACGTCGTTATGGGCCTTCTTTCCCCGCTTGGCCGCGGCAATCTTCTCTCTAACGTCGAGGCGCCGCCCATTGGCGACACGGGAACACGAGATAGAGCAGAACCGGCCGTGGCCGCGCTCGGCGGAAATTTGGCTGGGGTAGCGCCAAAACTCAGCACCACACAGCTCGCAGAAGCGTTGAATAGGCATGCCGACATCGTAGCACGACGTACAGGCAAACCTGTGGAATACGTGCAGCCGCCCCCGGGCGAAGGCATGCGCGGCTTCTACGACCGCATGCTGCCGTCGATCGCCAACAAGCTCGGCAAGAAGTGGGGCGCGAAGGTCGGGACAGCCGAGGTCGCCACGGAAATCGCCGAGCCGCCCCTAACGGTCGGAGTTGCGCCGCCAAAGCCAGCGACGGCCAGGGTTCACAGCATCGACGTCACGCCCGCCATGCGCGCCAGCGTCATGCAGGGCCAGCCGCTGTGGCGCCGCGGCGAGCGTGGCAAGAGCGGTCAGGGGCCGGCGCCGGCAAGCGCCCAGCGCCCCGTCCCCGGCGTGCGCGCCGAGAGCCGCCCCGCCACCAGCCCGGCCGACGCCGACCGCATCGCCGAGCTGCGCCGGACCGTCTTCGACCTCGCGCGTCGCGTCGCCCCCGGCCTGGACGTCGAGACGTTCAACCGGCTGGTCGAGGAAGCCGACGCCCAGGCCCAGGACGTCTACGGCGCCTATGCGCCGCGCTGGTCGGACGGCGTGCTGCGGCATCTCGCCGTAGTGTCGCTGTCGGCCCGCGGTCCCGGCACCGGGCTTGCGAGCGCCGCCGATGTTACCAACACGATCGGCCACGAGGCCATCCACTTCCTGCGCGCGATCGGCGTGATCGAGGACCGGGAATGGGCGGCGCTGGAGAAGCGGGCGACGCAGAGCGGCCTGTCGGCGGCCGAGGTCGATGCCATGCTGGCGCTGCAGAATCGGGTGCTGGATGGCGAGAAGCTGACCAAGCCGCAGCAGGCGCAACTCGACCGCCTTGAGGCGCGAGCCTCATGGCTGGAGCGCTACGACATCGCGGCGCGCTATCCTGACGCCACACGCGAGCAGCAGATCGAAGAGGCGATCGCCGAGGCCTACGGTGAATATGCTGCCCAGCGCGCGACGATGCCGCCCGGCTTCCGGCGCATCTTCGAGAAGATCAAGGCGCTGCTGGACCGGCTGGCCGACTGGCTCGAGCAGAAGGGCTGGAACCGGGCGGCCGACTGGGTGGCGCAGACGCCTTCCGGCAGCGTCGAGCGCGTCATGAGCCGGATCGACCGCGGCGCCGTCGGGGCGCGCGAGCCGGGGGCGGAACTGAACGAAGAGCAGCGCGCCATTCTGGAGTTGATCGATAAGGTCGAGCGGCGGCTTGACGAGCTGCGGGAAAGCGACATCGGCGCCGATCCAGATGCAGCGGCCGAGGCGGAACGCCTGTACCGTGAAGCAGAGCTTCTATACGAGCAGGCCGAGGCGATGGACGCGCAGCGCCCGCCGCGCTCAGAGACCATCGACACCATCGACGGACCCCGCGACCAGTTCCTGATCCCCGGCGCCGAGCGGCGCGAGGCCCTGCGCGGGCCAAAGCGCGCCGCCAAGCCGCAGGCCAGGGCCGAGGGGCTGCCGTTGTTCGGCGGCCAGGCCAGGAAGGACGAGCCGCAGGACGGGGGACAGGGCACGCTGTTCCAGCGCGGCCGTCGCCCGACCGCCACCGCAGCGCCGCCAGGCGGAGTCCAGCCGCCGAGCACGCCGCCGGCGGGCCAGCCGCCACAAGGGCCGGTGCCGCAGGGTTCCGGCCCTTCTGTTGTCAGGGGCACGCCGGAGCAGGAAGCGGCGATCGCCAAGGTACTGGCGCCGCCCGACGACCGCAGCCTGATCCAGCGCGCCCGCGACTGGCTGACCGATATTCGCGAGGATGCCGGCCGCCGCTTCACCCAGGCCGTGTTCGACCAGTTCCACAGCCTGAAGGCCGCGGAGCAGGACCAGTTCGGCGGACCGCTCGACGCCTCGGTCTCGGCCTACGAGGCGGCGCTGCGCACGCAGAGCCTGGACAGCGTCATGTCCGTGGTGCTGCGGAACAACCCGCTGCGCTACAACGACCAGTCCGGCGCCTTCGAGCGGCTGGAGACCTATGCCGATGGCTCCGCCGCGCGCGGCTTCATCGATATCTTCGAGCCGCTGGCGCGGTCCGGCCTGCTGCATCTCTGGAAGGGCTACGCCGTCGCCCGGCGCGCGCAGCGCCTGATCCAGGAGGGCCGCGAGCGGATCCTCGACCAGGCCGATATCGACGCCTTGCTGGCGCTTCGCCGCGAGCATCCCGAGTTCGAGGACGTCTTCCATGAGTGGCAGAAGTTCAACCGCGCCATGCTGGATATGGCTGAGGCGTCCGGGCTCATCAACGCCCAGCAGCGCGCGCTGTTCGAGCGCCAGGACTACATCCCGTTCTACCGCGTGATGGACGATGGCGGCGTCGCGGCGCCAGGCAAGAAGGCCGGTCTCGCCAACCAGCGCAGCGGCATCCGCACCTTGAAGGGCGGCGAGGCGCAGATTGGCGACGTCATCGAGAACATGGTTCTCAACATGACCAAGCTGGTCGACGCCAGCTTCAAGAACGTGGCGGCGCGCCGCATGGTTGCCCTGCTCGACGGCACCGGCGCGATCAGCCGGGCGCCGATGGATTTCGAGAAGGTATACGGCGTCACGGCCGACGATGCCGCCACCGCGCTCGAGGATCTCGGCATCCAGGTCACCGGCACCAACATGACGAACCGCGACGCCGCGGTCGCGCTGTGGCAGATGCGGCCGCCGCGCGACCCCGACGTCATCCACGTCATGATCGACGGCAAGGCGCGCTACTACCGGGTCCACGACGACCTGCTGCTGCGCTCGGTCACGGCGCTGCGGCCGGAGCAGACCAACGCCATCATCCAGCTGTTCGGCGGCGCCAAGCGGCTGCTGACCTTCATGGTGACGCTGGACCCGGGCTTCATGGCGCGCAACGCCGTGCGCGACACGCTGTCGGCCGCGATCCAGACCACCGAGCGCAAACTGATCCCGGGCGTCGACAGCGCCAAGGGATTTGCCGCGGCCATGAAGGAAGATCCGGCGCTGCTGGACATCATGGCGGCCGGCGGCGGTTCCGGCGGCTTCTACGCGACGACGCCCGCCAAGGTGCGCCGTGAACTGGAACGCAGGCTGTCGCCGGACGACCGCTCCCGCATCATCGACGGCATGGTCAGGGCCAAGGACGCCTATCTCCGCATCGGCCAGGCCAGCGAGGCAGCCAACCGCATCGCGATCTACAACGCCGCCATCAAGGACGGGGCCACCAGGGCGCAGGCCGTGTCCGAGGCGCAGGATTTGCTGAACTTCAGCATGCGGGGCGATCATGCCGCGGTCCGGTTCCTGGTCGCGGTCGTGCCGTTCATGAACGCGCGCCTGCAGGGGCTCTACAAGCTGGGCCGCGCCGGCGCTGTCAATCCCAAGGGCATGCTGCTGCGCGGCGCCATCTTGACCGCGGCCACGATGGCGCTGATGGGCGCGAACTGGGACGACGACGAATACTGGGACCTCGAGGAGTGGGACCGCGACGCCTACTACCATCTGAAGATCGCCGGCCAATGGTGGCGCCTGCCGAAGCCGTTCGAGATCGGCGCGATCTTCTCCACCATCCCGGAGCGCATGGCGGCCTATGCGAAGGAGGGGCGCGAGGACCTGCTGGCCCGGTCTATGGGCAAGATGCTCATGGACACCTTCGCTCTGAACCCGATGCCGCAACTGGTCAAGCCGGTATACGAGCAGCTGGCCAACAAGAACTTCTTCTTCGACAGGCCGATCGTCGGGCAGTCGCTGGAGCGCCTGCAGCCCGGCGCGCAGTCGACGCCGTTCACCAGCGACACGCTCCGCGAGCTCGGCGAGGCGCTGAACCTGTCGCCCGTGCGCATGGAGCATGTCGTGCGCGGCTATCTCGGCACGCTGGGCACCTACATGCTGGCGGCCACCGATACGGCGGTGCGGTTTGCGACCGACGCGCCGCCGCGGCCGGAGACGGCCTGGTCGCGCGTGCCCGTCGTCGGCAGCTTCTTCCGCGGCGAAGCCGAGGGGCGCAGGACCAGGTGGGAGGAAGAGTTCTACGGCTTCCGCCGCGAGGCCGACGCCGTCTACTCGACGATCAAGCGGGCGCGCGAGCTGGGCGACGACAAGACGGCCGACACCCTGCAGGCTGCCGAGGCCGGGAAGCTTGGCGTCAGGCCGCCGCTGAATCGCATCGAGAAGGTGCTGCAAGGCATCCGCCGCGAGGAGCGCCAGGTCTACGCCGATCGCGCCATGGCGCCGGCCGAGAAGCGCACCAGGCTCGACGAGCTGCAGCGCCGCCGTACCGAGGTGACCCGCCGCGTCGATGCGCTCAGGCGCCAGGCCGAGAGCCGGCCGAGCCCGTGACCCGCGCCGTCGTCATCGCCTCAATCGCCGCCGCCGTCCTGGCGGCGGTTTGGTTTTCGGCGCAGGCGCAGGACCCGCTGGCGTGCGGCGACCGCCTCGATCTGGTGGCGCAACTCAAGGACCAGTTCCATGAGGACCAGACCGGTTTCGGCCTGACCGGCAAAGGCGCCGTGGTGGAGTTGTTCGTTTCGGAGCGCGGGAGCTGGACGCTGCTGCTGAGCTTCCCCAACGGCCGGTCATGCCTGATGGCTACCGGAAATGGCTGGGACATGGCGCCGACGAAGCCGCCGGGCCGCGCGATCTGAGGCTAGGGGCAGGAGGGTAGGGACCATGGACACCGCGCAGGGCTGGATCGCGTTTGGCCTGCTGCTGACGGCATTGGCCGGCCTCGTGATCGGCGTCGCCAAGCACATCTACGGCCGCATCGCGGACGTCGACCAGCAGAGGAGCAACGACGTGAAGGAGATTCACGCGAAGATCGACGGCGTCAAGGACACGTATGTCCGCAGCGCCGACCTCGAGAAGCACCTGAAGCACCTCGAGGACGGCCAGCGGCAGACGAACCATCAGCTGTCCCAAGTCGTGCTGGCCGTGCAGAAGCTCAGCGTGGATTTCGCGCGGTTCCTGGGCGAGCTCGAGTCGGGCAAGGAACGCTGATGCGCGCCGTCGTGCTCGGTTTCTCCCTGGTGCTGGCCGCCTGCGCGCCGTCGACGCAGGACATCGCGCGCGAGCTCGGCCGCGGCATCGGGGAGGGGTTGGCGGCCGGGATGAAGGACGGCGCCGGGCCGGTCGATCCGGTGGCGATCGGTGAGGCGCTTGGCCGCGGCATGGCCCAGGGCGCCGCCGAGGCGCTGCGCGAGTACCAGGAGCGCGAGGCACTGAGGCAGCGCGACGACGCGCCGCCGCCAGCACCGGGACTCCCCCAGCTTCCGAAACCCATGACGCACTAGGAGGACTTCCGTGTTGAACTGCCTCAAGCGGCCGCGCAACATCGCGGTCATCACGATCCTGTTCCTCACGCTGATCGCGCTCGCCGTCGACCCGGCGCTGATGATCGGACCATTGCGGAAGCTGGCCGTGCTGCCGATCGCTGCAGGACTCGCCGTGCTCTTCTCGGTGTGGCTGGATCAGCGCGGCGGTATCGACTTCCCGAGCACGATGGCCACTGCCAGTGCCGACGCCCGCCTGAACTATCTCGGCCGGCGCGCGCTCGCCATCGGCATCGCCGTGGCCGGCGCGATGATGGGATGCATCTGCCTGTTGATCGTTGCCGCAGCCCCCGCCCAGGCGCTGACCATCACCAAGGCCTACGACCGGCCGATCAAGCAGGCCTGCGAGGAGTTCACCCCTTCGCTGCCGCCGATGCTGTGCAAGGGCCAGTGGTATCAGGAATCGCGCCTCGACCCGCAGGCCTGCAGCCACGCCGGCGCTTGCGGCCTGCCGCAGCTGATGCCTGGCACCGCGCGCGACATGGCCAGGGTGCTCGGCTACGGCACGCTCGACCGCCACTCGATCGAGCCGGCCCTGCGCGCCGGCAGCGCCTACATGAAGCGGATGCTCGCGATCTGGTCGAGCCCGCGGCCGTGGTGGGACAAGGTCGCATTGGCGCTGGCGAGCTACAACGCCGGGCCCGGCAACATCATCTCCGCCCAGCGCCTCGCCGGCGGAGCCGTGCTCTACGCGCCGATCATGGCCGAGCTGCACCGCGTCACGGGACGGCACGCGGCCGAGACCCGCGGCTACGCACCGGCGATCCGCCGGTGGTGGATGCTGCTGGAGGCTGGGGCATGATTGGTTTTCCGCGCGATCTTACAGGCGACTTCCCACCAGGAACATGGCGACCGCGCACACGCGACGGCGTGCGCGCCGCCAACTTTGCCTGCCCGCGATGCGGCCGCCGCGCGGGCCTGGGTCACGGCAGCAACCACGATATCGCAGCGGACGGCTCGGTCTCGCCATCCGTCGTCTGCGACAGCGATGGCTGCGGGTTCCATGAGTTCATCAAGCTCGATGGCTGGGAGGCCGGGGCATGACGCACGCGAAGATCGAAAAGGCAATGGACGCCATCGGCACCGGCGTCCTGTGCGGGGCGATCTGGCTGGTCATGGTGGCGGCGGTGCTGCTGCTGGCGTTCGGCGCCCTGCGGCTGCTGTGGGCGCTCGCACTCTGCTGGGCCATCGGGGAGTGCTGACATGATCGAGTGGCTCCTCGAGGCCGCCCTCGGCCTGGCGACCGGCGGCGCCAGCTTCGCCGTGCCCGGCGCCGGCGCGGCGATCGCCACGGTGGGGTCGTTCTTCGCCAAGCGCTCGGTGCGCATCATCGCCGTGCTGATCGGCGTCATCCTGATCGGCGGCACCATCGGCATCATGACAATCAAGATCGCGCGCCAGGACGCCACGATCAAGGAACAACGGGCATCCGTCGAGATCGCCAACGAGCGCCTCGACCAGTCCCACCGCGCGCAAGCCATGTGCACGGACCTGGCGCAGCGCAACGCCGCGGCCGTTGCCGCCGAGCGGGAGCGCTCCCGGGCCGCTCTCGAGGAGGTCTCCGCCACGCTGCGCGGGGCGCTCGCGCGCAAGGAACAGATCAAGGTCGTGAAGGAGCGTGTCCATGTCCGCATCGCCGAATGCCCGCCGGGCGCGATTCCGCCCGGCCTCGATGCTGCTCTTGACGAGCTTGAGCGCCTGCGCCGTGCGCCCTGATGTCGGCTGCCCGGCGCCGGTCCCGATCGAGGTGCCGGTCGAAGTCGGGCCGCAGATCCCGAAAAGCTACTTCGATCTGCCGGCGCGCCCGGAAATCCCGCCGCGGCCGCGGACCGACGAAAGCGTCACCGCCTTCGTGGTCGACAGCGAAGCTGATGCCGCTCAGTGCCGCGCTCGCCTGTCGTCGATCGAGCGGCTGCTGCAGAAGCCATCGGCGCCGGCGAAGCCGTGAGCGCGCCTGAGCCGCAGCCCGGCATGCCATTCGTCGACCTCGAGCGCGGCTGGACCGGCAAGGTGGTCCGCATCGATCGCGACGCCGGCGGGCGCATCGTCCGGATCATGACCCGCCTCGACCAAGCGATCGAAGGCAAGAGTCTTGCGGTCTGGGACATGCGCCAGGCCAACCAGCAGCCGCCGGCAAACCGAACCGAATGACGACAAGACCAGAGAGCCTGATCGGCGATACGCTGCTGGAGACGCTACGAATCTTGGCCGCGGGAGCGCCGCCGGGCGCTTTCGTCGAGATCGGCGTCTACAAGGGCGGCTCAGCCGCAGTGCTCTACGAGATCGCGCAGCAGCAGCAGCGTCGCCTCTATCTCTATGACACTTTCGCTGGCATGCCGGTCGCGCAGCCAGGGCTGGACAGCCACCGGATCGGCGACTTCGCCGACTGCGATGCCGAGACCGTAAAGCGGTTGTTTCCGCGCGCCACCGTCGTGCAAGGCATCTTCCCGCAGTCCTGCCGATTAACGCACCGATCACGCATCGCCTTCGTTCATGCCGATGCCGACCAGTACGAAAGCACCGCCGCAGTATGCCGTGTCTTCCCGCCCCTGATGGTGCCGGGCGGCATGATCCTGTTCGACGACTACCGCGGCCTAGCCGGCTGCATCAAGGCGGTCGACGAGCATTTCCCGGGCCGCGAGGTGCTACCAGACAATCGTGCCCTCGTCCGGTTCTAGGAATCCGCCCGTTATGGGCTGATCCGTCGCCGCCCCGGATGGGCGGCATTTTTGTTGGAGGACGTCGTTATGACGAACAGCAGCAATCCGAACAGCACCACGCCGACTGCCGAGCAGCCGGTCAATACCGCGACCATCAAGGAGTTCATGTCCTGGCTCTACCGGGACTTCGGCCACCGTATCAATGTCGGCGACCACGTCGAGTTCGTCAGCCAGGGCGGCGAGGCCAACCAAGACGGAAGCCAAGCCGACACGCTGACGATCAGGCTCTACACCGCGACCAACCGGTACACGATCACCGCCAAGCATGAGCGGCCGCCGATGCTGGGCAACCACGACGCCAGCGAACGGCGCTGGCGAGGCTATCTCGGCTGCGTCGCGACGTCGCGTGTCGCGCGCGCCGGCGAGCACTGGCACCGCGGCAACGATCTGCCGGACGGACCGCTGACCGAGGCGACATGGCAGGCGATCCTCGCGACGATCGTCGCCTACGAGATGGTGAAGGTGCACCACGGCCAGCTCGATCGCAGCGGCGTGGTCGGCTACATGATCGATCCTGGCAAGTATCGCGCCGATGAGGCTGCCGTGAACCGGCGCTGCAGCCCAGACTACGCGGCCGAGGCCGTCGGCCCGATCGATCGAGACCATAACGTGGCGGCGTATTCAAGCACCGCTCCCGCGCCGTACTCGATCTGATCTCACCCAGCCGGCTGCCGCCGGCACCTTGCCCCGCTCTGGCCTCCGGGTCGGGGCGGGGCTTTCGTCGTTTTGCGGAAGTCTCCTATCCTGCCGCCTGAAGGGGCAGCGTGAACTTGCCCTGCCAAGTGCGCCACGCTTTCGTGACGGCGCCCGTGCCGGGGAACAGATCAGCCAGTTCGTCTTCCGGTCGCGCACCGAGCAGCTCGAAGTCCCAATGACAAACCGCCTCGGGCTTGGCGCCGGTCAATCCACGCTTCAGCGTGATCGAGCACGCGATCCAGTCGCGCATGATCTCGCGTTTGCTGACGACAGGCTTGCGCGCAGCCTTGATAATCACCGGCTCGTAGGCGTAGGCGACCGAGACGTTGCGCTTGAACGCCGCGAAGGTCTTCGTCCACTGGCAGATGCGAATGCCCTCGGCCGGCAGGATGCGCTCGCGCTCCATCATCCGCAGTCCGGCGACGTGGGTATGCAGCACCCAGCCGTCAAACTCGGATTGCAGCCGCTCGACCAGCGCGCGGTGATCGACCTCGCCGGCATAGTCCGGGTGATCCTTGTAGAGATCGGCGCAGCCGGGATACGGCGGGTCTGCGTAGGCGAGCTTCACCGTTGCTCCGTTCCTGCTCAGGTGTTGTCGATCAGATACGGTCCGCTGTAGTCGCGTGACCGTCGCGCGCGGGCGGCGAGCTTCGCCTGAATGCCCTCGATGCTGAGCGCCGGCATCATGCTCTCGATCGCCGGTAGGCTGTTCAGGAAGGCGATGGCCGCTTCCGAGTTCAGCCCGTTCGCGATGATCTGCGTCTGAGCGGCGACGCTCTGCGACTCGATCTGCACGCGGGCCACTTTCTCCAGCGCCTCAATCTCGGCCTTGGCCACGCGGCGCAGTTCGTCGCGTCGTTCTTTGTATTCGTTCTCGCCGCGCTGCGCCCAGCCGAAGGACAGCTTGGGTTGGAACTCCTTCGGGATGCCGAGACGGTCAGCCTCGGCGGCGACCTTCGCGTTCGCTTCCTTGGCGGCCTCGATCGCAGCTTCCGCTGCCGCCTTCCACACAGCGTTGTCGTTGAACTTGTGCTGCGCGGCGATCTGCTGCTCGAACTCGGCAAGCATGGCGGCAGAGCGCTGTTCAGCCGCCGTCTTGGCGACCTTCTCGCGCTGCTTCACGAGGCGGATCAGATCCTCGCGTTCGCCCTTCGTCATCTGTCGTGCTGGCTCGGCCATGCCGAATCCTCCTTATGACTTACGCAGTAGACCGCGCTTCACCATGTGAGCGCGGCGATCCTCGGCCGACTTGCCTCGCCAGCCAGGGAAGAAATACAGCAGGTTCGATCGCTTGATGCCGAAGTGTTTGGCGATCTGGTCGAGCGTCATGTCCTTGCGCGTGCGGATCAGCTTCTCCATCGCCAGAAGCTGCGGACGTTCCAGCTTCGGGATGCGCCCAAGCCGGATGCCGCGTTCTTTGACGCGGGCCATGCCGGCGCGGGTCCGCTCGGCCGTCATGTCGCTTTCGAGCTGGGCCAGCGCGCCCAGCATCGCCAGATAGAATTTCCCGAACGGGCCGCGCGTATCGATCTGTTCGGTGATCGACACTAAGTTCCAGCCTTCGCGGTCGAACTCCTCCAGCAGCTCCAGCAGCCCGCGCAAGTTCCGGCCGAGCCGGTCCAGCTTGTAGACCACCAAAGTCCAGCCGGGCCGCATCAGCATCAGCGCGTGCTTCAAGCCTTCGCGCTTCATCGACCGGCCGCTGGCGTGGTCGATGAAGATGTTGCCCGGCGGGATGCCGCGCTTCTCCGCCATCGCCGTCTGCATGTCGACCGACTGATCGTTGGTCGAGACGCGGGCGTAAAAGACTTCTTCGGCCCCGACCGGATCGGTCATGGCCTCTGGCAAGACGGCCGGCTTCGCCGATTTCTTGACCTTCTTCACTAGCGGACATTGTACTTTTGCAAAGATTAACGCGCAAGCAAATTCCTGACTCATTCCTGACTTTTTGATTGCTATTTTTCGCGGCCACGCGCACTATTCCGCCATGTCAAACATCCACAGCACCACCATCGTCCGCGGCTTGAGCCGGGCGCCATATCGCGACCAGGTGCTCGTTCATCTGATCGGTCGCGGCATGGGCGACCAGCTCTCCGAAGCCGAGGAAGCCAAGATCCGCCGCGTCGCGCGGTTCCTGCCGGCGATCCACTGCGCTCGCGAGATTGAAGACGCGCGCGAGCGCGACCAACCCCGCTTCTAAAGGCCGATCGCCGTGGAAACCTTCGTTCACGAGTACGTCAGCCCGATCAACCGCTACAAGGCGGTCAGCGTGCGCCACGGCCTGAACACCTATCCGGTGGTCAGCTACGAGGGCCGGCTCTGCTACGTGACCAACACGGTCCGCACCCGGCGCAAGGCCGGCTGGGGCTTCTTCAACGTCGCGGTCGTCCACTTCCTGGACGGCACGAACGACATGATCCCGGTCGGGAAATTCAGCAAGGCGGCGAAGAACGTGCCGCTTCCCGCCGAAGCATAGGAAAGGCCGACCGTGCCAAAAATCCACGAGATCGTGACCGAGGCGCAGGTGGCCGCTCTAACTGCGGCCGGCTATGCGATCGTGCCGCGGCGGCCGACGGCAGCGATGATGGACGCCGGTCTGTACCAGGCATCTCATGACGCGACCTGGGAGGACGTGTACTCGTCCTGGGTCGACATGGTCGATGCCGCCGTGGCGGCGCAGTAGGAAAGGCCGAGTCCTTGAACCGCACCGAGCAAGTCGAGCGCCTGGCAAAGTGGCTGAACGACGTCTGCGTCGACTGGCCGCCGCTGTCGTATCAATGGGATGCGGATCCATCTCGCCGAGCGCAGATGCGGAGCCTGGCGCGCAAGGCGCTGGACCGCTTGAATGGCGATGACGTTTTGAAATAGGGAAAGTCCCTTCGGCGTTTCCGAGTGCCGGTTTTTGTGCCGTGTGGATATTGCGGTCGCGCAACGGCGGAACGTGAACCCAGCACGAACGCGCGACGAGAGCGCCAACGGAATCCGATCCATAGCCGATTCGGCCGTGTGCCGGCTTTTGTGCCGGCGACAACCTCCGCAGGCGGCGGGGATGGCGGAAATGTCGGCGGCTGAGTTGCCGAGCCGTTCTTTAAGAAAGTGCCTGCAATTGGCTGATTTCTGCGGACTGGCGGAGGGGATGGGATTCGAACCCACGATACGGGTTTAAGCCCGTATAACGG
>CAZLBB010000047.1:0-36060 GCA_964557415.1 uncultured Rhodospirillaceae bacterium
GCACGGCGGCGGGCGCCGCCGGAGCGGCCGGCGCCGGTCCGGTCTCGCCCGCGGCGCGGATGAACGCCATCGGCGCGCCGACGGCGAGCTTCTGGCCCGGCGTCGCCAGCAGCGACTCCAGCGTGCCGGCCTGGAACGTCTCGATCTCGATCGCGCCCTTCTGCGTCTCGACCACGGCGATGACGTCGCCGCGCGCGACCGCGTCGCCCGGCCTCTTCAGCCATTCGACCAGGGTGCCGGCTTCCATGTCGGCGCCGAGCGAGGGCATGCGGAACTCAGGCACGGGCGCCGAGCTGCGCCTTCACCGCGGCTATGATCTTCTCCGGCTGCGGCAGGGCGGCGTCCTCGAGATGCTTGGGATAGGGAATCGGCACCTCTTCCGTGCAGACGCGGCCGACCGGGGCGTCCAGGTCGTAGAAGGCCTGCTCCATGATGCGGGCGCTGACCTCGGCGGCCAGGCTGCCGGTGCGCCAGGCCTCGTCCATCACCACCGCGCGCCTTGTCCTGCGCACCGATGCCATGATGGTGGCGTCGTCGAGCGGGCGCAGGCTGCGCAGGTCGATCACCTCGGCCTCGATCTTCTCCTTCGCCAGCTGGTCGGCAGCGGCCAGCGCCTTGTGCAGGTTGGCGCCGAAGGCGATCAGCGTCACGTCGCGCCCCGGACGGCGCACCGCCGCGCGCTCGATGTCGACCGGACCGGCCGCATCCGGCAGCTCGCCCTCCATGTTGTAGAGCGCGGCATGCTCGAAGATCACGACCGGGTCGGGATCCTCGAGCGCCGTCCACAGCATGAAGCGCGCGTCTTCCAGCGTTCCGGGCGCCAGCACGCGGATGCCGGGGACATGCGCGTACCAGCACTCGAAGCTGTGCGAATGCTGCGCCGCCACCTGGCGGCCGGCGCCGGTCGCCATGCGGATCACCAGCGGCACGCTGAACTGGCCGCCCGACATGTGCCGGAGCGTCGCCGCGTTGTTGACGATCTGGTCGAGCGCGAGGAGGGAGAAGTTGACCGTCATGATCTCGACGATCGGGCGCATGCCGGCCATCGCGGCGCCGATGCCGGCGCCGACGAAGGCGGATTCCGACAGCGGCGTGTCGCGCACCCGCTCGGGCCCGAACTCGTCGATCAGCCCCTTGCTGCAGGCGTAGGTGCCGCCGTAGCGACCGACGTCCTCGCCCATCAGGAAGGTGCGCTGGTCGCGCCGCAGCGCCTCGCGCAGCGCGGCGCGCACGGCCTCGCGATAGGTGGTCGTGGTCATGCCGCCGCCTCGCGCCGCGCCTTCCCAGGCGGCGTGGTGACGTCGCGCGCCAGGTCCTCGACCGGCTCCCAGTGCCCGGCCTCGGCGAAGGCGACCGCGTCCTCGATCTCGGCGGCGATCGCCTTCTCCATCCTCGGCAGGTCGTCGGCATGCAGCAGCCCGGCTTCCTCGAGCCAGGTCTCCAGGCGCGGGATCGGATCCTTCTTCTTCCACGCCTCGACCTCGGCCTTGTCGCGATAGAGCTCGGGGTCGAACATCGAATGGGCGCGGAAGCGGTAGGTGCGGTTCTCGAGGAAATACGGACCGCCGTCCTGGCGGATGGCGGCGACGGCGCGATGCGCCGCGATCTCGACCGCGACCACGTCCATGCCGTCGACGGCCTCCGCCGGCATGGCGTAGCTCTCGGCGTGGCGGGCGAGATCGGTCTGCGACTGCGCGCGCGCGAGCGCCGTGCCCATGGCGTAGTGGTTGTTCTCGCACACGAACAGCACCGGCAGCTTCCACAGCGCCGCCAGGTTCAGGCATTCGTGGAACTCGCCCTCGGCCGCGGCGCCGTCGCCGAAGATGCAGGCGGTGACGCGCCTCCTGCCCTGCATCCTGTCGGCGAGCGCCAATCCGACCGCGAGCGGCAGGCCGCCGGCGACGATGGCGTTGCCGCCGTAGAAGCGGGTGGCGGCGTCGAAGATGTGCATCGAGCCGCCGCGCCCGCGGCTGGTGCCCTCGACCTTGCCGTACATCTCGGCCATGATCGCGCGCGCGGAGACGCCGCGGGCGAGCGCGTGGCCGTGCTCGCGGTAGGTCGACACGATCGCGTCCTCGGGCCCCAGCGCCTGCATGACGCCGACGGCGTTCGCCTCCTCGCCGATGTAGAGATGCAGGAAGCCGCGGATCTTCGCGGCGCTGTAGAGCTCGACGCAGCGCTCCTCGAAGCGGCGGATCAGCAGCATCTGGCGGAGCAGGCCGAGCAGGTGCTCGCGCCCGAGATGGACCTTGTCGGCGCGCGCGGTCATGTAGTCTTCTCCAAAGCCGATATGTCGCCTTCCGGCAGGCCCAGCTCGCGCGCCTTGAGCAGGCGGCGCATGATCTTGCCAGAGCGCGTCTTCGGCAGGTCCGATGTGAAGTCGAGCTCCTTCGGCGCCACGGCCGCGCCGAGCCTCTTGCGCGCATGCGCGAGGATGTCGCGCTTCAGCGCCTCGCTCGGCGCCTGGCCCACCTTCAAGGTGACGAACGCCTTGATGATCTCGAAGGCGACCGGATCGGGCTTGCCGATCACGCCGGCCTCGGCCACGGCCGGATGCTGCAGCAGCACACTCTCGACCTCGAACGGGCCGATCAGGTGGCCCGAGGTCTTGATCACGTCGTCGGCGCGGCCGACGAACCAGTAGTACCCGTCGGCGTCGCGCCGGGCGAGGTCGCCGGACAGGTACCAGCCCTGGCTGAAGCACTTGGCGTAGCGCTCGGGCTCGTTCAGATAGGCGCGGAACATCGAGGGCCAGCCGGCCCTCAGCACCAGCTCGCCCTGCTCGCCCGGCCGGTCGACCGGCTCGAGCGTGCCGTCGTCGCGGCGCCTGACGATGGCGGCCTCGATCCCGGGCAGCGGCTTGCCCATCGAGCCCGGCTTGATGTCCATCGCGGCGAAGTTGGCGATCATGATGCCGCCCGTCTCGGTCTGCCACCAGTTGTCGTGGAACGGCCGGCCGAGCGCCATGCGGCCCCATTCCACCGCCTCGGCGTTGAGCGGTTCGCCGACGCTGGCCATGAAGCGCAGCGCCGAGAGATCGTGGCCGCGCGCCAGCGCCTCGCCGGCGCGGATCATCATGCGCACCGCGGTCGGCGCGGTGTACCACACGGTCACGCGCTCGCCCGCGAGGATGCGGTACCAGCGCTCGATCTCGAAATCGGCCTCGTCGACCACCATGGTGACGCCGTTGGTCAAGGGCGCGACGATGCCATAGGACGTGCCGGTCACCCAGCCGGGATCGGCCGTGCACCAGTAGACGTCGTCGGGATGCAGGTCGAGCGCCAACTTGCCGGTCGCGTGGTGCGCGACGACCGCGCCGTGCACGTGCAGCGCGCCCTTCGGCCGGCCGGTCGTGCCGCTGGTGAAGTGCAGCAGCGCGGGATCCTCCGGGCCGGTCGGCGGGATGACGAAGTCCGGCGCCGCGGCCGCGAGCTCGCCGGCGAGATCGATCGTGCCTTCGCACGGCGCCATACCCTCTTCCGAGGTCAACAGGACATGCGCGAGCGCCGGCAGCTCGGCCCTGATGCCGGCGACCTTGCGCGCGTAGAGCGTCGGGCTGGTGACCAAAGCGCGGCCTTCGCCGATCATGAGGCGCGCGCGCACCGGCTCGGGCCCGAAGGCCGAGAACAGCGGACAGAACACGCAGCCGGCCTTGAGGCTGCCGAGCGCGGCGACGTAGAGCGCGGGCACGCGGCCGAGCAGCGCGAAGACGCGGTCGCCCTTCTTGAGACCGAGCCGGCGCAGCAGGTCGGCGAAGCGGCTGCTGTCCTCCGCCAGTTGCCGGTAGGTCAGCTGGCGCCGCTCGCCGTCCTTGCCGAGCCAGCGGATCGCGACCTTGTCGCCGCGTCCGGCGAGCACGTGGCGGTCGACCGCCTCGTGCGCGATGTTGAGCCCGGTTCCGCCGGGCAGGCCGTCGAGCGCGCCGCGCGCGTCGGCCCACGAGAACGTCGCGCGCGCCGCGTCGTAGTCCGGCATGTTCGGCGCGACCGCCCAGCCCGATCGCGGCTTGCGGATGACCGGCGGCCGGTCGGCGTTGGAATGCGGCAGGTCCGGCATCGCGTTCACCTCTGCGCCGGGAATGCGTGACCGGCAGTCATGCGCGCCGCGTCGCTGCGCCCGACCAGACGGCCGAGCGCGTCGAGCAGCGCGTCGATGTCGGCCTCGGTGTTGTAGGGCGCGAGGCTCGCGCGCGCCGCGCCGTCGACGCCGGCGGCGGCGAACAGCGGCTGGGCGCAGTGGTGGCCGCCGCGCAGCGCCAGGCCGCGCAGGTCGAGCGCGCGGCACACCTCGTCGGGGGTGAAGCCGTCGACATGGAACGAGACCACGCCGCGGCGGCTGGCCGTGTCGGTGGGGCCGATCACGCGCACGCCCGAGAGCCCGGCCAGGCCGGCCAGCAGTCGGCGCGTCAGGCCGAGCTCGTACTCGCGGATCGCCTTCCAGTTCAGCGTCAGCATCCAGTCGAGCGCGGCGCCGAGGCCGATCGCCTGGGCGATCGGCGGCGTGCCCGCCTCGAACCGGTAGGGCGCGTCGCGGAAGGTCGCGCGCTCCAGCGTCACCTTCTGGATCATCTGCCCGCCCGTCAGGAAGGGCGGCATGGACTGGAGCAGCTCGCGGCGTCCCCACAGCACGCCGATGCCGGTCGGCCCGAACGTCTTGTGGCCGGAGAAGGCGTAGAAGTCGACGCCGAGCGCGCGCATGTCGAGCGGCATGTGCGGGGCGAGCTGCGCGCCGTCGAGCAGCACCCTGGCGCCGTTCGCGCGCGCCGCCTTGACGACGCGCTCCGCGTCGGTCACCGCGCCGGTCACGTTCGAGCAATGCGTCAGAGCGACCAGCCGGCAACCCATGGCCGCTTCCTCCTCGACGCGGTCGAGGTCGATGCGGCCATCCTCGGTCATCGGCAGGAAACGCAGTACGACGCCCCGGCGCTCCGCCAGCTTCTGCCAGGGAACCAGGTTGCTGTGATGCTCGAGCATGGACAGCAGGATCACGTCGCCCCGCTGCAGACGCTCGCCGAAGGCATAGGCGGCGAGGTTGATCGCCGAGGTGGCGCCGTAGGTGAAAACGACCTCGTCGGACGAGGCGTTGAGGAAACGCGCGACGCGCGCGCGCGCCGCGGCATAGGCGTCCATGGCGAGGCGCGCGCGCCGATGCGAGCCGCCATGGACGTTGGCGCGGGCGTCGATCTCGAACCGGCGCATGGCGTCGAACACCGCCTCGGGCATCTGCGCCGTCGCCGCGTTGTCCAGGTAGTGCAGCCGCTCGTCCGCCAGCCCGGGAAACTGGCGTTTCACGGCCTGGCCATCGAAACGGCCGGTCGCAGGCATATCAGGCGGCATCCGTCCCCGCATAACCGAAAACCTTGGAAAACCTACGCCGGGCGCCGCGGGGCCGGCATGATCTGAATCAATTGCCCCGGCGCGGCGCCGGCCCATGATACGCACCGACAGAACCCGCGCCCGGAGTTGATTTCGATCAAAGCGGGCCCGGGCGTTCTGGCCTAGGGATAACCGGACGGTCGGTCCGTCGGGCAAGGAGAACCCCATGCTGCGCCGAGTGGAAGTGGCGATGCGGTCGCCGGTCCATCAGCTGCCGCCGAGCGCGAGCGTCGCCGAGGCGGCGCGTCTGATGAAGGACAAGAAGTGCGGCTGCGTCGTGGTCACGACGAAGGGCCGGCCCAAGGGCATCTTCACCAGCGGCGACATGGTCACGCGCGTCGTCGCCGTCGCGCTCGACCCTGCCAAGGCGAAGCTGTCCGAGGTGATGACCAAGAAGTTCGACTGCGTGACGCGCGCGACCCTCGCCATCGACGCCCTGCGCATGATGCAGGACGGGCACTATCGCCACCTGCCGGTCGTGGAGGAAGGCAAGCTGGTCGGGCTCGTGTCGCGGCGCGACTTCTTCGGACAGGAGCAGAGCATCATCGACGAGGAAGACCGTTTCTCCGAAGTCCTGCGTTAGGCCGTCCCGCGGCATCGTCGAGGCGCACCATGTCCCTCAAAGCCCAATCCGCCATGACCGCGGCGCGGAGCGTGCGCATCGGGCCGATCGGCCTCGATGGCATTCTCGCCATGCCGCGCGATGCCGCCGGCATCGTCGCCTTCGCCCATGGCAGCGGCAGCAGCCGCCACAGCCCGCGCAACACGCGGGTCGCCGCCGCGCTGCAGTCGCACGGGCTGGCGACGCTGCTGTTCGACCTGCTGCTGCCGGAGGAGGCCGAGGACCGCGCCAACGTGTTCGACATCGAGCTGCTGGCGCGCCGGCTGCTGCTGGCCACGGACTGGCTGCGCGGGAATCCCGACACGCATGCCCTCGACGTCGGCTATTTCGGCGCCAGCACGGGCGCCGCAGCGGCGCTGGTGGCCGCGGCCGGACGCGACGACATCGCCGCGGTGGTCTCGCGCGGCGGACGCCCGGACCTGGCCGGCCCCTCCCTCGGCCGGGTCCGGACGCCTACCCTCCTGATCGTCGGCGGCCTGGACACCGACGTCCTGGCGCTGAACGAGCTGGCGCTGGAGCGCCTGCGCTGCGCCAAGCAGCTCGCCGTCGTGCCCGGCGCGACGCACCTGTTCGAGGAGCCCGGCACGCTCGAGCAGGTCATCCGCATCGCCCGGGACTGGTTCGTCGACCACCTGGGCGGGCGCCGCGGCGTGCGGGCCGGCTGAGCCGGCGAGCGGCCGGGACCATGCCCGCGACCCTGGCCTTCCTCGGCGACATCATGCTCGGCCGCATGGTCGATCGGGAGATCGCGACCACGCCGCCGGCGAGCTTCTGGGGCAGCGCCCTGCCGGTGCTGCGCGCGGCCGATGCGGTGTTCGGCAATCTCGAATGCGCGATCTCCGCGCGCGGCAGGCCGCATGGCCGCATCCGCAAGGTGTTCACCTTCCGCGCCCAACCCGCGGCGGTCGAGGTGCTCAAGGCCGCAGCGGTCCGCTGCGTCAGCCTGGCGAACAACCATGTGCTCGACTACGGCGACGATGCGTTCGTCGACACGCTGGCGCATCTGGACGCCGCCGGCATCGCGCATGCCGGCGCCGGCGTCACGCCCGAAGCCGCCAGGGCCCCGGCCATGGTCGAGGCCGCGGGCCTGAGGATCGGGTTCATCGGCGTGACCGACAACGAGCCGGACTTCGCCGCCACGCCGGACCGCCCCGGCACCTTCTATCTGCCGATCGACACGGCGCCCGAGACGCTCGCCGCCCTTCGCGGTCCGATCGAGCGGTCGCGCAGCAACGGCGCCGAGCTGGTCGTGCTGTCGGCGCATTGGGGCCCGAACATGGTCGATGTGCCGCCGGCGCATTTCCGCCGCTTCGCGCGCGCCGCCGTCGACCTGGGCGTCGACATCTTCCATGGCCACTCCGCGCACGTCTTCCAGGGCGTCGAGCGGCACGGCAACGGCCTGATCCTGTACGACACCGGCGACTTCCTCGACGACTACGCCGTCGACGAGCGCCTGCGCAACGACTGGTCCTTCGTCTTCCTGGTCGATGTCGATGCCGGCCGCCCGGCGCGGCTCAGGATGCTTCCCGTCCGCCTCAACTTCGCGCGCGTCGATCTCGCCGCCGGCGAGGAAGCCCGCGCGATCCAGTCGCGCATGCTCGAACGATGCAAACCGCTCCACGCGCGCCCGAAGTCGTGCGCGGACGGGCTGGAGCTGGAGCTGCGCGGATAGGCGGCGCAGAACGCTCCCTCAGACGAACGGGCCGAGCAACGTCAGCTTGAGGGCCTGGACGACGAGCTGCGCGCCGAGCCAGGCGATGCCGGCAGCGCCGAGCACGATCATGGACAGGCTGGTGGTGGCGAAGATCGCCAGGTGATGGGTGCCGTGTGGCCGTGCGTGGATCATGGCTCCCCCCAAATTCCGCGCGTTCGAACCTGGGCACGAGAATGCGCACGACCGAGGGGATCGCGCCTTGATTTGCCTCAAACCCGGCGCGGCCGATCGAACAGCGCGTGACCCGCGTAAAGGCGATCGATTTCAGCGGCATAGCGCTGCTCGAGCCGGTCCCGCTTGATCTTCAAGGTCGGCGTCAGCAGGCCGTTTTCGGTGGTCCAGGCGTCGAACGTGGCATGCACGGCGCGGACCTGCGCGTGGCTGGGGAAGCCGCCGAGACGCGCGGCGATGCGCCGCAGCAGCAGCGCGGCGGCGGGGGCAAGATCGGGCCGGTCGGCCGCGACGTTCTCGCGGGCGGCGATCACGTGCCATCGATCGCGGTCGAGCACCACGATCGCGGCGACGTAGGGCCGGCGCTCGCCGACGACGAGCGCCTGCCGGAACAGCGGATCGCGCGTGATGCTGGCCTCGATCAGGCCCGGCGCCGTCTTTTCGCCGGTCGCCAGCACCAGCACGTCCTTGACCCGGCCTTGCATGAAGATCCGGCCGTCCCTGAACGCGACGATATCGTCCGTGTGCAGCCAGCCGGACTGGTCGATCGCCTGCGCGGTCTGGGCCGGATCGTTCCAGTACCCCTTCATCAGCGACGGCGTGTGCACGATCAGCTCGCCCTCGGCCGTCGCCTGCGCCTCGACGCCGGGCAAGGGACGGCCGACCGAGCCGGGCAGGTTGTCGGCGAGGCTGTTGGCCGCGACGACCGGCGCCGCTTCCGTCAGGCCGTAGCCCTCGACGATCGGCACGCCCATGGCGATGAAGAAGCGCCCGACCTCGTCGGCCAGCGCCGCGCCGCCGCTGACGGCGCAGCGGACGCGGCCGCCGAACGCCTCGCGGACGGGGCCGGCGACGCGGCGGTCGATCGCTGGCCAGGCCAGGCGCGCCCACGCACTTGGCCGCCGGCGCCGGCCCTGCTGGGTCTCGAACCGTTGCCAGCCGGCCGCGACCGCCAGGGCGAGGACGCAGCGCGCGACGGCGTTCCGGCCCGCACGGGCCCGGATCTCGGCATAGGCGCGCTCATACAGCCGGGGAACGCCGAGGAAGGCGGTCGGCCTGATGGCGCGGAAGTCCTCGGCCAGGGTCTCGATCGAACGCGCAAAGGCGACCGTGGCACCGGCCATCATGGGCAGGTAGTAGCCGACGGTGCGCTCGAACGCGTGCGCCAGGGGCAGGCAGGACAGGAACAGGTCGGTCGGCCGGGGCGGGATCACGCGGCTCACCGCCTCGGCGTTCAACAGCAGCGCGCGATGCGTCAGCATCACGCCCTTGGCGCGCCCGGTCGTGCCCGAGGTGTAGATGATGGTGGCCAGACGGTCGGGGTCCGGCGCGACCGGGACGGCGATCTCGGGTTCGGTCGGAAGAACCCGGGCGAGCGCCTGGACCTGCGGCCGGGACGAGGCCTCGCCATCCTGCGCGACGGCGTCGTCGACCCAGACCTGCCGGAGCTCGGGAAACCGGTGCCGAAGCGGCGACAGCGCCTGCCAGCGCTGGACGGAGTCGATCACGAGAAGCCGGGCGCCGGCGTGCCCCAGAAGGAAGGCCTGGTTGTCCGGACTGTCGCGCAGATAGAGCGGCACGACGACGAGGCCGCGCGACGCCGCGGCCAGGTCGATGGCGACCCAATTCGTCCCATTGGGCAGGGCGATGGCGACGCGGTCGCCGGGTTGCAGCGGCGAAAGGCCGAGAGCCGACTCGACGCGCGCGACCTGGCGCGCGACCCAGCGCCAGCTGCGGTCGCGCCACGCCGAAGAGTCGCGGTCGAACTCGCGGTACGCGACGGCGTCGGGCGAGCGGCGCACCCGTTCGGCAAGGAGGCCCGCAAGCGTGGCGGCAGGCCCGGCGCCGATCAGATCCGGGGTTTCAGAGGAGCGAACGGGCCCGTGGTCCACGAAGGTTGCCCCTGGCGTGCCGCGCCGGTCGAAATCGGACTACGATCGGCCGAATAGGCGCCCCGGTCGTTGATCCGTGTCAAGGCGCAGGCGACCGATCGTCGCTATTCGAACCATCGGGTTGAAAGGGCGGAGCCTCCATTGAATGCGGACGCGCAGATGGCCGGGCCGCACCGGGCCGAGAATGCCGGCCCCGGCCGGGCCGATGCCGACATCGCCCCGCGCGTGCTGGCCGTCCTGCGCGACCTGATCCACGAGCTGCAGCCGCATCGCGCCGGGCGCATCCGGGTCGAGCTCGCCAGCGACCTCGATCGCGACCTCGGCCTCGACAGCCTGGCGCGCGCGGAGCTGCTGCTCCGCCTCGACCGCGCCTTCAACGTCAAGCTGCCCGAGGCGCTGATCGGCGACGCCGAGACGCCGGAGGACCTCGTGCGCGCCGTGGCCGACGCGCGGCCGGAAACCGTCGCCTTGCCGGGCATGGCGGCGGCTCCGCCGCCCGCGCTGCCGGACGTGCTGGAGCCGGCGGAGGCCCGGACGCTGCTCGAGGTGCTGGCGACGCACGTGCGCGAGCGTGGCGACCGGCCGCATATCCGGCTGTGGATCGACGACCGGACCGAGGAGACCATCACCTATGCCGCGCTCGATCGCGGCGCGCGCGCCGCCGCTTCCGGCCTCATCGACCGCGGCGTCGCGCGCGGCGACCGCGTCGCGATCATGCTGCCGACGGGACGGGCGTTCTTCGAGTGCTTCTTCGGCGTGCTGATGGCCGGCGCCATACCGGTGCCGATCTACCCGCCGTTCCGCCGCGCGCAGATCGAGGACCACCTGCGCCGCCAAGCCGGCATCCTGCGCAACGCGGCGGCCATGCTGATCGTCACGGACGAGGAGATAAGGCCGCTCGGCGGGCTGCTGCTGGGCCTGGCCGACGACCTGCGCGGCCTGGCGACGCCGACGGAGCTCAAGGCCTCCGGCACGCTGGCCGAGCCGATGCCGGCCGCGGCCGATACGATCGCCCTGATCCAGTACACCTCCGGCAGCACCGGCGACCCGAAAGGCGTCGTGCTGGCGCACGCCAATCTGCTCGCCAACATCCGCGCCATGGGCGAGGCGCTGGAGGCGAGCGCGCGGGACGTGTTCGTGAGCTGGCTGCCGCTCTACCACGACATGGGGTTGATCGGCGCTTGGCTCGGCTCTCTCTACTACGCGGTGCCGGTCGCGATCATGCCGCCGCTGGCCTTCCTCGCCAACCCGGTGCGCTGGCTGGCGCTGATCCACCGCCACCGCGCCACCTTGTCGGCGGCGCCGAACTTCGCCTTCGAGCTGTGCCTGCGGTCCGTGCGCGACAGGGACATGGGCGGCCTCGACCTCGGCTCGCTGCGCATGGTCGTGAACGGCGCCGAGCCCGTCAGCCCCGGCACGATCCGCCGCTTCGCCGAGCGCATGCGCCCCTTCGGCTTCCGCCCGGAAGCCATGGCGCCGGTCTACGGCCTCGCCGAATGCTCGGTCGGGCTCGCCTTCCCGCCGGTGGGCCGCGCGCCGATCATCGACCGGGTGCGGCGCGACGCGCTGTCGACCGCCGGCCGGGCCGAGCCGGCCGCGCCCGACGACGCGACGGCGCTCGAGTTCGTCGCCTGCGGCCGGCCGCTGCCGCGCCACCAGATCCGCATCGTCGACGACCTGGGCCGCGAGCTGCCCGACCGCCGCCAGGGCCGCCTGCAGTTCACGGGGCCGTCGACCACCAAAGGCTACTTCCGGGCCCCGGAGAAGACGCGCGCGCTGTTCTCGGGCGAATGGCTGGAATCGGGCGACCTCGCCTATGTCGCCGGCGGCGACGTCTTCATCACCGGCCGCATCAAGGACATGATCATCCGCGCCGGGCGCAACCTGTATCCGCACGAGCTCGAGGAGTTCATCGGCAACATCGCGGGCGTGCGCAAGGGCTGCGTCGTCGCCTTCGCCAGCCCCGACCAGCGCACCGGCACCGAGCGGCTGATCGTGATGGCGGAGACGCGGCTCTCCGACGAGCCCGGGCGCGAGGGGCTGCGCGAGCGGATCGCCGAGGCCTCGCTCGCGCTCCTGGAAACGCCGCCGGACGCGATCGTGCTGGTGCCGCCGCACACGGTGCCGAAGACCTCGAGCGGCAAGATCCGCCGCTCGGCGGCGCGGGCGATGTACGAGGCCGGGGCGATCGCGGCCGGGCGGCCCACGCTGTGGCGGCAGGTCGCGCATCTCGTGCTGTCCGGCGCGGCGGGCCGGCTGCGCCGGACCGCGCGCATCGCCGGCGAGTATGCCTATGCGCTGCGCTGGTGGGGCGCGCTCGGGATCGTCGGGTCGGCGGCCTGGCTCCTGATCGTGCTGCTGCCGGTCAAGGCCTGGCGCTTCGCGGTCCTCCATGGCGCCGCGCGCGCGTTCCTGCGCGCGGCCGGGATTCCGCTCGCGGTGACGGAGGACGCGCGCGTCCCTGATCGCGACGCGATGATCGTGGCCAATCATTCCAGCTACCTGGACGGCGTGGTGATCGCCGCCACCTTCGGCGGGCGGCTGGCGTTCGTCGCCAAGGAAGAGCTGCGTCGGCAGTTCGTCGCCGGCCTGTTCCTCAAGCGGCTCGACGCCATCTTCGTGCGGCGCGTGGACCCGCGCGGCGGAATCGAGGACACCGACGCGGCGCTGGCGGCCGCGCGCGGCGGCGAGCGCATCGTGACCTTTCCGGAAGGAACCTTCACGCGCATGCCCGGGCTGCTCGGCTTTCGCCTGGGCGCGTTCGTGGTGGCGGCACAGGCCGGGATCCCCGTCTATCCGGTGACGATCCGGGGAACGCGGTCGCTGCTGCGCAGCGGGCAGTGGCTGCCCCATCGCGGGAGCATCGCGCTCAATGTCGGCGCGCCGATGCGGGCGGACGGCTCGGATTTCCGCGCCGCCGTCAGGCTGCGGGACAGGATGCGCTCGGAAATGCTGGCGCGAACCGGCGAGCCCGACCTGGCGCGCGAGCAGGTGGCGCTGCCCCGCGACTGAGCGCGGTACGGCCCCGGGTCGGTGCAACGACGGCATACGCGAGGCTGCACAGCGAACCCCTGGCGCCAGCGGAGGGGATTACCCTCACTCCGGCTTCATCAGGGTCGGCAGAGCCCGCAGCTCCGATCACCTCGACAATGGTCGGAGCGCGATTGCCGCCTCCTCGCTGTGCAGCCTGGAGACTTTATCGAAGGGCGCGGGAAGGTCATTGATCTGGATCATGCCCGGAACGCCGCCGGGCGCGGCCGTCGTCCTTGATTCAAGTCATGGCGACGTGCGCATGCGGCGCGTAGGGGAGAGGCGCCGGAGGCAAGCCGGCCGACGCGAAAGCCGACGCCCGACCATGCTCAACAACCTGGTCATCGCATACCGCACCGCCGCGCCCGAGCAGCCGGATGGCGTCATCGTCGCCGCCATCGCCCGGCTCGGCGAAGCGACCGAGTTGTTCCCAGGCTTGTGGTATGTCGATTCCTCCTACTCCGCCGAAGACGCCGCGGCGAGCATTCGCGTGCTGATGGACGATCGCGACCGCCTGGTCGTCGTCGACACGACCAACAACGAGCTGGCGTGGTTCAACCTGGACAGCCCGGCCTCCGATCATTTGCGCGAGCAATGGCACCGCTAGATTCGGCCGGCCGGCGGCATTGACTCAGGTCAAAGCGCGGGCTGGTGCGGCGCGGCATCGTCGGGCCTCAACCACAAGGCAGAATTTCCACCATGTCGCATGCAACGTCGATTACCCGTCCTGCTTCCGGGAGACCCGCGCGCGTGTCCCGGGCGCGCGTCGCCTGCGGCATCGGGCTGCTGGTCGGGCTGCTGGTCGCCGCGCCGATGCGGCCCGCCCCCGCCTTGGCGGCGGCGGAAGAGGTTCTGCCCGCCGCGCAGTACGTGCAGAAGATCATCACCGGCATGGTCGACGTCTCGCGCCGCCCGACGCGCGAGCGGCGCGCGTTCTACGAAGACATGCTGAGGAACCAGATCGACTGGAACGCACCGGCGATGCATGCGCTGGGGTCGCGCTGGTCCACGCTCGATTCCGATGACCGCCGCAAGCTGGCGGAATGGTCGCGCGACGCACTCATGGGCGAGGACAGCGTGATGGAGTTCATCCAGAACCTGATCTTCACCTACTGCCTGATCACCGGCCGGAGCCCGAAAGGCGACGGCGCGACCGTGCGCATCAGCTGCGGCCGGTTCGGCAACGAGCCGAACTTCTCGGTCCGGCTCCTGGTGGAGCGGCGCGGCGAGCGCTACCAGATCGTCGATGTCGGCTATGTCGGCATCTCGCTGATCGAGGCGCTGGGCGAGGCCCTGACCGATCCCGACGCGGTCGCCAAGCATGGCGTGCGCATCGAGCGCAGCCGCTCGGATATCGGTGGCGGCGAGCCCCGCCAGGCGATCCCGGCGGGCTAGCGCGGAAGCCGTCGTGGCGGTCGGCATCCGCATCAACCGCGCGCCGGTGCTCACGCTCTGGGCCGCCGTCGTGGCCGAGCGGCTGGGATTCACCCGCCCGGAAGCGCTCACCCTTGGCCGCGCCGTCGCGGGCCTCAACGCCTACAGCAAGGGCGTGGCGATCGGCCTGTTCGAGCCGACGCCCGCGGCGGAGCGCGAGCGGCGAAGGCGCGCGCGCCGGGGCGCCACGGTCCGCGTCAGCCTGCTGCAGCGGGCGGTGCCGGCCGTGCAGACGCCGGACGGCCTGCGCGCGCTGGCCAAGGACCGTCCGATCGACCCGGAAAGCGTCGAACGCTATCTCGAGGGCAAGTTCGGCGACCACCTGGGTGCCGCGCGGACGGCAATGACGCGGCTGGCGCGCGCGCTGCCGCCGACGGAGCTGGCGCAGAAGGCCTATCACCTCTACGAGGCGTTCCGCCCCGCCATCCCGGCCGGCAAGGCCGGCTGGGGCGCCGCGGGCACGCTCGACCTCAGGAAGATTGCCGCCCTGGCGAAGAGTTAGGGCGCTGGCGCTAGAACGCCAGCTTCCACTGGCCGCCCGAGACCTGGCAGAAGGGCAGCACATAGCGATGACCCTTGCCCGCGGTGAACTCGTGCACGACCTCGCCGCAGGCCATGCCGTCTCGGGTGAAGGTCTTGCGCAGCGTCGACCGGCCCGCATTGTCGCTGGTGCTGCTCTTCCATTCCGCGACGGCGCCGGCCTGCTTCGCCTGCAGCACCTTCTCCATCGATTGCCGCATCAGTGCCAGGTCCTCGGCGGTCATCGTCGCCGCGTCGCGGCCGAACGGCTCGATCAGGGTCTGCGCGGATGTGATGCCGGAAAGGCCGAGCACGGCCATGGCGGCCGCGGCGGAAAGGGCGCGGATCTGGATCATGCTGGTCGCTCCTCGAAACGTCTGCGGACGCGGAAACGCCGCAAAGCTCACCGCACGGCCGCGCCGTCGGCCATGATCTGGGTCAACCCGACATCCCGTCGCGGAGCACGAGCTCCCGCGCGGCCTTCACCTCGTCGAGGCGCCGCACGGGTGTCGCGTGCGGCGCCGACTTGAGCGTCTCGGGCTCCTTCGCCGCCTCCTCGGCGATCCGGCGCATGGCGGCAACGAAGGCATCGAGCGTCTGCCGGCTTTCCGTCTCGGTCGGCTCGATCATCAGCGCTTCCGGCACGATCAGCGGGAAATAGTTCGTCGGCGGATGGAAGCCGAAGTCCATCAGCCGCTTGCTCACGTCGAGCGCGTGCACGGCGCCGCCGGCGATCCTGCCCTGGCACACGAACTCGTGCATGCAGACGCGGTCGAACGGCACGGGAAACAGGTCCTTGAGCTTCACGCGGAGGTAGTTCGCGTTGAGCACGGCGTGCATCGCGTTCTGCCGCAGCCCCTCGCCGCCATGCATCGCGACATAGGCGTAGGCGCGCACGAACATGGCGAAATTGCCGAAGAACGCGCAGATCCGCCCGATCGAGCGCGCGGGCATGACCGGCGCGTACGCGCCGTCGGCCTCGAGGCCGGCGACCGGCCCGGGCAGGTAATCGGCCAGCCTCGCGCTTGCGCCCAGCGGCCCGGAACCCGGCCCGCCGCCGCCGTGCGGCGTGGCGAAGGTCTTGTGCAGGTTGTAGTGCATCAGGTCGATGCCGAGCTCGCCCGGCCGCACGATCCCGGTCAGCGCGTTCATGTTGGCGCCGTCGCCATACACCAGCGCGCCGCATCCGTGCACGATGCGCGCGATCTCCTCGATGTTCTCGTCGAACAGGCCGAGGGTGTTCGGGTTGGTCAGCATCAGCGCGACCACGCTCTGGTCGCACGCCGCGCGGAGCGCGGCCAGGTCGAGGTTGCCGCGCGCGTCCGACGGGATCTCGAGCGTGGTCAGCCCTGCCATCGTGCTCGAGGCCGGGTTGGTGCCGTGCGCCGAGTCGGGGATCAGCACGACGCGGCGCCGTGCCTCGCCGCGGTCGGCGTGGTAGGCGCGCATCATCAGGAGCGCGCCGAGCTCGCCATGCGCGCCGGCGGCCGGCTGCAGCGAGACCGCGGCAAAGCCGCCGATCTCCTTCAGCCATTCCTGCAGCCGGTGCATGAGCGCCAGGCTGCCTTGCGCGGTCGCTGGCGCCTGCAACGGATGCGCTTGGGAAAAGCCCGGCAGCCGCGCGACTTCGTCCGCGATCTTGGGGTTGTACTTCATGGTGCAGGAGCCGAGCGGATAGAAGCCGCTGTCGATGCCCCAGTTCCGCTGCGACAGCCGCAGGTAATGACGCACGATGTCGAGCTGCGCGAGTTCGGGCAGGCCGTTGTCGTCGCGCAGCAGGTCCTGCGGCAGATCGGCTTCGGGCACGTCGACCGGCGCCAGCGTCACGCCGCTGCGCCCGGAAACGCTGAGCTCGTAGACCGTGGGCTCCGTCATGACACGTCCTCACGCAGCCGTCTGGCACAGGCCCTCGACCAGCCGGTCGATCTCGGCCTTCGCGTTCATCTCGGTCACCGAGACCAGCATGTGACGCGCGAGATGCGGATAGTCGGCGCCGAGGTCGTAACCGCCGATGATCCCGAAGCGGTCCAGAAGGATCGCGTTCACCGCGGCGACCGGCTTGTCGAGCGCGACCGCGAACTCGCGGAAGTAGGGACGGCCCGGCGCCCAGGGATTGATCTTGAGGCCGGCGCGGCGGGCGATCGCGCCGGCCGCGTAATGGCTCTTGTGGTAGCAGAGCGCCGCGACGTGCCTGAGGCCCGCCTTGCCCATGGTGGCGAGATAGACCGTGGCGGCAAGGGCCGAGAGCGCCGCGTTCGTGCAGATGTTGCTGGTCGCCCTGGCGCGCCTGATGTGCTGCTCGCGCGTCGCCAGCGTCAGGACGTAGCCGCGCTTTCCCGCCGCGTCGACCGTCTCGCCGACCAGCCGGCCGGCCAGCCGGCGCACATGCGCCTTGCGCGTCGCGAGGATGCCCAGATGCGGCCCGCCGAAGGACGGCGGGATGCCGAGCGGCTGGCCGTCGGCGACCACGACGTCCGCGCCATAGGCGCCCGGCGGCTGGAACAGGCCGAGCGAGATGGGGTCGACCACGACGATCAGTAGCGCGCCCGCGCGATGCACCTCGTCGGCCAGGCCGCGCACGTCCTCGAACTGGCCGAGGAAATTCGGATTCTGGATCACCAGCGCCGCCGTGCGCTGCCCGAGGAGGGACCGGATCGCATGCGGCTCCGCCGCCGCGGCGTCGACGCGCGGCACGGAGGCGTCGGTGCCGCGCAGATAGGTGCTCACGACGGCGCGGTATTGCGGGTGGATGCCGGGCGACAGGATCACCTCGGCCCGCTTGCCGGCGCCGGCGTTGAGCGCGAGCAGCACCGCTTCGGCGAGCGCGGTCGCGCCGTCGTAGTGGCTGGCGTTGCTCACGTCCATGCCGGTGAGCCGGCAGACCATGCTCTGGTACTCGAACATCGCCTGCAGCATGCCCTGGCTGATCTCCGGCTGGTACGGCGTGTAGGAGGTGTAGAACTCGCCGCGGCGAAGCACATAGTCGACGGTCGACGGGATGAAGTGGCGCCAGGCGCCGGCGCCGAGGAACGAGGCGGCGCCGCGGTTGCGCTCGGCATAGGCGCGCATTTCACGCTCGATCTCCATCTCGCTGAGCGCCGCCGGCAGGTCCAGGGCGGGAAAGCGCGCATGCGCCGGCACGCCGTCGAACAGGTCCTCCAGGCGCGCGACGCCGATGGCGGCGAGCATGGCCTGGCGGTCGGCGTCGGTGTGGGGCAGGTATGTCATGGCGCACCTCGCATGTTCAGCCACCGTCCGTCAGACGACCGCCCGCACCAGGCGGCGCAGGCGATGGCCGATGACGACCCGCACGTAGCCGGCATCGCACAGGGCCGCGTCCAGCGCCGCGTCGCCGGTGTCGAACCGCAGCAGGGGCGTGTGCCGGAGCTTTTCCGGCGTCGCCACCACGATCACGCTGGCCGGGCCGATGCGCCGGACGACCTCGGCGCTGAGCGGCTGGTTGCCGCGGCCCAGCACGAAGCCCTGGGCGCCGAGCGGACTGAGGATCAGCTTGCGGCGCGGATAGCGGTCGAGCAGCGCGAGGATCCCCCGCTCGTCGAGGTCCTTGCCCACCAGCGCGCCGCCGGCCACGGCGTCGATGCCGAGCAGCGTCTGCTCGACCTTCATCAGCTCGCCCAATGTGCGCACCGTGCTGCCCGGGCCGAGCAGCACCAGGCAGTCGGGGTCGGCCGCGATCTCCTCGAGCAGAAAGCGGGCGATCTCCTCCTTGGCGTCGGCGTCGGCGCCTTCGGCCAGCAGCATCTTGGCGGAAGGCGTGAAGGTCGGCTCGCGCGGCGCGAGCGCGGTGCAATACCGGCGCACGACCCATTCGCCCTGCCGGTAGCGGTCTTCGTCGAGGTCGAGCACCTGGGCGGGACCGCAGGCGACCGTTCCGTCGAGCCAGCCGAACAGGATCTCGGCGGTGCGGCGCGGATTGGCGCCGAATACCGCGGAATACATCTTCACGCCCGCCGGGATCCCCAGGATCGGCGTGCGGTCGCCGACGATGCCGCAGAGGTCGCGCGCCGTACCGTCGCCGCCGCAGAAAAGGATGAGATCGACGCCGTCGGCCACGAACCGCGCTGCCGCCGCCTTGGTGTCGTCGCCGCTCGTGCCCGCGCCGCCCGGCGCATAGACGATGCGGACATCGGCGATCTCCGCGGCTTGCAGCGCCTCGGCGCCCATCGGTCCCGCGCAGGTGACCCAGCCCGGCTCGACGGGCGCGGCGGCCTCGGCGAGCAGCGCCTTGAGCCAGCGCAGCGTCTCCACCGCCTTGGCCGGCGCAGAGGGCTCAGCCCCGCGCGCGATGGCCGCGTCAACCACGCCGTCCGTGCCCTTGAGCCCCACGCGGCCGCCCATGCCGGCGATCGGGTTCACCAGGAAGCCGATCCGCTTCATCGGCGGCGGCGCGGCGGCCTCGTCACGCCGGCGGCGCCTTGACGAAACGCTCGAGCACGCCGAGGACCTCGTCGATGTCGGCCGCCGTGTGATCGGCCGAGACCTGGAAGCGGATGGCCTCGTCGCCGCGCGGCACCACCGGGTGGTTCAGGCCGGTCGCCAGCACGCCGTTGAGGCGCAGATGCCGGACCAGCGCGGCGGTCCGCCCGGAATCCCGCACCATCAACGGCACGATGGGATGCTGCCCGGCGATCGACTCGAGGCCCAGGGCCGCAAGGCCGGCGGCGAAGCGCCCGGTCATCGCGCGAAGATGCTCGAGCAAGGCGGCCCCGCGCGCGCCGTCGAGGATCTCCAGCGCCTTCGCCGCCGCCGCCGCCTCGGCCGGCGTGATCGGGTTGGAATAGACGTAGAAGGGCGAGACCTCGCGCAGCCAGTCGGTGACGGCGCGCGCACCGGCGACGTAGCCGCCGTTGACGCCGAACGCCTTGCCCAGCGTGCCGACCAGCAGGTCGGCCGCGCCGCCGCCCGTGTGCTCCTCCGTGCCGCGGCCAGTCGCGCCGAAGGCGCCGACGCCGTGCGAGTCGTCGACGACGACGATCACGTTCTCGGCAAAGGCGGGGTCGTATTTCCGCGCCAGCGCATGGATCGCCGGCAGCGGCGCATGGTCGCCGCGCATGCTGAACACGCCGTCGGTCACCACGATGGCGCGACGGCAGGCCTTGGCCGCGGCGGCAAGCGCGCGCTCCAGCTCGCCGAGGTCGAGATGGCGGTAGACGTGCCGCTCGGCCGGGCGCGCCAGGCGGACGGCGTTGATGATGCAGTTGTGGTTGAGCTCGTCGCTGATGACGGCGGTCTCGGGCGTGATCAGCGGCGGCAGCAGGCCCATCACGGTCGCATAGGCCGAGCTGAAGATCATGGCCGCCTCGCGCCCGTGAAACGCGGCCAGGCGGCGCTCGAGGTCGACATGCGGCGACCAGGTGCCGCTGATGAAGCGCACGGCGCCGGGACCAGTGCCGAACCGGCGGACCGCCACCTCCTCCGCCTCGATCACCTCGCGGGCGAAGGAGAGGCCCAGATAGTTGTTGGCGTTCATGCGGATGAAGGGCCGCTCGCCGTGGCCGGCGAGCCGGAAACGCGGGCCGCGCCCGTCCGAAGGCGGCAGCATCCCGGTGATGACGGTCTCGGCGCCCTTGCGCCGGCCGGACGCTTCCAGCGCGCCGAGATCGGCGGCCAGCGCCCTTGTGAGCCTATCGTGCGGCATCCTGGTCCCTCCCCCGCGCGGCATCGGCCGGGCCGCCCGGGCGCAGCCTCGGTTGCAGCTCCCGGATCATATCAGCGGTCATGGCGGCTATGTCGTAGCGCGGGCGCCAGCCCCACTCGGCGCGCGCGGCGCTGTCGTCGATTGAACGCGGCCAGGAATCCGCGATCGCCTGGCGCAGCGGATCGACCTCGTAGTCGATGGCAAAGTCGGGGATGTGCCTGCGTATCTCGGCCGCCAGCCGCTCGGGCGTGAAGTTCATCGCGGCGACGTTGAAGGCATTGCGGTGCCTGAGCCGCGCCGGATCGGCGGCCATAAGCTCCATGATCGCCCGGACCGCGTCGGGCATGTACATCATGTCGAGCGGCGTGTCGGCGGAGAGAAAGCATGTGTAGTGCCGGTAGCGGATCGCCTGGTGGAAGATGTGCACGGCGTAGTCGGTCGTGCCGCCGCCCGGCGGGGCGCGATGGGAGATGAGCCCGGGCAGGCGCAGGCCGCGTGCGTCGACGCCGAAGCGGTGGGCGTAGTAGTCGCACAACAGCTCGCCCGCGACCTTGGTCACACCGTACATCGTGTTCGGGCGCTGGATCGTGTCCTGGGGCGTCCGGTCGCGCGGCGTCGTCGGGCCGAAGGCGCCGATCGAGCTGGGGAAGAACACGGCGAAGCGGTATTGCCGCGCAAGCTCGAGCAGCTCGTAGAGGCTCGCCATGTTCACGTGCCAGGCGGTCTGCGGCTTCTCCTCGGCCACGGCCGAGAGCAGGGCCGAGAGATGGTAGACGCAATCGGCCTGGTGGCGCCGGACGGTCTCGCGCAGCGCTTGCGGGTTGGTCGTGTCGAGCTGGTCGAACGGCCCTTGCTCGGCCGCGGCGCGCGGCGGCATGCGGATGTCGCTGGCGACGACGCGGTCGGTGCCGCAGGCCGCGCGCAGCGCCGGCACCAGCTCCGAGCCGATCTGGCCGAGCGCCCCCGTCACCAGGATGTGCCGCATCCCGCCTCCCCGTTCATCGTCCTGTCGCCCCGAGCGTTCAGACCTCGCAGTAGGTGACCTCGAGACAGGGATCGTTGCGCATGTAGCCGTCCTGCGGCCGGGCGAAGGTCTGATCGAGCAGGCGCAGGTCGGCAATCTCCTCGGCCCGGAACAGCTTCCAGCCGCGCTCGCGCGACGGGCTGAAGCCCGAGACCTGGTAGGCGCGCAGCAGCTCGTGCGTCTCGCAGGCGCCGTAGGCGTAGGGCTCGACCACGCGCACGCCGCCGCCATAGGAGAACTCGATGCGCCGGCGCTTGCGGATGGCGGTGCAGATTTCCTGTCGCATGAGTCCTCCCTGTGGGCGTCAGCGCGCGTACACGCCGATCAGCGTGGCATGGTCGAGGGCGTTCGCCTTGGCGGCTCGTTCGACGTCGCGGCACCGGGGCTTGCCCGACAGCGGCAGCCGGTCGACCTTGAGGGCATAGAGAGTGAACGCGTAGTGATGCGTGCCGTGGCCGTGCGGCGGACAGGGCCCGCCATAGCCGGTGCGGCCGAAATCGTTGACCCCTTCGCGGATGACGCCGCCCTGCCCGGGCGAGTGGTTCTCCGCCAGCGCGGTCATGTCGGCGGGGATGTCGTAGATGGCCCAGTGGTACCAGGTCCCGGCCGGCGCATCCGGATCGGCGCAGATCAGTGCGAAGCTGCGCGTCGCCGGGGGCGCCGCCGACCACGACAGGGGCGGCGACAGGTCGGCGCCGTCGCAGGTGTACTTCACCGGGACCTTGGCGCCGCCGGCAAAGGCGGTCGAAGACAGCTTCATGGCCATGGCGCTCGCTCCGTGGTCACAGCAAGGATAGGCGCCCGGCGGAACCCGGCGTTGATCTGCGTCAAGACCCGCGGAAGTTGATCCGGATCATTTCGCCGGCCCCGCCGACGCTTATCTTGAAGAAGCGCCGAGCCGGACCTCGCCGTTCCATGCGCGCGGTCGATCGCGAAGGGAATGCCGCCATGAGCACAACGCTGGACATCCTCGAGTCGGTACGCAAGGCCTTGCGCAGCGAGGCTCGGATCAAGGTCGATCGCCATCCCCTGCATGTCGCCTTCGCGAACGGCGACCTGACGATGGAGGGCGAGGCGCCGGACATTGCCGCCAAGAAGCTGGCGCTGGAGCGTGCCGCTTCGATCCCCGGGGTCGACCACATCGTCGACCGCATCCGCGTCGCGCCATCGGAACGCATGGGCGACAAGCAGATCCGCGACCATGTGCGCGATGCTCTGGTCCAGGAGCCCGCCTTCGCCGAGATCGGCCTGCGCGTGTATGTGAAGGGCGCGTGGGAGACCGTGCGCGACCCCGCCGGCCGGCGCGGCTCGATCGACGTGCGCGTCGAGGACGGCGTGGTCACCCTGGCCGGCGACGTTCCGGGGCTTGCCCACAAGCGCCTCGCCGGCGTGCTGGCCTGGTGGGTGCCGGGCAGCCGCGACGTCGTGAACGGGCTGGGCGTGACTCCGCCCGAGGCGGACAACGACGAGGAGATCGCGGACGCGATCCGGCTGGTGCTGGAGAAGGATCCGTTCGTCGAGGCGAGCCAGATCCGCGTCGGCGTGCGCGACGCCGTCGTCACCTTGGACGGGCTGGTACCCGGTCCGGCGCAGCGCGAGATGGCCGAGTTCGACGCCTGGTACGTCTTCGCCGTCGACAAGGTGGTGAACCGGATCGAGGTCAGGCCGTGACGGCGCCGGGCTCCGCCAGCCGGAAGATCTGCGGCGCGCCTTCGAGCTGAACCAGCCGCGGCTCGCCCTCCGGCAGCCGCTCGTGGGTTCCGATCACGAGGTAGCCGCCGGGCGCGAGCCGGTCGAGAAGCCGCGCCAGCGCCTCGCGCTGCGGCGCCGGCGCGAAATAGGTGAAGGCGAGGTAGCGGCACAGCACCAGGTCGAACCGTCCCTCCGGCGCGGCCTCGCGCAGATCCTGGCGCAGGAACGTCATGCCTTCGCGATGGCGCGGCCGCACGCGCAAGCCGGAAGGAGCGCGGTCGAACGCCGCGGCGACGAACGCTGCGGGCAGCTCGCGCAGGCTCGCCGCCTCGAAGCAGCCCGCCTCCGCCCGCGCGAGGACGGGCTCGTCGACGTCGGTCGCGACGACCTCGAGCGCGAGGTCAGGCGCGGCCTCGAGGTCCCACAGAATCCTGACCGTGAAGGGCTCCTCGCCCGAGGCGCAGCCGGCGGACCAGCAGCGCGCCGAACGGCCCTCGCGACGGGCGCGCAGGGCGATCTCGGGCAGCACCTGGCGCCGCAGGGCCTCGAACACCGCGCGGTCGCGGAAGAAGCGCGAGATCGTGATGTGGCAGCAATCATCCAGCACGCGCCATTCCTGCGGGTCGGCATCGAGCCGCGCCCGGTAGGCGGCAAGGCCCTCGAGCCCGAGCGCGCCGCAGCGGCGGCGCAGGCGCTTGCAGACCTGGCCGCGCACCTTGCGGAAGCCCGCCCACCGGAGCCCGAGGCGCGGCAGCGCCCACTGCAGCAGGTTGACGCAGTCGGTATCGGCCTTGCCCACGGCTAGGCGCCGGAACCGGTCGGGCTGACGGTCACATGCCCGGGCGCGCCGTGCTCGCCCGCGATCGTCGTGCGCGCCGCGCCGAACTGCTCGAGCAGCCAGCAATTGGTCGTCAGGTGCCGCGTCACGCGTTCGACCGAATAGGTGGAAACCCCGGACGCGAGCGCGGCGGGCAGCACGAGCTGGTCGGCCAGATGCGCATCGACGGCGGCAGCGGACCGGTGGAAGGCGAGGAAGCCGTTCGCGGCCTCCTCGGCGACGGCTTCGGCCGGCAGGCCGCGCCGGCCGAGCGCGCCGAACCCGGCACGCGATCCCGCATAGTCCGCTGCGAGGAAGATGCCCGCGCCGGCACCCGGTGCCGCCACCATCTCGGCCGCGACGTCGGCGTCGATGCCCTGCGCGCGCAGCATCGACGACGCATGCCCGGCCATGCGCGCGGCGATCGTCGCGGGAAGATTTGCCACCACGGCGCGTCCCCACAGCCGGCCGAGCGCGCCGCGCTGCGGACGAGAGATGGGCCGCAGGCTGCCGGCGCGCCCCCCGATCCGGACCCGCACCTCGCCGCCGCCGCGCGGATACCAGCCCCAGCCATGCAGCTCCAACTCCGCCGCCACGCCCATCGCCCCGAGGGCCGGCAGCCACACGTCGCGCGCGTAGTCGGCGCTCGGGCTCCACGGCACGTGCGTGCCGCCGCGGATCGCGATGCGCGACGGCCGCGCCGCCATCGCCAGCGGCAGCAGCACGGTGTGCAGCACCAGGATGGCCGAGCCGGCGCTGCCGCCCCCGCGCGCCTCGGCGACGTCGAAGACATGGTCGCCGGCCGCGACCGGCCTGCGCGGCGCGAAGCGCAGGCGCGACGAGCCCAGCGCATCGCCCTCCAGCGCCGCATCGCAGACGGCCGCGGCTGCGCGGATCGCTGTCAGGTGCTGCGCCGCCAGTCCCGGCTTCGGCCGGCCGGCCCGGATGTCGACGATCTCGACCGGGCGGCCGCCGAGCGCCGAGAGCGCGAGCGCCGTGCGCAGGATCTGCCCGCCGCCCTCGCCATGGCTGCCATCGATCCGCAGGGGTCGCTGCAATGCCCGCGCCATCGCCGCCGATCAAATCCCCAATCCCGGGCGGCGGCAACAGCCCGGAACGGCGGAATTTGACCGGGCAGGCGCCGCGTTCCATGCTCGCCCGCGCTGGCAGACACCGCCGGATGCGGCGATGACATTGGCGCGGCGGGAATGAACGATTCCGTCCTGAACAGGCTCGAGCGACGGCTGGGGCGGGTGCACGCGAGGCAGCGCCTGGGAATCGAGACCGACCACGAGGCCCAGATCTTCGGCCAGGGCCTCAACTTCTTCCATATCGAGAACTGGTATTCGGTCCACGCGGTGATCCGCACCGCGTTGCGCCTGGCCGGGTTGTACAACCGCGGGCGCCGGAACGCGGCACAGGTCCAGGTCAAGCACCACCATATCGAGCTGAAGGCGCTGCCGCGGCGGTTCGACGGCTTCACCCTTCTTCACATAAGCGACATGCACGTGGACATGAACGAAGGGGCGATGCGGCGGCTGACGGAGCTGCTGCCGGGGCTGCGCTACGACGTGTGCGTGCTGACCGGCGACTATCGCGGCGCCACGTTCGGACCGTTCGACGCCACGCTCGAAGGCCTCGCGCCCATACGCGCCCGCATCGAGGGCCCGGTCTACGGCGTGCTGGGAAATCACGACACGATCCGCATGGTGCCCGGGCTCGAGGACATGGGCATCAGGATGCTGCTCAACGAATGCGAGACGATCGCGCGCGGGGACCAGGCGATCTACCTCGCCGGCATCGACGACGCGCATTATTTCCGGGTCGACAACATCGAAAAGGCCGCGTCCGAGATTCCCGAGGACGGCTGCTCGATCCTGCTGTCGCACACGCCGGAGATCTACCGCCAGGCCGCCCATGCCGGATTCGACGTGCTGCTCAGCGGCCATACGCATGGCGGGCAGATCTGCCTGCCCGGTTCGATCCCGATCACGCTCGACTCGCGATTGCCGCGGCGCTTCGGCTCCGGCCCGTGGCAATACCACGCCATGACGGGCTACACCTCGGTCGGTGCCGGCTCCTCGATCATCGCGGTCCGGATCAACAGCCGGCCGGAGATCACGCTGCATCAGCTGCATTGCGCCTGACCGCGCGCTCGCGGTCAGTACGGCCGGTCGCGAATGTGCAGCTTGAACAGCAGGCGCGACAGCAGCAGCTCGCCGACCAGGAAGATCGCCGTGCCCGCGGCGATGTCGAGCGCGGTGAGCGCGAAGGCTTCGCGGCAGGCCAGCAGCGGGAAGAGCGATTCCGGGATCTGGTCGAGGCCGATCGCCTGGCTGCTCGCCTCGCGCCCGAGGCGGCGCTTCACGAAGCTCGAGAACAGGTCCCCGGCCATGGCGGCGAGCGCGACCACCAGCCCCGTCGCGACCGTGGCGCCGACCAGCGGCGCCAGGAGCGACGTCGCCACGACGGCCGCCGCGATGCCGCGCAGGGTCTTCGACGCGCCAAACAGCGGACGCCCGTCCACGAACCGCAGGTTGCCGTCGAGCGGCCGCGCGAGGCGTTGGCCGAGCACCCGCTTGGCAATGACGGGCGCGCCGTTGGCGAGCGAGATCAGGAGCAGGAGCTGCAGGAGGGGCAAGTACTGCATGCCGGGATGGCGTTCCAGGTGGCAGGCGCGTGCGGTTCCGCCGGCATGATCGGGCCAACGCAGCCCATACCGGCGATCGGTCAGTGCGTCCCCGGCGCGCCCAGCGACTTGGTCGTGTCCGCCTTCGGCCGCTCTTCTTCCTCACGGCGGCCACTGACCAGGTAGCGTACCATCTCGGCGATGTTGGTCGCACGGTCGCCGATCCGCTCGATGTCGCGCGCCATGAACAGCGTCTGGATTGTCGCCGAGATCCGGCGCGGGTCCTCCATCATGTAGGTGAGCAGCTCGCGGAACAGGCCGCTGTACATCTCGTCGAGGTCGCGGTCGCGCTTCCACACCTCGTCGGCCAGCGCCGCGTCCGCGGTCGCGTAGGCGCGCATGATGTCCTCGACCATGGCCCGCGCGAAGCGGCCGAGCTCGGTGAGGCCGCGGGCCGGCTCGCCTTGGCCGCCGCTGAGGCTGATGAGCCGTTCGGCGATGTTCTCGGCGTGATCGCAGATGCGTTCCAGCTCGCCCGCGATGCGCAGCGCGGCCAGCGCCTGGCGCAGGTCCGCCGCCATCGGCTGCCGCAGCGCCAGGATGCGGATGGTGAGCCCCTCGATCTCGTGCTCCAGGTGATCGGCCCGGGGCTCGCGCTCGATGACGCGCGCGGCGATCGCCGCGTCGAACCGTTCCGTCGCCGCGACGATCGCCGCCAGCTGCTCGACCGCGAGCGCACCCATCTCGGCGACCATGCCCTTGAGGCGGCCGAGCTCCTTGTCGAAGGACTTCACGAGGTGATCGGTCATGATCCGGCTCCCGCCTCGCGATCGACCGGCCGACCGGCGACCGACGGGCAATTCGCACACCATAGGAGCGATCGATGGCCGGTCCTTGACATGGGTCAACGGCGCCGGCCGTTGCCCGCCCGTTGACATGCATCAAGGCAGGCCCGCGCCGGCATCGCTATGGTTTTTGCCGTTTTGCGAGGGGAGGACTGTGCCGTGCCATATCGAATTCTCGTCCCGGTCGACGGCTCAAGCCACGGCGCCAAGGCGGTCGATCTCGCGGCCGAACTGGCGAAGGCCCGCGGCGGCGAGCTCTATCTCGTCCACGCCGTGACGGAGCGGCCGCTCTCGCCGGACGAGCAGCGCCTGGCCGAGGTCGAATATGTCGGCGAGCTGCAGGACGATCCGTCGCTGCGGCAGATGATCGCCCAAGGCGGCGAGCCCGACCTTCTGGCGCCGCGGATCGTCGCCAAGCTGCGCGCCAACGAGGCCAGGGTGCGCCAGGCGATCGGGCAGCGCCTGCTCGACGAGGCGCGCGCGCGCGCCGAGGCAAGCGGGGCCAAGGTCGGCGACGCCGTCCTCGAATCCGGCGACGCGGCCGCAGTCATCATGGCGGCGGCCAGCCGCCTCAAGATCGACCACATCGTCATGGGCGCGCGCGGCCTGGGCAGCCTCGGCGGCATCGTCCTCGGCAGCGTGTCGCAGAAGGTGATCCATCTCGCCGGGTGCCCCTGCACGATCGTCAAGTAGATCCGGCGCAGAACCTCCGCCGACTCCGGGCGCGGGCGCGGGGCGCCGACCATGCCGGCCTTGCTTGCGTTCCTCGTGCTGGTCGTGGCCCTTCCGCTGCTGTTCGCGGAGCTGATGGCCGCGAGCCTCGCCAAGCTGCACTTGAGTCCCGCGGCCGCGCTGTCGCTCGCAGTCGCCATCATGCTCGGCGGCATGATCAACATCCCCGTGAAGCGCTATGCGACCGAGGACGAGATCGAGGTGCATCCGCTGGCGGTGTTCGGGGTGCGCGGCCTTCTGCCGGCGCTCGGCCGCCGCCGCCACGAAACCGTGATCGCGATCAACGTCGGCGGATGCGTGCTGCCGGTGGCGCTGGCGGCGTACGAGCTTTTCCTGCTCGCCGCGTCCGATCCGCGCGCGCTGCTGGCGGCCGCGGCCGGTTCCATCGCCAATATCCTGGTCTGCTACCGCATGGCCCGGCTCGTGCCCGGCATCGGCATCGCCCTGCCGGGGCTGGTCCCGCCGCTGGTCGCCGCGGCCGCGGCGCTGCTGCTCGCGCCCGGCGCGGCGGCGCCGGTGGCGTTCATCGCCGGGGTCGCGGGACCGCTGATCGGCGCGGATCTGCTTCATCTCAAGGACATAAGGCGCATCGCCGCGGGCGTCGTCAGCATCGGCGGGGCCGGCACCTTCGACGGCATCGTGCTGTCCGGCGTCGTCGCCGCCTATATCGCGTGAGGGGCGCGATTTTCCCCTCTTGAGCCAGATCAAGGCGTGCGCCGTCCGGGTCGCTAGGCTCCTGATCATCGTCCATTCGCGGGCCAGGCATCATGAGCTCGACCATCGCCGTCGCGCGTCCGCGGGCGCGCCTGTCGACGGGGCTTCGGCCGGCACTTGCCGGCCTCGTTCTCCTGTTCGGCGCCCTGCCCGGCCATGCCGCGCCGCCGCCGGAGGGATTCGCCGACGTGGTCGAGCGGGTGAAGCCGGCCGTGGTCAATATCGCGGTGGTGCAGAAGGCGGCGAGCCGGAGCGCGGGCCAGGGCCCGGGGATCGAGATCCCGCCGGAGCTGCGCGGCACGCCGCTGGAGGAGCTCCTCAAGCGCTTCCTGCAGCGTCCCGGCGCGGACAACGACGACGGTGCCCGGACCAGCCGCGTCGTCTCGGTCGGATCGGGCTTCATCATCGACGCGTCGGGCCTGGTGGTCACCGCGAACCACGTGATCCAGGACGCCGAGAAGATCCTCGCGACCCTGGCCGACGGGCGCAAGCTTGGCGCCTCGGTGGTGGGTCGCGACAAGGAAACCGACGTGGCGCTGCTGAGGCTGGACGCGAAGGAGACGTTCCCCTTCGTCTCCTGGGGCGATTCCAGCAAGGTGCGGGTCGGCGACTGGGTGCTGGCGGTCGGCAACCCGTTCGGGCTCGGCGGCACCGTGACCGCGGGGATCCTGTCGGCGCGCGGGCGCGACATCCAGTCCGGGCGGTTCGACGACTTCCTGCAGATCGACGCCCCGATCAACCGGGGCAACTCCGGCGGCCCGCTGTTCGACCGCAACGGGCTGGTGATCGGCATCAACACCGCGATCTATTCGCCGACCGGCGGCAGCGTCGGGATCGGCTTCGCCATTCCCTCGTCGGTCGCCCGCCCCATCGTGGCCGAGCTGCAGGCGCGCGGGCGCGTCGACCGCGCCTGGCTCGGCGTGAGCGCACAGCCGGTCAGCAAGGCCATCGCCGAGAGCCTCGCAATGCCCGACGAAAGGGGCGCGATCGTCATCGAGGTGATCCCCGGCGGCCCGGCGATGGCGGCGGGGCTGCAGCAGGGCGATGTCATCCGGTCGATCGACGGCCAGGACATCGTGGAGTCGCGCGACCTGGCGCGCCTGGTGGTGGCCGCCGGCCCGGGCAAGCGCGTCAAGCTCAGGGTCTGGCGCGACGGCAAGGAAATCCCGGTCACGGCGACGCTGGGGATGATGCCCAGCGACGAGGCGCCGGCCGCGGAACCGGTCAAGCCCGAGCCCAAGCGGCCGCCGGCGCGTGCGGTCGTTCTCGGCCTCACGCTCGCGCCGATCAGCCGCGACACGCGCGAGCTGTTCGACCTGCCCGAGGACGCCGCCGGGGTAGTCGTGGCCGCCGTCAAGGCGGGCAGCGTGGCCGACACGGCGGGGCTCGAGATCGGCGATCTCATCGTCAAGGTCGGCCAGAGGCCCGTGGCGACGCCGCAGGACGTCCTCGACGCCGTCGCCGCCGCCCGCAAGACGGAACGCCGGACGGTGCTGTTCCTGGTCGTGCGCCAGGGCCAGCAGCGCTTCGTCGGCGTGCCGGTGCCCCGCGGCTAGGAAAGGGGCGGCCAGGAACATGCAGGCAACCGCGGCGCGCCTGCCGCATTCAACAGAACGGCGGCGACCATGCCCGCCCGGGAGACACCAGCGATGACGTCAGTTGAGAAGCCGAACGCACCCGCGACCGCGAACGAGATCCGCGCGATCGTCGGCCCCTGCGACGACGAGATCGTGGCCGGCGTCGTCGCGACCGGCGCCACGCGCGAGGAGGTGCTGGAAGCCCTCGCCTGGCTCGCCTCCGACGACTACCTGCACCGCAAGCTGCATCACAGCCTGAGCGGCCGGGCGGCCGCCGTGTTCGACGTGCTCGAGGCCAAGTGGCCCGAGGAGAACCGGCGCTAGCTCATTCGCGCACCGCGCGATCCGCCGCGTCCCCGGTACCGGCGCCATCCGCCCGATCCCTGGTGCGCCGCGGGCTTTCCATAGTCCAAAGAATTCGCTCGGGTCCGGCACCCGAATGGGCGTATCTGTGAGCGGCGCATGACCGACTCGACGATCGCGGCGCTGCCCGCGAAGGCCTTTCGCTGGTTCGACGCCACGGTCCTCGACCTGGGGCGGCAGATGCGGTGGTCCTACCTGCCGCCGCTGATGGTCTACCTCGCCGCCGGCGTCTCGGGTCTGACCGCGATCGTCGGCACCTTCTTCGTCAAGGAGCAGTTCGGGCTGTCGGCCGCCTTCCTCGCCGGCCTGGGGTTCTGGGCCGGCATTCCCTGGGCGCTCAAGATGCCGCTCGGGCATCTCGTCGACCTGATCTGGCGCCGGAAAGCGGTGCTGGTCTACCTGGGCGCCGCGCTGATCGCGCTCAGCATCGCCATCATGTACGGGCTGATCACCGCGATGGACCGCATGGCGGCGCTGATGAGCGTCGAGGCCTGGTACGTCACGAGCGTCCTGCTCGCGCCGATCGGCTACGTGCTGCAGGACGTGGTCGCCGACGCGATGACGGTCGAGGCCGTGCCCGTGCTCGACGAGCGCGGGCAGCCCTATCCGGAGCCGGCGGTCAAGGCCATGCACACGACGATGCAGACGCTCGGCCGGGTCGCCATCATTTCCGGCCTCGTGCTCGTCGCCGTGCTCAACATCTGGATGTTCGCCGGGGTCGAGGCGATGTCCGCCGCCGAGAAGACCGCGACCTATGCGCGCATCTATCTGCTCGCGCTCCTCATCCCGGCGGTCTCGGTCCTGGGCGTGATCGCCGGCGGGATCGGCCTCGGCGTCCGGGCGGCGCGGCTCAGCCGCCAGGGACTGGACGCGGCCCGCATCGCCGCGATGCTGGCGGCGCCGCCCGCGGAGACCAGCCCCAACTGGTGGATCATCGGCGGCGGCCTCGCCTTCACCGCCTTCACGGTCACGACCGGGCTTTCCGAGCTGCCGTTGAATCAGGAGATCATCTTTGCCGGCTCGATGACCATCGTGCTGTTCCTCATGCGCCAGCTGATCCTCGAGCTCGAGCCCGGGGTGCGCGGCGCGCTGGTGGGAACGGCGATCATCATCTTCGTCTTCCGCGCCACCCCGCTGCCCGGGCCGGGCGCCACCTGGTGGGAGATCGACGTCCTCGGCTTCGACCAGCGCTTCCTGTCGGTGCTCACCCTCATCACCTCGTGCCTGGCGCTCGCCGGCATGATCGTCCTCAGGCCGTTCATGGCCAGGCGCTCGATCGCCGACGTCGTCATGATCCTCACCGTCGCCGCGGGCGTGCTGTCGCTGCCGAACATCGGCCTCTTCTATGGCCTGCACGAATGGACCGCGCGGCACACCGGCGGCATCGTCGACGCGCGCTTCATCGCGATCCTCGACACCGCGCTCGAATCGCCCCTGGCGCAGATCTCGATGGTGCCGCTGCTCGCCTGGATTGCGAAGAACGCGCCGCCGCATCTGAAGGCCACCTTCTTCGCGGTGATGGCGTCCTTCACCAACCTCGCGCTCTCGGCCAGCAGCCTGGGCACGAAGTACCTCAACCTGCTCTTCGTGGTGGAGCGCGAGGTGCGCGACCGCGCGACCGGCGCCGTCACCGTGCCGGCGGACTACGGGCAGCTGGGCTGGCTCCTGATCACCGTCGCCGCGATCACCGTGCTCGCGCCGCTGGCCGCGATCGCGGCGGTGCAGGCGTCGCGGCTCAGGACGCGGCAGTAGTGCCGCGCCTTGCCGCGCATTCAAGGCCCCGCGTCGCGACGACATGATCGGGGCGACGCTTCGGCGACCGCGCGAAGGCGCTTGGGTGCGTCGGCGGCAGCCGATTCGACATTTTCCGGCAGGAAACTACGATGATCCGCAATCAGGCACCTTGTGACACGCCCGCCGCGGGCGGAACTTGCGCATGACCCCGGATCCTGATCGGACCGTCGAAATCCAGGACGAGAACGAGAGTCGTCTGCGGGCCATACTGGATACCGCCGTCGACGCCATCATCACGATCGACGAGCGCGGCATCGTCGAGAACGCCAATCTCGCCGTCGAGCGGCTGTTCGGCTATCCGCCGGCCGAGCTGCTCGGCCGCAACGTGTCGATCCTGATGCCTTCGCCCCATCGCGAGCAGCACGACGAGTACCTCGCCCGCTACATCCGCACCGGCGAGGCGCGGGTCATCGGCGTCGGGCGCGAGCTCGAAGGCCTGCGCCGGGACGGCACGACCTTCCCGATCGAGCTCGCGCTCAGCGAGGTGCAGGCCGACGGTCGGCGCCGGTTCACCGGCATTGTCCGCGACATCACCGCGCGCCGGCAGGCCGAACAGGCGCTGCGCGAGAGCCAAGCGCGCATCGAGGCCATCCTCGAGGCCGCCGTCGACGGCATCATCACCATCGACGAGCGCGGGATCGTCGAAAGCGCCAACCCGGCGATCGAGCGGCTGTTCGGCTACGCGCCGGCCGACCTGATCGGCCGCAACGTGTCGATCCTGATGCCTTCGCCCCATCGCGAGCGCCACGACGAGTACATCGCCCGCTACATCCGCACCGGCGAGGCCCGTGTCATCGGCATCGGACGCGAGCTAGAGGGCCTGCGCCGGGACACCACGACATTCCCGATGGAGCTCGCCCTCAGCGAGGTGCGCGTGGGCGGGCGCCGGCTGTTCACCGGCATCGTGCGCGACATCACCGTCCGCAAGCAGGCGGAGGAAGCGCTGCGGCGCGCCGACGCCCTGAAGGACGAGTTCCTCGCCAACACCTCGCATGAGCTTCGCACGCCGCTTCACGGCATCATCGGCATCGGGCAATCGATCCTCGACGGCGCGGCCGGGCCGCTGACCGAAGACCAGCGGCGGAATCTCGCCATGATCGTGGCGAGCGGCCGTCGCCTCGGCAACCTCGTCAACGACCTGCTGGATTTCTCGAAGCTGCGGCATGAGAAGATCGAGCTCGACTGCCGTCCGACCGACCTTTGCGCGCTCGCCGACCTGGTGCTGACCGTGTCTCGCGCCCTGGTCGGCAAGCGTCCGCTGCGCCTGTTCAACCGCATTTCGCCGCAGGTGCCGCTGGTCGAGGCCGACGAGGACCGCGTGCAGCAGATCCTCTTCAATCTCGTCGGCAACGCCGTCAAGTTCACGCCGGCCGGAGCGGTCGAGGTCTCGGCGCAGGCGGTCGACGAGTGGCTCGAGGTCACCGTTGCCGATACCGGACCGGGAATCTCGCGCGAGCGGTTCGCGTCGATCTTCGAGTCCTTCTCCCAGGGAAACGGCTCGACCGTCCGCGAGCACGGCGGCACGGGGCTCGGCCTTGCCATCACCCGGCAGCTGGTCGAGCTGCACGGCGGGACGATCGGCGTCGAGTCCGATCTGGGGGCGGGCGCCCGCTTCACGTTCCGCCTGCCGCTCAGCCGCACCACCCGGGCGATGCTCGCCCCGCCGGACCGGCAGGACTCGGCGGTCAGCCGGGTTCTCGCCGATGTTCGGCTCGCGGAAGGCCCTGCCTCGCCCGCAACCGCGAGCGGAGCCGGCTATCGCATCCTCGTGGTCGACGACGAGCCGGTCAACGTCCAGGCCCTGGTCAATTTCTTGTCGCTCGCCAATTTCCAGGTGGCGACCGCGACCGGCGGCGAGGAGGCGATCGACTACCTTGCCGGCAACCCCTGCGATCTGGTGCTGCTCGACGTCATGATGCCCCGCATGTCGGGGTTCGAGGTGTGCGAGCGGATCCGGCAGCGGCGATCGTCCGCGAATCTTCCGGTGATCCTGCTGACCGCCAAGAACCGGGTTTCGGACCTTGTCAGCGGATTCAGCGCAGGGGCGAACGACTACCTGACCAAGCCGTTCGCGAAGGACGAGTTGATCGCGCGCGTCAATGTGCACCTCGAGCTGGCGAAGATCAGCGAGAGCTACGCGCGGTTCGTTCCACGCGAGTTCCTAAAGCAGCTCGGCAGGGAGCGCATAATCGACGTCGCGCTGGGCGACCAGGTCCAGCGCGTGATGACGGTGCTGTTCGCGGACATCCGTGGCTTCACCGAACTCGCCGAGAAGCTGACCCCGGCGGAGACGTTCGGCTTCATCAACCAGTATCTGAGCACCGTCGAGCCGGCGATCACGCGACATCGTGGCGTGATCGACAAGTACGTCGGCGACGCTGTCATGGCGCTCTTCCCCGGCCGGCCGGACGATGCGGTCCGCGCCGCGCTGGAGATGCTGCACCGGCTCGATGATCTCAACCGCGAGCGCGCGGCACGGGGGGAGCCTGCGGTCCGGATCGGCATCGGGATTCACACCGGGATGCTGATGCTCGGCACGATCGGAGCGCACGAGCGGATGGACACGACGGTGATCGCCGACGCCGTCAATCTGGCCTCGCGCGTCGAGGACGCCACCAAGATCTATCAGGTGTCGCTGCTCATCACCGAGGATGCCCGCAGCGCGCTGCACGAGCCGGAAGCGCTGTTCCTGCGGCGGATCGACCGCATCCTCGTGCAGGGGAAATCGCAGCCGGTCGTCCTGCACGAAGTGCTGGACGCGGACACCCAGGCCCGACGTGAAGCCAAGCTCCGCAGCCTCGACCGGTTCGCGGCGGGGCTGTCCTGCTTCGAGGCCCTCGATTTCGACCACGCCGGCCACCATTTCGAGCAGACGCTCGCGGTGCTGCCGACGGACACTGTGGCGCAGCTCCTGCTTGAGCGAACCCGGCGCTTCGCGCGCGGCGAGGCTGGGGCGGCGGCCGACGTCACGCCCCGCCTGAACAAGGCCTGAGGACGGCATGCCGCCGCGCGAACAGCAGCCGCGGCGGTGCAGGCGTCACGGCTCAGGACAAGGCAGTGAGGGTCATGAGAGCGCAATCGCCTGTTTCTTGACGAGCCTCTTCAAGGCGACGGCCTTTCCCGAGCCCGACTTGAAGTACGCTTCCAGCTCTCTGGCATGCGCTTCCGTCTCGACGGCGACGTAGGACTTCAGTACGGCCGGAAGGTATTGCCTTGTCGACGTGACATGACCGGCTTGATGCGCGGAATAGCGGCGCTTCAGGTCGTTCGTCGACCCGACGTGAATGTCGCCGTTGCTCAAGCCGAGGAAATAGACGTACCACACGGGGAACACGATACCCCGGGGAACAGTCTCCCTGCCCTCCTTTCAGGAGCTTCGGGAGATCACCCTGCGCCCTTCGGGTGAGCGGCCCGAGACATAGGTGACAGAACGTACCGGACACATGGGTAACACCTC
>CAZLBB010000048.1:0-35681 GCA_964557415.1 uncultured Rhodospirillaceae bacterium
GGCGCGCGCCGCCGGCGAGGCGGCCGAGGCGGCGCTCGGCGAGACGCGCGCGGCCGAGACGCAAGCCGCCGAGGGCGCGCAGGCGGCGTCGGCGCGGCGCGCCAAGCTGGTCGCCGAGGAGCAGGCGCTGATCGAGCTGCTGGCGGTCAACGAGGCTGGGCTGTGGCCGCCGGTGATCGACGCCGTGACGGTCGAAGCCGGCTACGAGGCGGCGCTGGGCGCGGCCCTGGGCGAAGACTTGTCGGCGCCGACCGACGAGGCGGCCCCGGTGCATTGGCGCAACCTGCCGCCGCTGATCGACGCGCCGGGCCTGCCCGAGGGCGTGGCCCGCCTGTCCGAATTCGTGCGCGGCCCCGACGCGCTGAGCCGCCGGCTTGGCCAGGTCGGCGTCGTCCCCGACCGCGACCAGGGCGCGGCGCTGCAGCCGACGCTTCGGCCCGGCCAGCGCCTGGTCAGCCGCGACGGCGCGTTGTGGCGCTGGGACGGGTTCAGCCGGGCGGCCGACGCCGCCACCGCCGCGGCGCTGCGCCTGAAGCAGCGCAACCGCCTGGCCGAGCTGACGGTCGAGCGCGAAGCGGCCGACGCGGAAGCCCAGCTGACCGGCAACGCGCTCGCCGCCGCCAAGGCCGCGGCGCATGAGCAGGTGATGCGCGAGCGCGCCGCGCGCGACGCGGTGTCTTCGGCCTTCTCCGCGGTGGCGCGGGCGCGCGAGCACGAGGCGCAGCTGAGCCGCAAGGCGGCGCAGCTTTCGACCAAGCGCACGGCGCTGGACGAGGCGATCACCGCGGCCGAGGCCGAGCTGACCGATGCCGCGCGCCAACTGGAGGAGGCGCAGGTCGAGATCGCGGGGCTGGCCGACCTGAGCGCCCAGCGCGCGGCGATCACGACCGGCCGCGCCGAGCTGGCGGAATCGCGCACGCGGCTCGCCGAGTGCAAGGCGGCGCTGGAGCGGCTGGTCGCCGAGGCGACGCAACGCCGGCATCGCCTCGAGTCGATCGCGGCCGAGGCGCGCGCCTGGATGACGCGCCTCGACGGTGCCCGCGCGCAGCTCGCGACGCTGGAGGAGCGCCGCGCCGCGACCGTTTCCGAGCTCGAGCGCCTGGCGGCGCTGCCGGCCGAGATCGCGGCCAAGCGCCACGCGCTGCTCGACCGCATCGCCGAAGCCGAGGGCGGGCGCCGCGCCGCGGCCGACCGGCTCGCCGAGGCGGAGGAGCGCCTCGCCCACGCCGACAAGGAGCTGAAGGCGCTGGAGGCGGAGCTCGGGCAGGCGCGCGAGGACCGCGTGCGCGCCGAGGCCGGCGTCGCCCAGGCAGAGCAGGCGACCGAGGCCGTGGCCGAGCGCATCCGCGAGAAGTTCAACTGCGGCCCCGAGGGCGTGCTGCAGGCGGCCGGCATCGAGCCGGATGCGAAGCTGCCCGAAGTCGAGGAAGCCGAGCTCAAGCTCGAGCGCCTGCTGCGCGAGCGCGACAACATGGGCCCGGTCAACCTGCGCGCCGAGGAGGAGGCGCAGGAGCTGGAGCAGCAGATCGCCGGCATGCGCGCCGAGCGCGAGGACCTGACCGCCGCCATCGCCCGGCTGCGCCAAGCCATCGGCGAGCTCAACAAGGAAGGCCGCGAGCGCCTCCTGGCCTCGTTCGAGCAGGTCAACAAGCACTTCACCGAGCTGTTCACGCGCCTGTTCGGCGGCGGCCGCGCCTATCTGCAGCTGACCGAGAGCGACGACCCGCTGCAGGCGGGCCTGGAGATCATGGCGAGCCCGCCCGGCAAGAAGATCGGCGTGCTGATGCAGCTCTCGGGCGGCGAGCGGGCGCTCACCGCCATCGCGCTGCTGTTCGCGGTGTTCCTCACCAACCCGGCGCCGATCTGCGTGCTGGACGAGGTCGACGCCCCGCTCGACGACGCCAACGTCGAGCGCTTCTGCCAGCTCGTGTCCGAGATCGCGCACAACACGCAGACGCGCTTCCTGGTGATCACGCACCACCGCATCACCATGGCGCGCATGGACCGGCTGTTCGGCGTCACCATGGCCGAGCGCGGCGTCTCGCAGCTCGTGTCGGTCGACCTCCAGGCCGCGGTGCAGATGCGCCACGCGGGGTAGGTTGTTCCCGATATGACAAGCGGATAGGGACTCGTCCTTCGACAAGCTCAGGGCGAGGATTCTTTCTTTCGATGTCGCGTGCTCCACTGCGCCTCCTTTAGCCTCATCGTGAGCTTGTCGAAGGATGAAGGCGCTTGGCGCAGCGGCGTCGGGGAAGATAAACCGTTGTTCCAGCTGGCTTAATCGCCCTTCTTCGCACCCGCGTTCAGCCTTGACAGCCCTAGGACCCGTCCCTATGGTGCGGCCCGCCGCAGGGTTCCTTTCGGGGGGTGGCCTCGCGGTGCGGGCCGGGCTGAAAGGGCCAGCCGATGACCGCCGAACCTCCTTCTCCCCCGTCCCTCAAGGACATCGAGGCGCGCCTCGCCAAGCTGCGCGAGGAGGCCCGGCTTGAGCCGGACGGCGGGAAGGAAGAGGCAGGCGGACGGCCGCCGCCGAACGCTTCCGCGCTGGGCATGGCCATGCGCGTCGGCGTCGAGCTGGTGGCGGGGCTGGCGGTCGGCGGCGGGATCGGTTGGCTGCTGGACGGTTGGCTGGGCACGTCGCCGTTCCTGCTGCTGCTGTTCTTCCTGCTGGGCGCGGCCGCCGGGATGCTGAATGTCTACCGCATGGCGCTGCGACTGAACGCGCCAGATGGTCCGGTGGGCCGCGGTGGCAAGAACGACGACAAGCGGCCCGCCTGAACGGGCCGCCGACCGAAGATTGATCCGGGGTCCGGGCCGTGGCCGAAGCGCATAGTCCTCTCGAGCAGTTCATGATCCACCGCATCGTGCCGATCCATATCGGCGGGGTGGATGCGTCCTTCACCAACTCGGCCCTGTTCATGGTGATCGCCGTCGCGGCCGTCACGCTGCTGATGACGCAGGGCATCAAGGCGCGCGCGCTGGTGCCCGGGCGGCTGCAATCGGCCGTCGAGATGGCCTACGACTTCGTCGCCAACATGGTGCAGGATAACGTGGGACACGGCGGCAAGCCGTATTTCCCGTTCATCTTCACCCTTTTCATGTTCATCCTGTTCGCCAACCTGCTCGGCATGGTGCCGTTCTCGTTCACGACCACCAGCCACATCATCGTCACCTTCGCGATGGCGATCGTGGTGTTCATCGGCGTGACAGTGATCGGCTTCGCCCGGCACGGGCTCGGCTATCTCAAGCTGTTCGTGCCGTCGGGCGTGCCGATCGCGATGCTGCCGCTCCTGATCGTGATCGAGCTGATCTCGTACCTGATCCGGCCGATCAGCCTGTCGGTGCGGCTGTTCGCCAACATGACCGCCGGCCACACCATGCTCAAGGTGTTCGCCGGCTTCGTGATCTCGCTCGGCATCCTCGGCGGCTGGGCGCCGCTCGCCTTCGTCGTGGCGCTGACCGGCCTCGAGATCCTGATCGCGTTCCTGCAGGCCTACGTGTTCGCCGTGCTGACCTGCATCTATCTCAACGACGCCGTCCACCTGCACCACTGAGCCGACGGACGGCGCGCGAGGCTTTCACCCCTCAACCTGCAACACCAACGAGGAAGTCACATCATGGACGCACAAGCTGCCAGCCTCATCGGCGCCGGCCTCGCCACCATCGCGCTCGCGGGCGTGGGCGTGGGCATCGGCAACATCTTCGGCAACCTGGTGTCGGGCGGCCTGCGCAACCCGGCGGCGGTGCCGAAGATCATGGGCAACGTGTTCCTCGGCTTCGCGCTGACGGAAGCCATCGCGCTGTTCGCGCTGCTGATCGCGCTGCTGCTGCTGTTCAAGTTCTAGCCGGCGGCCGCAGACGCCGAGGATCGAGGTCGGCCATGCCGCAATTGAATGTCGCCGACTTCTCGCCGCAGATCGTGTGGCTGGCGATCACCTTCGTCTTCCTCTACGTGATGATGTCGAAGGTGGCGCTGCCGCAGGTCGCGCGCGTGCTGGATGCGCGCGCGGCCAGGATCGCGGCCGACGTCAAGGCGGCCGAGGCGCTGAAGGCCGAGGCCGAAGCGACCATGGCCGCCTACGAGATGGCGATGGCCGAGGCCCGGGCCAAGGCGAGCGCCGCCATCCAGCAGGCGGCGCAATCGGCCGCCGCCGCCGCCGCGGCGCGCCATGCCGATTTCGCCGCGGTCCTGAAGGAGCGCAGCGACGCGGCCGAGCAGCGCATCGCCGCCGCGCGCGCCGCCGCGCTCAAGGACATCGGGCAGATGGCGGGCGAGGTGACGCAGGCGGCGGTGGCCCGCCTCGTCGGCGGCGCGCCGTCGCCCGCGGCGGTGAGCGAGGCGGTCGGCGCCGCCTTGCGCCAGCGGCGTTAGGCGGAGACAAGAGGCCATGCTGCAGAATCCGACCTTCTGGGTCGCCGTCGGCTTCGTGATCTTCGTCGCGCTGACGTGGAAGCCGCTCAAGCGCGCGGCGCTCGGGCAGCTCGACGCGCACGCGGCCAAGGTGCGCGCGCAGATCGAGGAGGCCGAGCGCCTGCGCCGCGAGGCCCAGGCGCTGCTCGAGGACTACAAGCAGAAGCACAAGGCGGCCATCGGCGAGGCCGAGGCCATCGTCGCCCACGCCCAGGCCGAGGCGGCGCGCATGGCGGCCGAGGCGTCGGCGGCGCTCGACGCGTCGCTCAAGCGGCGCGAGCAGCAGACGCTCGACAAGATCGCCCAGGCCGAGGCCGCGGCGCTGCGCGACGTGCGCAACCAGGCGGTCGAGATCGCCATCGCCGCAGCGCGGACCATCGTCGCCGAGCAGATGAAGGGCCCGGCCGGCGCGGCGGCGCTCGAGAGCGCGATCAAGGAACTGCCGCAGAAGCTGCATTGAGCTTCTTCGCGCGCCCCTGAGCGGTATAAGATCGGGCCGGCGGGCAATCGCCGGCCCGCAGCGTTTCGAGGGGAAGCCAAGCCGCCATGACCATGCACCGCGTTGCCGTTGCCGCGCCGGTCGTCGCCCTGCTGCTGGGCCTCGCCGCCGCCGCCCCCGCCCCGGCGCTCGCCGACACCATCCAGCAGAGCGCCCTCAAGGACGGCTGCAAGAAGCGCTACGCCACCAACAAGCGGAAATACAACGAGTGCATCAGCGGCAACAGCAAGGCCAGCACGGACGCGCTGATCGAGGGCTGCTACCTGCGCTACAACGCGGTCAAGGACAAGCTGCGCGAGTGCCTGGGGCGGTAGACCGAGCCGGCGTCCTTCGACAAGCTCGGGACGAGGAGCAAGACCAAGAGTCCTCATCCTTGGCCCTGAGCTTGTCGAAGGGTCGAAGGATGAGTCCGATCACAGCGCCTTGTACATGATCGAGGTCGGCTCGAGCGTGCCGTCGGCGGTCAGCGCATAGCCGGGGATCACGCCGGCGAGCGTGTAGCCGAGGGAGCGGTAGAGCGCCTCGGCCGGGCTGCCGGTCCAGGTGTCGAGGGTCAGCAGCGACCGCCCGGCGCGGCGCGCTTCGTCCTCGAGCCGCAGCATCAGCCGCCGCCCGAGGCCGAGGCGGCGGGCGCGGCGGCGCACGAGGAGCTTCATGACGTCGGCGCGGTGAAGCTGGTTCGGCGTCGCGCTCAGGTCGAGCTGCACGGTGCCGAGCAGATCGGCGCCGCTCTCCGCCACCAGCAGCACCCGCGATCCGCCGGCGACGGCGCGGATCGCGCCTTCCCAGAAGCGCCGCGCTTGGCTGCGGTCCATGGGCGGCAGGAAGCTGACCGAGGCGCCGCCGTCGACCACCTCGCACAGCACCTCGACGAGCCCGTCGATGCGCTCGGTGGCGGCGGCCGCATCGAGGCGCCGAATTTCGGCCGTGGGGATCACGGCGTCCGACTCCTGCGGCCGCTCAATTCTGCTGTTGCGGCAGCGTGGGAAGCGTGGGCCTGGCGCCGCTGCCGGGCAGCGCGGGCGCGCCGGGCGGCGACGCGGCGGCGCCGGTCGGTGCCATGCCGGGCAGGGTCGGCAGGCTGCCGCCCGGCGGCGGGCTGCCGGGAGCGCGCGGCGCGACCGCCTCGCCGCGGCGCGCGCGGGTGTAGGCGAGCTGCTCCTCGGTCAGCTGCAGCCCGACCAGGATGGCGTAGTAGATCGGCTTCTCGTCCTTGCGGATCGGGATGGTCACCTGCTCGAGCTCTTCCTCGAGCACGGCGCTGGTGCGGCCCTGCGGCCAGTTGACGCCGACCGGGAAGACCTCCTTGGCGACGATCTCGCCGGTGACGCGGTGGCGGATCGCGACGAAATACGAGAACTCGATCCGCCCGCCGGGATCGGGCCGGGCGCGCTGTGCGGCGAAGGCGATCTGCAGCGTGACATAGACGCGCCGGTCCTTCTCGCGGCACACGGGCTGGCTGGTCGCCTGCACCACGACATCGTACTGGATGTCGTCGAGCGTGCGTCCTTTCCCGTCCTTGAACTTGGTCATGCGGGTGAGCTCGGGCACCAACCCGACATCGGGGCAGTCCTCCGCGTCGGCGAGCGCCGGCGCGGCGGCGAACGCAAGCACCGCCGAGAGGATCAGCGCGGCGGTTCGGCGGGCGAGGCCGCGCACCGGACTCAGAGCGTGTTGTGCGTGCCGTCGCACAAGGGCGGCGTCTTGGTCGCCTTGCAGCCGCAGAACCAGACCTCGGCCGACTCGCTGGCCGTGTACTGCACGGGATTCAGCCCCGTGCCCTTGTGCGAACCGTCGCAGAACGGCTGCTTCTTGCTGCGTCCGCATGCGCACCACCAGTATGTCTTGCCCGCTTCCACCGTCACGCCGTACGGCGCCTTCTGCGCCGGGATCGCGCCCGTCGTCATGCCCCCGCCCTTTCCTTCGCGCGTGGCGCCTAGTAGTGTCCCCCGGCCGCCGCGCGGCGTTTCTCACCGATGCGGCCGACATTAGGGTCTGGGCGATGCAAGCACAAGAACAAGCACGGAAGCGCGTGCCTCGCGAATCGGCCGAATCACTCGCATCCGCGCCGGGCCCGGCCTGACATGGCAGTCTACACCGAGGTCAGCGACGAGGAGCTGGCTCGCTTCGTCGCCGAGTACGACATCGGCGCGGTGACCAGCTGCAAGGGCATCGCCGAAGGCGTCGAGAACTCGAACTACCTGCTGCGAACCGAGCGCGGCACCTACATCCTGACGCTGTACGAGAAGCGCGTGAAGCCGGAAGACCTGCCGTTTTTCCTCGGATTCATGGAGCATCTCGCGCGCAGCGGCATCGCCTGTCCCACGCCGCTGCACGCGCGCGACGGCAACGCGCTGCGCGTGCTGTGCGGCCGTCCGGCGGCGATCGTGACCTTCCTCGATGGCATGTGGCCGCGCCAGGTCACGCCGATGCATTGCCGCCTGCTCGGCGAGGCGATGGCGCGCATGCATTTGGCGGGTGTCGGCTTCCCCTTGAAGCGGGTGAACGCGCTGTCGCTGCCGGGCTGGCGGCCGCTGGCCGAGGCCTGCCTGCCGCGCGCCGGCGAGGTCGCCGCCGATCTGGCGCCGCTGATTCGCGACGAGCTCGAGTTCCTGGCGCCGCGCTGGCCCGCGGGCCTGCCCGCGGGCGTGATCCATGCCGACCTGTTCCCCGACAACGTCTTCTTCCTGGGCGACAAGGTATCCGGCATCATCGACTTCTATTTCGCGTGCAACGACGCCTTCGCCTACGAGTTGGCGATCTGCTTGAACGCCTGGTGCTTCGAGCGCGACGGCGACTTCAACGCGACCAAGGCGCTCTTGATGCTGCAGGCCTACCGCGCCGTGCGCCCGATCTCGGCCGCGGAGACGGCCGCGCTGCCGATCCTCGCGCGCGGCAGCGCGCTGCGGTTCCTGCTGACGCGGCTCTACGACTGGCTCAACCATCCCGCCGGGGCCTTCGTCAAGCCCAAGGACCCGCTGGAGTACGCACGCAAGCTGCGCTTCCACCAGCGCGTTCCCGGCCCGGGCGCCTACGGAATCTGATGTCCAGGCCCGCGCATGGGGACGACGTCGTCGACATCTTCACCGACGGCGCCTGCAGCGGCAACCCGGGCCCGGGCGGCTGGGGCGCGATCCTGCGCTATCGCGGCAAGGAGCGGGAGCTGAGCGGCGCGGAGCAGCCCACCACCAACAACCGCATGGAGCTGATGGCGGCGATCGCCGCCCTCGAGGCGCTGACGCGCCCGGTGCCCGTGCGGCTCTATACCGACAGCACGTATGTGCGCGACGGCATCACCAAGTGGATCCATGCCTGGAAGGCCAAGGGCTGGAAGACCGCCGACAGGAAGCCGGTCAAGAACGTCGACCTGTGGCAGCGGCTGGAACTCGCCATGCAGCAGCACAAGGTCGAGTTCCACTGGGTGCGCGGCCATGCCGGGCATCCCGAGAACGAGCGCGCCGACCAGCTCGCCCGCGCGGCGATCAAGGAGATGCAGCAGGCATAGCGTCCCGCCGTCAATCAGCCGCGATCGTCGTGCGAGCGACGGTCTTCCCCATCGGACCGTCCGACAGCGATTCGACGCGGCCGACCCAGGCGCGGTTGACCTGGCTGTCCGGCTTGAGCGCCCGGCGCTCGGCCACCATCGCCTGCGCCATCCGCTTGTCGCCCGAACGAATTGCCGCCTCGGTAAGCGTCCAGGAGAACAGGTCCCGCTGCGCATGGCTGCCGCCGAACCGGTTCGACTTCGCGCGCAGCGGCAGTAGCAGGTCGATTGCCGCGCGGTAGTCGCCCCGATCGAAGGCTTCGATGCCTTGGATGGCGGGCAGTCCCACCTCGCGGACCATCATCGCATTGGTTCCGCCCAGTTCTGCAGCACGCTCGACCGAGCGCAACAGGGCATCGCGAGCGTCGGCCCGGCCCGCGCCGATGAACGCCATCATCGCGAACAGATCATTGAAGACGTAGTTGCCGTGGTCGATCCTCACCCGCCACTTGTCGGCCAAGTCGTTCCACCGCGCGCCCACGTCGTGACCGAGCATGCGCAGCCGCCAAAGGAGCCCGCAGCCATCCAGCAGCTCGAGCGACTGGCCGAAGCCGCCGGCGGAGATCTTCTCGTCGAACAGCCTGACACTTTCGCGCCAGTCGCCCATGTCCAGATGGAACAGCGCCAGATGCCACCAGTTGTGGAAGGCGATCAGGCTGCCCGGCGCCCAGACGTCGGCGCTCTGCCCGAGAAACTTCGCGCCTTCGGCCGCGCGGCCTTGCATCTCCATGACGTGCGTGACCGCGTGCACGGCCCATCCGTCCTTGCCGTTCAGCGCCACGGCCTGCCGTCCGGCCCGCTCCGCCGCCGCATAGTCGCCGGACTCCTCGAGGCCGAAGGCATGCATGCCGAGCATGTAGCCGTAGCCCGGAACGCTCGCGTCCCATTGCGGCAGGACGCGCGCCACCCGATCGCGCAGCATGTGAGAGTAGCCCAGGTAGAAATCGCCGAGATGAGCGAACTGCGTCGCCGTGAGGTCGCGCGGGTAAGCGATGGCGACGCGGCTCCACAGCTCGATCGCGCGCTCGAAGTCGCCGTCGAGCCAGGCGCGCGCCGCGGCGACGTGGCCCCGTTCGCGGTCGCCGGCCTTGGCGGCGAGCGCCTCGGCGGCTTCCAGGCTGCGCACGAGCTCGGGATCGAACGTCCGATCGGTCGTCGTCGCCATGATGCCGGCGCGGATGGCATGGCCAAGCGCGAGAGCCGGATGCTCGGCCAGGACGGCGTCGAGCTCCGCGACCGGATCGGCCTGATAGGCGGCGAGCAGGTCGATCGCCCGGTCGAGGCGCCGAACGGCCTCGGGCGAGCCATGAGATACGGGGTTGCCGCGTTGGTCTTTGAGCGTCATGGGTCGGATCCTTGGGTGGCGTATGTTGCACAGAGATTAGCGGGCGCGGGCCAGCGCGCTAGACCACCCATGGTCCATGCGCGGCAGGTCTGGAATCAATGAAGCGCTACAGGCGCTTACCGGACGCGGCCGCGATGCGGGCAGCCAGACGCAACGGCCAATGTGCACCTGTGGTACAGTCGGCGCTCATGACACAGACTGCGATACAGGCGAAAGCGTCTGCACGCGAGCGGCTGTTGGAGCTTGCCGAGGCCGCCGTGCTGCAGAAGGGGTTCAGCGCGACCTCGATCGACGAGCTGATCGCCGGTGCGGGGATCAGCAAGAGCGGCTTCTTCTATCATTTCAAGGACAAGGGCGACCTGGCGAAGGCACTGCTGCTGCGCTACCTGGAACGCGACGAAGCGGTCCTGGACGACATCTTCAACCGTGCGCGCGAGCTGCACGAGGACCCGCTGCACAGCTTCCTGATCGGCCTGAAGCTGTTCGCGGAGATGATGGCGTCATTGCCCGATGTTCATCCCGGCTGCCTGGTGGCCTCGTTCTGCTACCAGGACCAGCTGTGCAATCACGAGATCCGCGAGCTCAACGCGCGCAGCCTGCACGCATGGCGGCGCCGCTTCCGCGACCACCTCGACCGCATCGCCAAGGCCTACCCGCCGGCGATCGACATGGACCTGGACGCGCTCGCTGACATGATCGCCACGCTCGTCGAGGGCGGTATCATTCTTTCGAAAGTGCTGAAGGATCGCGAGATCCTGGCGCGCCAGGTGATGCTCTACCGCTCGTTCATCCAGGCGGCGTTCTCGCCGCACTGAACGCCGCGTCTACGACGCCGTCTTCATGATGAACGGGTTGCCGCCGCCGGGGCCGTTGTTGATCCACACGCTCTTGCTCTGCAGATAGCCGTCGATCGCCTCCATGCCGTTCTCGCGCCCGAGGCCGGAGGCCTTGTAGCCGCCGAAGGGCATCAGGAAGCTGACGGCGCGATAGGTGTTGACCCAGACGGTGCCCGCCTTGATGCGCCTCGCCATCGTGTGCGCGCGCCGGACCGACTGCGTCCAGACGCCGGCGCCGAGGCCATAGGCGATGTCGTTGGCGATGCGGACCGCGTCGTCCTCGTCCTTGAACTTGATGACGGAGAGCACCGGCCCGAACACCTCCTCCTGCGCGATGCGCATCCGGTTGTCGACGCCGGTGAAGATGGTCGGCTTGACGAAATAGGTGCCGCCGCCCTCGGCCGCGGTGGCCGGACCGCCGCCCAGCACGCATCTGGCGCCCTCGCCCTTGGCGATGTCGATGTAGCCGAGGATCTTCTGGTACTGCGGCGGCGTGGTGACGGGACCCACCTGCGTCGTCGGCAGGCTCGGGTCGCCGAGCTTGGCGGTCTTCGCCATGGCGACCAGCTTCTCGACGAACTGGTCGTGGATCGACTCCTGCAGCAGCAGTCGCGAGCCGGCGATGCAGGTCTGCCCGGTGGCGGCGAAGATGCCGGAGACGGCGCCGCTCACCGCGTCGTCGAGGATGCAGTCGTCGAACACGACGTTGGGCGACTTGCCGCCGAGCTCGAGCGAGACCTTCTTGAACGTCTTCGCCGCCAGCTCGTTGACGCGCGCGCCGGTCGCCGTGCCGCCGGTGAAGGCCACCTTCGACACCAGCGGATGCGTGACCAGCGGCTCGCCCGCCACGGCGCCGTAGCCGGTGACGACGTTGATGACGCCCGGCGGCACCTCGGCCTCGGCGATGACAAGGCGCATGAACTCGAGCAGCGAGGCGGAGGTGAACTCGCTGGGCTTGATCACCACCGTGCAGCCGGCCGCGAGCGCGGGCGCCAGCTTCCAGCCCGCCAGCATCAAGGGCGAGTTCCACGGGATGATGAAGGCGCAGACCCCGACCGGCTCCTTCAGGATGTAGGTGAAATGGTCCGGCCGGTCGACCGGCACCACCGCGCCCTGGATCTTGTCCGCCAGCCCGCCGTAGTAGTTGAACCATTCCGGCAGGTACTTGGTCTGCGCGTGCATCTCGGACATCAGCTTGCCGTTGTCGCGCACCTCGATCTCGGCGAGGTGCTGGGCGTGCTTCTCGGTCAGCGTGGCGATCCGACGCAGCAGCTTGCCGCGCGCGGTCTGCGTCATGGCGGGCCACGGGCCGGTGTCGAAGGCGCGCGCCGCCGCCTTGACGGCGCGGTCGACGTCCTCCTTGTCGCATTCGGGGATCAATGCCCACGGCTCGCCCGTGTAGGGATTGAGGGTCTGGAACGTCTTGCCGGAAGCGGCGTCGACCCACTTGCCGTCGATATAGGTCTGGTAGGTCTTGAGGCTGGCAGGGATGTCCGGCATGGCTGATTTCCTCCGTCACGGATGCTGGCGCTCGCGCCGGGCAATTCCGTCAGATGCCGGCGCTTGCGTCAACCCGGCGCGACGATGCCGTCTTCCGTCACCACGGCGTCCATCGGGATGTCGTGCGGCTGCGGATAGATGGTCGCGACGGCCTGCCGGCGATAGCCGACGCCGAAGACGCGCGGCTTCTTCGGCATGGAAGCCAGCGTGCGGTCGAAGAAGCCGCCGCCATAGCCGAGCCGGTAGCATTCCGGGTCGTAGCCGACCACCGGCGCGATCACGACGTCGGGCAGCACGACCGCGGCATCGCTCGCGGGCTGGGGAATGTTCCACACGCCGCGCTCCAGCTTCTCGCCCCTGGCCCAGGCGCGGAAGACCAGCGGCGTGGCGCGCGCGATCACGACCGGCAGCGCCGTGCGGCCGCCGCGCGCGACGACGCGCTCGAGAAAGGCGCGCAGATCCGGCTCTCCACGGAACGGCCAGTAAGCGCTGATGGTCAGCCCCGTCACGTCGCCGATTGCGTTTTCCAGGTTCGCCGCGATCCGCTCGCCGTGCGCACGGCGCGCCTCGCTCGCCATCGCCAGCCTGGCGCCGATCAGCCGCTCGCGCTCGGCCTTGCGCCAGCGCATCACATCGGCGCGCTGGCGCGGATCGGCAGCTGCAGCAAGACCCATATAGGCCGGATCGACCTCGTGCATGAAGCAGGGCGGCGAGGCGAGGCAGGAAGGGCGGTCGTCGTCGTGCCCCGTCATGCCGCGGCTCCGTCGTCCGGCAGGAAGACCTCCGCGTCGGGACGGCGCAGGCGCTGGCCCTTCATCAGCATGACGCCGCCCCGGCCGGCGATGCCGAGTTCCAGGCTCTCGGCGATGCGGTGCGCGCGGTCGACGAAAAGCGCCGCCGCCGCGGGCGGGCAGACCTCGCGCGCCGTCTCCTCGAACAGCGCAAGCCACCGGTCGAAATGCCGCGCGTCGACCGGCAGCGGCAGGTGCTTTTCCATCGGCTGCCCGTGGTAGCGCCCGCTCATCAGCGCGACCGACGACCAGAACGCGCACATGCGCCGGAGATGCGGCTCCCAGTCCCGGATGCGCGCGTCGAACACCGGCGCGAGCAGCGCGTCGCTCCGCACCTTGGCGTAGAAGGTCCGCACCAGGCGCTCGATCATCGCCTCGTCGATGCCCGTGCGAACCATGATCTTCGCCGTGATCTCGGCCTGTCGGTCGGCGGCGGTCATCATTCCCTCTAATAGGTATTTTGAATATCAATTTATCATGCCATAATCCGCCGCGGCAACAGCGATCCCGAGTGCCGCCATGCGCCTGACCTCCTTCACCGACTACGGCCTGCGCGCCTTGATGCGCGCGGCGGGCGATCCCGAGCGCGTCTTCACCACCGACGAGATCGCGCGCGAGTTCCGCATCTCGCGCAATCACCTGACCAAGGTGATCCGCGAACTCGCTTCCGCGGGCATCGTCGCGACCCAGCGAGGCACCGGCGGCGGCTTCCGCCTCGCGCGGCCGGCCGAGACCATCACCATCGGGGAGATCGTGCGCCGGCTGGAGGCGCAAGCGGCGCTGGTCGAATGCTTCCGTGCCGACGGCGGCAGTTGCGTGCTCACGCCAGCCTGCCTGCTCAAGGGCCGGTTCAAGGCGGCGCGCGAGGCGTTCTTGGGCGAGCTCGACCGCACCACGCTCAAGGAATGCGTCTGGCCGCCCGCGGGCAAGAGGCCGCCGGCGGTGGCAGCGTGACCGAAACGATGCGGCCGGGCCGGCGCCTGCACGCCGGCCCGGCCGCTCGCCGGACGATCAGCGTGGGTCTTACAGATCCTGCAGCATCTTCTCGGCGCTGGAGACCTCGAACTGGCCGGGCTGCTCGAGGTGCAGCGTCTTGACCACCCCGTCCTTCACCAGCATCGAGTAGCGCTGGCCGCGCACGCCGAGGCCGCGGGCGGTCAGGTCGAACTCCATGCCCATGGCCTTGGTCATGGCGCCGCTGCCGTCGGGCAACAGGAAAACCTTGTCGCCGACCTTCTGGTCCTTGCCCCAGGCGTCCATGACGAAGGGGTCGTTGACCGACAGGCACACGATCCTGTCGACGCCCTTCTTCCTCAACGCGTCGGCCTGCTGCACGTAGCCGGGCAGATGCTTGGCCGAGCAGGTCGGCGTGAAGGCGCCGGGCAGCGAGAACAAGACGACCGTCTTGCCCTTGAAGATGTCGTCGGTCTTGATCTCCTGGATTCCGTCCGGCCCCTTGTAGTGCAGGGTCATCGACGGGATCTTGTCTCCAACCTTGATGGTCATTCCACCCTCCCGAAACACGGACAATCATCGGACCAGGGCGCGCGCCCTGTCCCACGCCGGACAATAGATAGGCAACGCCCGCGCCCTGTCCAGCCCGGCCTGCTCCGGCCGCCTCACCGCGTCGCGACCGGGCGGGCGGACGCGGCGCCGGCCTGGTCGACCGCGGTCAGCACGGACTCCTGCGTGAGGAGCTCCGGCAAGGCGATGCCCTGCGGCGCGGCGGGACCGTAGACCACATTGAACGGGATGCCGTAGCGGCCGAACTTGGCGAGATACCGCGCGATCGTCGCGTCGGGCCGCGTCCAGTCCGCGCGCATCGGCACGACGTCGCCGCCGCCCAGGCGCTTGGCCACCTCGCCGCGGTTTAGCACGAGGGTCTTGTTCGCCTGGCAGGTGATGCACCAGTCGGCGGTGACGTCGACGAAGACCACCTTGCCGCGCGCGACGAGGGCGGCGATCTCGGCCTCGTCGAATTTCTGCCAGTGCTGGTCCCTGGCCGCCACGCCGCCGCCAGGCATCGAAGCCGGCATCAGGACCGCCAGCGCGACCGTAGCCAGCGCGAACGCCGCAACCGCCGCCGGCGCAGCGCGGCGCAGCGCCTGCGGCAGCCTGACGGCGAATGCGAAGCCCAGCGTAAGGGCCACGAGCATCAGCGCCAGCACGGCCGCCGCGACGGTGCCGCGCTGCGTCGCCAGCACGAGCACCAGCCAGGCCGCGGTCGCCGCGAGCGCGAGGCCGAGCACGCGACGCAGATGCAGCATCCAGCGCCCGGGCTTCGGCATCATCGTGGCGAGGCCCGGGAACGCCGCCACCAGCAGGTAGGGCAGCGCCAGGCCCACACCCAGCGCCAGGAACACCGCGACGATCTCGAGTGCGCCGCGCGACAGCGCGAAACCGACCGCCGTGCCGAGGAACGGCGCCGAGCACGGCGTCGCCAGCAGCGTGGCGAGCGCGCCAGTGAGGAAATGGCCGGCGAGGCCGTGGCGCGCGCCCTGGCTTTCGGCTGCGGCGAAGGCCCAGCGCGGGCCGCCGATCTCGAACCAGCCGAACAGGTTGCAGGCGAACAGCGTGACGATCACCGCCATGGCGGCGATGAAGCCGGGCTGCTGGAATTGGATGCCCCAGCCGACCGCCATGCCGCCCGCGCGCAGCGCCAGCACGCCGAGGCTGAGCAAGAGGAACGATGCCACGATGCCGGCGGCCGACGCGAGGAAGCCGAGCCGCACCTCGCCGCGATGACCGCCGCCATGACCGACCACCGCCAGGAGCTTCAGCGACAGCACCGGCAGCACGCAGGGCATCAGGTTGAGGATGAGGCCGCCGATCAGCGCGATCAGCAGGATGCCGGCAAGCGCCCCGACATCGCCCGAGGTCGCAATGTCGCCGGCGGTGCCGGGCACGACGGCGCGCCGCGCCTCCATGGCGCGGCCGCCGTCGATCAGCGTCAGCGTCACGCCCGCGGCCAGCAGATCCTCCGGCTTGCCGCGGTCGGCCAGGATCCGCGTGGTGAGAATGCCGGCAAGCCCGTCCGGCTCGAGCCGCGCCACGACCTTGTCGAAGCGCAGGCCGGCCGGACCCTCGATATAGAGATCGGGCGCGGTCAGCCGCTCGCGCGCGGCGACCTTGATCGCCAGCACCGCACCTTGGGCTTCGCTGACCAGCGCGGCGCGCTCGATCGAAAGGCCGGCCGCCTGCCCGTCGCCCGGCACCTTGGCGCGCCAGCGATCGATCAGGTCGACGAAGGGCGACGGCGTCGGCGGACCGGCAGGCAGATCGAGCGCCAGCTCGGCATGTGCCGGCACGCAGATCTTCTCGCACACGAGGTAGTCGATGGCGGCGCGCAGCCTGACCGGCGCGCCCGGCCGTTCGGGACGGGCGATGACCGGCAGCAGCACCTCGTCCTCGTAGCCCAGCGTCTCGATGCCGAGCAGCGTATGCCGCTCCGGCACCGGCCACAGGATGTCGGCGCGCGCCAGGTTCTCGGACCCGGTCCAGTCGACCTGCGCCGGCAGCCCGGCGTCGCCGGGCGAGCGCCAGTAGGTCTTCCAGCCCTTCGCCAGGCGGAACTGCAGGCCGAGGCGCAGCTCGGCCAGATCGCCCACCGCGCCCGTTGCGGCCACGAATCGCACGCGCGCGAACTCATGCTTGCCCCACGCAGAGGACGCCGCCGCAGCGGGCGACGCCGCGCCACCGCTGCCGGTCGCCGCCAGCGCGAACAAAGCCAAAACAAGGTGAGCCCAGCGCCGCATTCCGCCGATTTCCGTGCCTCGCTGCCGCAGTCTACGCCAGCCTCTGCCGGTTTGGCTGCATTGGCGAGCAACCGGCAGCACATATATAGTTTTCATGAAGTCCCGGATGCCTCACATTGGCGTGTTGGGGGGACATGGCCGGGATGAAACGTCGCAGGGCCGGCGTTGGCCTGATGAAGCCGGGGGATGGCTTGAGGAAATGAGGTGATGCCCGTGCGCGACCCGTCGTCCGGCTACCTGACAGGAAACCTGCTGATCGCCATGCCCCAGATGCGCGATCCGCGCTTCCAGCGGACGGTCATCTACATGTGCGTCCACAATCCCAAGGGCGCCATGGGGCTGGTGGTGAACCGGCTGGTCGATTCCATCACCTTCCCCGACCTGCTGCAGCAGCTCAACATCGACACCGACAACCTGAAGCAGACCATCCGGGTGCATTTCGGCGGTCCGGTCGAGTCCGGCCGCGGTTTCGTGCTCCATTCCGACGACTTCAAGGACACCGGCACCACGGTCGTGCCCGGCGGCTTGGCGCTGACGGCGACGATCGACATCCTGAAGGCGATCGCCGGCGGCGGTGGCCCGCGCCGCTGCCTGCTGGCGCTGGGCTATGCCGGCTGGGGCGCCGGACAGCTCGACGGCGAGCTGCAAGCCAATGCCTGGCTCAGCGCGCCGGCCGACGAGGACATCGTGTTCGACGGCGATCTCGAGTCCAAGTGGGAGCGCGCGCTGGGAAAGATCGGCATCGCGCCCCGTATGCTGACGGGCCTGTCCGGCGAAGCCGGACACGCCTGACCGCCGCGCATGACCGCAAGCGCGCTCAGCCGCGCGGCGATCGAGGTCCGCCCGGTCGCCGGCGCGCTCGGCGCCGAGATCGCCGGCGTCGACCTGTCGCGCAAGCTCGACGACGCGATTATCGACGCGATCGTAGCCGCCTTCCACGAGCACCTCGTGCTGTTCTTCCGTGACCAGCGCCTGACGCCGGAGCAGCAGATGGCGTTCACGCGCCTGTTCGGCCCACTGATGCAGACGCCCTTCGTCAAGGCGATGGACGGCTATCCCCATATCGTCCGCGTGCTGAAAGAGGCGGACGAGCGCAACGTCAGCACCTTCGGCAACGCGTGGCATTCCGATTTCAGCTCGCTCGCGGAGCCGCCGCTCGGCTCCGTGCTCTATGCGCTCGAGGTGCCGGACTGCGGCGGCGACACGCTGTTCGCCAACATGTACGCGGCCTACGAGGCGCTGTCGCCGGGGATGCGGCGCATGCTCGACGGGTTGCGCGCGGTCCATGTCGGCAAGCCGTACGGCACGAAGTACGGGCCGCCCGACGACCTGCGCACCTCGCGCTCGATCGGCATCGAGCGCAACCGGCCAGAGGCCGACCGGGAGGTTTCGCATCCGGTCGTGCGAACGCATCCGGAGACCGGGCGCAAGGCGCTGTTCGTCAATCCCATCTACACGCTACGCTTCGCCGACATGACCGAGTCGGAGAGCCGGCCGCTGCTCGATTTCCTCTACCAGCACGCGACGCGGCCCGAGTTCACCTGCCGCTTCCGCTGGACCAAGGGCGCGCTGGCGCTATGGGACAACCGCGCGACGCTGCACTATGCCGTCAATGACTACGACGGCAGCCGCCGCCTGCTCCACCGCACCATGATCGCGGGGACGAGGCCGGTGTGAGCTGGCAATCCCTCGCCCGCCGCAGGCGGGCAAGAGTCAACGATCAGCGCGAGTAGAACTCGATCACCAGGTGCGGTTCCATCTGCACCGGGTAGGGCACGTCGCTGAGCACAGGCACGCGCACCAGCTTGGCGGTCATCTTGTTGTGGTCGACCTCGAGATACTCGGGCACGTCGCGCTCGGTCGACTGCGCGGCCTCGAGCACGAGGCCCATCTTCTTGGCCTTCTCGCGCACCTCGATCACGTCGCCCTCCTTCAGCTGGTACGAGCCGATGTTGACCCGCTTGCCGTTGACGTTGACGTGGCCGTGGTTGACGAACTGGCGCGCGGCGAACACGGTCGGCACGAACTTGGCGCGGTAGACCGCGGTCTCGAGCCGCTGCTCCAGGAGGCCGATCAAGATGTCGGAGTTGTTGCCGCGACGCCGCACCGCCTCGTCGTACAGGCGGCGGAACTGGCGCTCGCCGATATTGCCGTAATAGCCCTTGAGCTTCTGCTTGGCCGCCAGCTGGGTGCCGAAATCGGTCGGCTTCTTGCGGCGCTGGCCGTGCTGGCCCGGACCGTATTCGCGGCGGTTGACCGGGCTCTTCGGCCGGCCCCACAGGTTCTGGCCGAAACGGCGGTTGATCTTGTACTTGGATTCCTGACGCTTGCTCATGGTCGTCCTTGTGCCTAAGCCGTTGTTGTCCCGATAGTTCCTGCCGCGGTCCCGAGGGACCCGGCGGACGGGGCGACCCGGTCGTTAACCGATATGGCCGCCCGCTTTCTCGGGAAAGGAGGCGCGGTTCTAGAGGAACGAACCGGGTATGTCAAACAGGGCGGCCGCGCGCGAAGCGGCGGAGGAGAACTCCGTCGGCGTCGCATAAAGTCCTCTCGCGCGTAGGCTCGCTGCTCGCGGGTCTTTATCCCCGCTCCGCCTTCGCCTTCTTCCGGTGGCGCCGCATGCGGACCGGCTCGCCCAGTTCGTCGGTGCCGGCGCGCCAGTCGGTCAGGCAGGCGATCATGCCGTGCAGCGTGCGCAGCTCCTGCTCGGTCAGGCCCGCGCGCTGGAACATGTTGCGGATGTTGCGCACCATACTGGGGCGCTTGTCGGGGACGCGCAGGAAGCCGCATTCGTCCAGCTCGTGCTCGAGCATGAGGAAGAAGTTGAGCAGCTTGTCCTTGCCGGCCGGCGGCGACCGGCCGTAGCGGTCCTCGCGCGGCGGCGTCGCGTCGGCGGCGGTGAACCATTCGTACGACAGCAGCAGCACGGCCTGGGCCAGGTTGAGCGAGGAGAAGCCGGGGTTGAGCGGGATGCGGATCAGCGCCTCGGCCAGCGCCAGGTCGTCGTTGACGAGGCCCATGCGCTCGGGCCCGAACAGCAGGCCGCAGCGCAGGCCCGCCGCTTCCTTCGCGCGCAGCTCCGCCGTGGCGGCGCGCGGCGTCAGCACCGGCTTCACCATGTAGCGCTCGCGCGCCGTGGTGGCGAAGACGACCTGCAGGCCGGCGATCGCCTCGGCCGTGGTCGCGAACAGCTTCGCCCGCTCCAGCACGGCATCGGCGCCAGAGGCGGCGGCCACCGCCTTCTCGTTCGGCCACTGGTCGCGCGGCGCCACCAGGCGGAGGTCGCCGAGGCCGCAGTTCAGCATGGCGCGCGCGGCCGCGCCGATGTTCTCGCCGAGCTGCGGATTGACCAGGATGACGGCGGGCCCGCCGGAAGCCGCCTTCTGCCGCCTTCTGCTGTCGGTGCCTGCCATGGCCGCGATGCGCGCGTCAGGCGGCCTTGGCGCCGTCGTGGAACAGCTTCCAGGTGATGCCGTCTTCCAGCGCGTTGAACGACGCGTCCATGATGTTGGGCGACACGCCGACCGTGGTCCAGTGCCGGTCCTCGCCGTCCGCCATCGCGCCGGCGCTCTCGATCATCACGCGCGTCACCGCCTTGGTGCCTTCCTGCGGCGTCAGGATGCGCACCTTGTAGTCGACCAGGCGCATGGTCGCGAGGCTCGGATAGTGCGGCTCGAGCGCCTCGCGCAGCGCGGCATCGAGCGCATCGACCGGGCCGTTCCCTTCGGCCGTGATCAGCCGCAGCTTGCCGGCGACGTCGATCTTGATCGTGGCCTGCGACACCGTAACCAGCTCGCCCTTGGCGTTGTGGCGGTGCTCGACGGCGATCTGGAAGCGGTCGAGCTCGAAATAGCTGGGCACGGCGTCGAAGGCGCGGCGCGCCAGCAGCTCGAAGCTGGCGGGCACGTCGTCGAAGGCGTATCCCTGGTACTCCTTGGCCTTCACGTCCTCGAGCAGGCGCAGGAGCCGCTTGTCCTGCGGGTCGACCTCGAGCCCGAGGTCGCGCAGCCGCGCCACCATGCTGGCGCGGCCGGCCTGGTCGGAGACGACGACGTGGCGGCGGTTGCCGACCAGCTCGGGCCGGATGTGCTCGTAGCTCGCCGGATCCTTCTCCACCGCCGAGGCATGCAGGCCCGCCTTGTGGCTGAAGGCGGCCTCGCCGACATAGGCGGCATGGCGGTTGGGCGCGCGGTTCAGGCGCCGGTCGAGCAGGCGCGAGACCTCGGCCAGGCGCGGCAGGCGGTCGGGTGCGATGCCGGTGGCCATGCCCATCTTCAGCATCAGCGTCGGGATCAGCGAGACCAGATTGGCGTTGCCGCAGCGCTCGCCCAGGCCGTTGATCGTGCCCTGCACCATGCGCGCGCCGGCGCGCACGGCGGCGAGCGAGTTGGCGACCGCGTTCTCGGTGTCGTTGTGGCAGTGGATGCCGAGATGGTCGCCGGGAATGCGCTGGGCGACCGCGCGCACGACCTCCTCGATGCGGTCGGGCAACGTGCCGCCGTTGGTGTCGCACAGAACGATCCAGCGCGCGCCGGCCCGGTGGGCGGCCTCGATCGCGCTCAGCGCATAGTCGGGGTTGGCGGCGTAGCCGTCGAAGAAATGCTCGGCGTCGAACAGCACCTCGCGGCCCTGCCTGGCCGCGTGCGCGACGCTGTCGCGGATCATGGCGAGGTTCTCGTCGCGCGCGACGCCGAGCGCCACGTCGACATGGAAGTCCCAGGTCTTGCCGACCAGGCAGACGGCGGACGCGCGCGCGCCGACCACGGCGGCAAGGCTCGGATCGTTGCCGGCGCTGCGCCCCTGCCGGCGCGTCATGCCGAACGAGACGACGCGCGCATGCTTCAGCCTCGGCATGGTCTCGAACACGGCGTCGTCGGTCGGGTTGGCGCCCGGCCAGCCGGCCTCGATGTAGTCGATGCCGAGGCCGTCCAGCGCCTCGGCGATCGCGATCTTGTCGGCCACGCCGAAATCGACGCCCTGGGTCTGCGCCCCGTCGCGCAGCGTCGTGTCGTAGAGATGGACGCGCGCACCCGCCGCGGCGCGGCTCTGCCGCGCCGGATCGGCGTCGCGACGGTGCGGATCGTCAGGGCTCAAGCGTCATCGCTCCGTATCGGGTCAGCGCGCGGTCGCGCGTCACCAGGAAAAGCCGCTCGACCATCGCTTGCGCGACCAGCATCCGGTCGAACGGGTCACGGTGGTACGCCGGAAGCGTGCCCGCGGTCAAAGCATGTGTGCGGTCGATCGCCAGGGTTTCCAGGCCGGTCCGGTCGAGAAACGGCGGCAGCCATTCGGGCGCCGGCCCCGGCAGCCTGAGCTTTCCCGCGGCCTGCTTGATGGCGATTTCCCATAGGCTGGCTGCACTGACGAAGGCCGAATTGTCCGGATCGGCGATCGCCGCCCGTTCCGCCTCGGTCAGCGCCTCGGGTTCGTTCAGGAGCCACAACAGGATGTGGGTGTCCAGCAGCAGCTTCACTTGGGCTCTTCGCCCTCGAATGCGGCGATGATCTCTTCCGGCGTCTCGTCGAAATCGGGCGCAATCCAGATTTGCCCGCGCGCCAGCCCGAGCGGGCGCTTCCGTTCGGCGATCGGTTCCACCGCCACCAGCCTCGCCACCGGCTTGCCGTTCCGGGCGATGACGATCTCCTCGCCGCGTGCCGCCGCGTCGACCAAGCGCGAGAGCTGGGTCTTGGCCTCGTAAATGTTCACTGTCTTTGTCATTGGTCTAGTCTAGTCTGGTCTAGTCTAGCCTACAAGCGGTCAAAAAAATGGGCCCGGGGCTGGGGGTGCCCCGCGGGCCCGAGGATTCGGAGGCGACCGGTCGCTCAGGTGATGTACGCGTCGCGCTCTCGACGACATGGCCGCGATCGGCTCGCGACGTCGGCCAATGAACGTCGATTTCCCGGTTCATGAGCGTTGCAAAGCTGTGACCGTTGCAGCCGTCGGTTCCGCGTCGGCTCCGGGCGAAACCCGCTCCCGCGCGGGATGGAAGCGCCGGCCGTCGCACAGCTGCGGGGAATGACGGTCGAATGCCACCGGAGACGGCCTCCGCGGCAGCGAAAGCCTACCGCGTGCGCCGCCAGATCGTGCCCTTGGGCGTGTCCTCCAGTTCGATCCCGGCGGCCTTGAGCTCGGCTCGGACGCGGTCGGCCTCGGCGAAGTCGCGCGCCTTGCGCGCGGCGGCGCGCGCCTGGATCGCCTGCTCGATCGCTTCGGGCGACATCTCGCCCGCCGTTCCGCGGCGGAACCAAGCCTCGGGCTCCGCCGACAGCAGCCCGAGCAGCCGGCCCGACGTCAGCAGCGCCGCCTTGCGGCGGGCTTTCTCCGCCGGCGTCGACGCTTTGTTCAGTGCCGTCGCCAGCTCGTGCAGATGGGCGATGGCAAGCGGCGTGTTGAGGTCGTCCTCGAGCGCGGCGAGGACGTCGAGCGGCACGTCGTCTTCCGCCGCCGGCGCCGTGTCAGGCGCCGCGCGCAAGGCGGTGTAGAGCCGGTCGAGCGTCGCCTGCGACTGGCGCAGCGCGTCGCGGCTGAAATCCATCGGCTGGTGGTATTGCGCGCCGAGCAGCGTCAACCGGATGGCCTCGCCGGCGATGCCTTCGCTCAGGAGGTCGTTGACCGTGACGATGTTGCCGAGCGACTTCGACATCTTCTCGCTGTCGATCGACAGGAAGCCGTTGTGCAGCCAGTAGCGCGCCATCGGCGCGTCGTGGCAGCAGCGGCTCTGCGCGATCTCGTTCTCGTGGTGGGGGAAGACCAGGTCCTGGCCGCCGCCATGGATGTCGAAGGTGACGCCGAGATACTTGCGCGCCATGGCCGAGCACTCGATGTGCCAGCCCGGCCGGCCGCGGCCCCAGGGGCTGTCCCAGCCCGGCAGGTCGGGTGGCGACGGCTTCCACAGCACGAAATCGAACGGGCTCTTCTTGTAGGGCGCCACGTCGACGCGCGCGCCCGCCATCATGTCGTCGGTCGACCGGCGCGACAGCTGGCCGTACTCCGGCATCGAGGGCACGTTGAACAGCACGTGGCCGTCGGCCTCGTAGGCGTGGCCGCGCTGCACCAGCACCGTGATCATGGCGATCATCTCGCCGACATGCTGCGTCGCGCGCGGCTCGACGTCGGGATCGAGCGCGCCGAGCGCGCCCATGTCCTCGTGGTACCAGCGCGTCGTGCGCTCGGTGATCGCCTCGATCGGCTCGCCGCGCTGCTTCGACGCGGCGTTGATCTTGTCGTCCACGTCGGTGATGTTGCGCACGTAGGTGACGCGCGGGTAGAGGCGCTTCAGCAGCCGATACAGCACGTCGAACACGACCACCGGCCGCGCATTGCCGATATGCGCGCGGTCGTAGACGGTCGGCCCGCATACATACATCCTCACATGCGCCGGATCGAGCGGCACGAACTCCTGCTTCTTCTGGCCCAGCGTGTTGTGCAGGAAGAGGGGCATGGCTAGCGGCGCTGCTCATCCTTCGAGACGGCGCCCTGAGCGCGAGTCGAAGGGCGGGCCTCCCCAGGGTGACGCGTCAGATCAACGCAAAGCGTCGCGTCCTCCTGAGAAGAGAGCGCAGCGAGCGTCTCGAGGGATGAGGTGCACGATGCCGCGGGCCTCTTCTTGCTCACGACTTCGGCCGGAACGCGTTGGTGATGGGATAGCGCCGGTCGCGGCCGAAGGCGCGGCGCGAGATCTTGACGCCGGGCGGGGCCTGGCGGCGCTTGTACTCGGCGACGTACAGCATGCGCTGCACGCGCTCGATCGTGGCGGGGTCGTGGCCCCGCGCCGCGATCTCGCGCGGCGCCATCTCGTGCTCGATCAGGCATATCAGGATGTCGTCGAGCACCGCGTAGGGAGGCAGCGAGTCCTCGTCGAGCTGGCCGGGCTTGAGCTCCGCCGAGGGCGGCTTGGTGATCGACCGCTCGGGGACGGCACGGCCATCCGGCCCGCGCGCCCCTTCGGGAAAGTGCTGGTTGCGCCAGCGCGCCAATGCGAAGACCGTCATCTTGTACACATCCTTCAGCACCGAGTAGCCGCCGCACATGTCGCCGTAGAGCGTGGCGTAGCCGACCGACATCTCGGACTTGTTGCCCGTGGTCAGCACCATGTGGCCGAGCTTGTTCGACAGCGCCATGATGGCGACGCCGCGCACGCGCGCCTGGATGTTCTCTTCCGTGATGTCGGGTGGACGCTCGTTGTAGAGCTGCCGCAGCATGTGGTCGAAGGCCTGCATCGCCGGCTCGATCGGCACGGTGTCGACGCGGATGCCGAGCAGCCCGCCGGTTTCCTCGGCGTCGTCGAGGCTGTGCTGGCTGGAATAGGGCGAGGGGAAGCGCACGCCGCGCACGCGCTCGGGCCCCAGCGCGTCGACCGCGACGGCGGCGGTCAGTGCCGAGTCGATGCCGCCGGACAGGCCGAGGATCACGCCCGGGAAGCGGTTCTTCTCGACGTAGTCGCGCAGGCCCAGCATCATGGCATGGTAGATCGCGACCAGGCCGTCGGCCGGCTTGCTCAGCGGGCCCTCGACGCAGATCCATTTCCCGTCGTTGCCGCGGCGCCAGTCGGTGACGGCCAGGTCCTCGCGGAAGCTGGGCAGCATGACGTTGAGGCGCTTGTCGGCGCCGACCACGAAGGAGCCGCCGTCGAACACCAGCTCGTCCTGGCCGCCGACCTGATTGACGTAGACCAGCGGCAGGCCGGTCTCGTTCACGCGCGCCACGGCCAGGTTGATGCGCTGGTCCTGCTTGTCGCTTTCGTACGGGCTGCCGTTCGGCACGACCAGGATCTCGGCGCCTGATTCGATCAGGCATTCCGGCACGTCGGGCGTCCAGATATCCTCGCAGATCGGCACGCCGAGCCGGACGCCGCGGAACACCATCGGCCCCGGCATCGGACCCGACCTGAAAACGCGCTTCTCGTCGAATACACCGTAGTTCGGCAGGTCGACCTTGAAGCGCTTGGCCTGGATGCGGCCCTGGTCGGCCAGCAGCGCCGCGTTGTGCAAGGCCCCGTCCTCGCGCCAGGGCGTCGTGATCAGGACGGCTGGGCCGCCGTCGGCCGTGGCCGCGGCGACACGCGCCGTCGCCGCCTCGCAGGCTTCCTGGAAGGCCGGCTTCAGCACCAGGTCCTCCGGCGGGTAGCCGGAGATCACCAGTTCGCCCGGGACGACCAGGTCGGCGCCCCGCTTCGCCGCCTCCGCGCGCGCCGCCAGGAGCTTCGCCGCATTGCCGTCGACGTCGCCAACGGTCGGATTGATCTGCGCCAGCGCAATCTTGAGGGAATCGGTCATGGCGGCGGCAGACTAGCGTGTAACGCCCGCGAAGGCCACTTGCGGCAGCCGGTTGCTGCTGCAGCCGCCCGCTCGCCGAGAATGCCGAAAATCGAAGACACGAGGGCCGGCCGAGGCGCCGCTGCTCGGCTACGCGGGTTTCGACGAGGCCACGCTCAACGATGCCGAGCGGCACCTGGCCCGTGCCATCCGGTCGCGGCGCGCGGCATAGGCATGTCCGCCGCCGCAATGGACAACCAGCCCGCGCATACCTATGTTCAGCCGCCTTGCGGCGCGTCCTTGGCTGCCGCATGCCGTCCCCTGGAAGGAACCGACTGAATGACCGTGCGCGCCGGCCGCGAATTCCTGTCCATCCCCGGACCGACGACGATCCCGGACGCCGTGCTGCAGGCGATGCACCAGCCGGCGGTCGACATCTATGGCGGCGGCCTGCCGCAGATGACCGACTCGATCCTGGCGGACCTGAGCAAGCTGTTCCGCACCAAGGGCCGCAGCTACATCTACATCGCCAACGGCCACGGCGCGTGGGAGGCCGCGCTCACCAACGTGCTGTCGCGCGGCGAGAAGATCCTGGTGCTGGAAAGCGGACGCTTCGCCATGGGCTGGGGCGAGGCGGCGGACCGGCTGGGCATCAAGGTCGAGATTCTCAAGGGCGACTGGCGCCGCGCCGTCAGGTCCGCCGAGGTCGAAGAGCGCCTGCGCAAGGACAAGGCGGGCGAGATCAAGGCGATCCTCGTGGCGCAGGTCGACACCGCCTCGGGCGTGGTCAACGACATCCCGGCGATCTCGCGCGCCGTTAGGGCGGCGCGACACCAGGCGCTGCTGATGGTCGACACCGTCGCCTCGCTGAGCTGCATGCCGTTCGAGATGGACGAATGGGGCGTCGACGTCGCGGTCTCGGCGGGGCAGAAGGGCCTGATGACCTCGCCCGGCCTCGGCTTCGTCGCGGCGAACGCGCGGGCGCGCGCCATCCATCCCAAGGCCGACCTGCGCACGCCCTACTGGGACTGGACCGCGCGCGAGGGTGAAGAGCACTACATGAAGTACGCCGGCACGCCGCCGGAGCATCTGCTGTTCGGCTTGCGCAAGGCGCTCGACATGATCTGGGCCGAGGGGCTCGAGAACATCTTCCTGCGCCACCGCCTGCTGGCCGAGGCGGTGCGCCGCGCCGTCTCGGTGTGGTCCGAGGGCCAGGCGCTCAACTTCAACATCGCCGAGCCGGGCGAGCGCTCCGACACGGTGACGACGATCCTGTTGAACGGCGGCCGCGACCCCGAAGAGCTGCGCAGGTACTGCAACGACAAGTGCGGCGTGGTGATCGGCATCGGCATCGGCGCGCTGTCAGGCAAGGCGCTGCGCATCGCGCACATGGGCCACGTCAACGCGCCGATGGTGCTGGGCACGCTCGGCGCCGTCGAGGTGGGCCTGAACGCGCTCGGCATCCCGCACGGCAAGGGCGGCGTGCAGGCCGCGATCGACTGGCTGGGCGAACAGGTGAAGCCGTAGACGGGCCGCGATCACGGCACTTGCGAACCACCGACGCCAATTTCTTTGTCCCCCTCCCGCAAGGGGAGGGGGGACCGAAATAGAGATTACGCCGGCACTGCGAAACCCTGCGGCTTATCTCCGCGCTGGCTCAGTTCCCACATCATCGCGTAGGCCTGCTCGATGTGGCGGGTAAAGAGAGCGGTGTCGAACAGCTTGCAGGCCGCGCGGTTGCCCGCCAGCTTCGCCTTCACCTCCGCGAGCAGGGCCGGCGTCGTCGCCAGCTTCAACGCCAGGGTTTCGTATTCCGCGTAGGTCGACGTGACCAGCTCCGGCATTCCGGCGGCGCCGAGCAGGCTGGCGGCGACGCGGCCGGCGAAGGTGCCGCCCGTGCAGGTCAGCAGCGGCAGGCCGGCCCACAGCGCGTCGCTCGCGGTGGTGTGCGCGTTGTAGGGCAGCGTATCGAGGAACAGGTCGGCCAGGCGGTGGCGCGCGAGATGTTCGTCCGGCCGCACGCGCGGCGCGAAGACGATGCGCCCGGCGTCGACGCCGCGCCGCTCGGCCTCGCGCCGGAGGTTGCGCGTGGCCGCCTCGTTGCTCTCGAGCAGCCACAGCACGCTGCCCTCGACCTGCCGCAGCAGCCGCATCCAGACGTCGAACGTGTCCGGCGCGATCTTGTAGTTCTTGTTGAAGCAGCAGAACACGAAGCCCGTCTCCGGCAGCGCGGCCTCCGCGCGCGTCGGCGTGCGCTCCGCGATGGCGCGCCGGGAATCGTTGGCCTGATAGCTGTGCGGCAGATGCACGACCTGCTCGGCGTAGGCGCCGCGCTCCGTCGCCGGGATCACGCAGGCGTCGGCGACGATGTAGTCGATGTAGGGCGCGCCCATCGTGCCGGGATAGCCCAGGTAGTTGACCTGCACCGGCGCCGGCCGGTGCGCGAAGATGGCGGTGCGGTTGCCGTGGGTGAAGCCGGACAGGTCGACGGCGACGTCGATCTCGTGCGCGCGCATCAGCTCGGCGATCGCGCGGTCGTTCATGCCTGACGCATCGACATGGCGGTCGAATGCCGCCCGGATGCGCCGTCCCATCGCGCTGTCGTCCGCCGGGTTGAGCGAGATCCCCGTGACCGCGAAGCGCGCGCGGTCGTGCCGCTCGAACAGGCCGACGATCAGGATCGGCACGGGATGATCGCGGAAGTCGGCCGATACATAGGCGAGGCGGATGCGCTCATGCGCATAGCGCTGCCCGGCCCAGAGCGGATCGGGCGCCAGGGGGTAGCGGTCGGCGGCGAAGGCGCTCGCACAGGCGAGCTGGTCCCACGGCGAGGACGGCATCGAGAGCAGCGAGAACGGCAGCACCGCGCGCCTGCCCTGCCCGACCGCCGTTTGGACCCGCCGCGCGCTGCCGGTGTAACCGGACCAGTCGCAGCATTGCAGCCGGGCATGGAAGTCGCGCCCGAGCGCGTAGTCGAACTCGGGCGCGATCCCCGCCAGACGCGCGAAGCACCGCGCCGCCTCCTCGTGGCGCCTGAGGACCGTGAGGACATTGCCGCGGCTGTTCAGCGCGGGCGCGTGATCGGCCCTGAGCGCGATGGCCCGGTCGTAGCACGCGAGCGCCTCGTCGAGACGCCCGCTCTCCTCCAGCACGATGGCGCGGTTGTAGATCGCCTCGACATAGGCGGGGCGCAGCGCCAGGGCCCGGTCATAGCTGTCGAGCGCCTCTTCCGGGCGCGCGAGCGCCTTCAAGACGTTGCCGCGGTTGTTGAGCGCCTCGGGCAGCGTGGGCCGCAGCGCCAGCGCGCGATCGTAGCTCTCGAGCGCCTCGTCGAGGCGGTTCAGGGCCAGCAGCGCGTTGCCGCGATGATAGAGAGCCTCGGGATAGTCAGGCTTGAGCGCGATCGCCTTGTCGTAGCACGCGAGCGCCTCCGCGTAGCGCCGCAGCTCCAGCAGCGCGTTGCCGCGGTTGTACTGCGCCGGCGCCACGTCGGGCCGCATGCCGAGCGCCTGCCCCATCAAGCGTTCCGCCTCCGCGTGGCGGCCGGCCTGCGAGGCGACCACGCCGAGCAGGTGCAAGGCGTCGAAATGGCCGGGCGCGGCGGCGAGGATCGCCTTGTAGAGCGTCTCGGCCTCGGCGAGCCGGCCCGCCTGGTGCAGCGCGATGGCGCGCTTCAGCGTCTCGCCGACATTCGCCGCCGCGTCCGCCATCGCCGTGGGGCGCCCGTCAGGTCTTCTTGCGCAGCAGGAACTCGCGGCCGACCTTCACGCGCGGCGTGTGGTCGTACTCGACGATGTCGGCCGTGGCGTAGGTCTCGGACCATTTTTCCGGCAGGTAGGAGCCGGTGCCGATGATGTCGACCGGCGCGCGGGCGATCGCCATGACCCGGCACTTGGCCGGGTTGAAGCCGGACGAGGCGACCAGCTTCACCTTGCCGAAGCCGGCGGCGTCGAGCGCCTCGCGCAGGTGCCAGATCGCCGCCGCCGACACGCCGGTGCCGACCAGGTAGCGCAGGTCCTGCTCCGAGCGGTAGCCGCGGATCGCCTCGGGCACGTTGCGCTCGAGCACGGCATAGGATCCCGGCGGATCGAGGCCCTCGACGAAGCGCCCGCCCGGCGTGTCGAGCCTGACGCCGAGCCGCCCTTCGGCGGCGAGCTCCGGGAACCGCCGGCATACCTCGAGCGCGTCGCTGACCTCGCGACCGAAATAATCGACCAGCACGTAGAGCGGCTGCTCGGGGAAGACCTCGTGGAACATCTCGGCCGCGCGCACGGTCGATCCGGCATAGCCGATCAGCGCGTGCGGCATCGTGCCATAGCCGGATTCGCGGCCGAAGAAATGCGCCGTCGCGTCGGTCGCATTGCCCATGAAGCCCGTGGCGCCCACCTTCACCTGCGCGCGCTTCGAGCCGACCGAGGCGCCATAGGCCATGAGCGCGGCCATGTCGGCGCCGGCGCAGTGCCGCGCATCCATGGCCAGGAACTGCGTCTTGGGCAGGTCGACGCACATGGTGAAGGCGTTCCACGCCGCCACGCAGGCCGGGCCCAGGAGCTGCAGGTAGATCGTCTCGAGATCCGCGAGATGATAGAGCGAACCCGCGACGTAGAGGATCGGCTCGCCGGCGCCGACCCACTTGCCCTCGGGGAAGTTCAACTCGATGTCGAAGCGGGTCTGGCGCTGCTCGGCCACCTGGCGCAGCCATTCCACCGCCAGCCGCGGCGCCGAGATCACCGGGCGGCGCATGAACACCGCATAGGTCGCACGCACGTCGCCGAAGCGGCCGACGATGTCTCTAGTGCGCAGGAAGTACTTGTCGGTCAGCGCGGGAATGTCATCGATGCCCGGCCGCATGGCTCTCCCCCCGGATTGGGCCTCCGTGCCCTTCATCCTTCGAGACGGACCTTCGGCCGTCCTCGGGATGACGCGTTCGGGTCGTATCGAACAATCGCGTCATCCTGAGGAGCGAGCGCAGCGAGCGTCTCGAAGAATGAGGGGCACGGACGCCCCATGCCCCGCACCGCTACTCCCCTGCTGCCGCCACCGTCAGGCGCCGCTCGGTGCCGCGTGCGCGCTTCAGCTCCTCGGCGATGGTGAAGGCCAGCTCCAGCGCCTGGCTCGCGTTCAGCCGCGGGTCGCAGTGCGTATGGTAGCGGTCCTTCAAGGTATCGTCGGTGATTGCCTGGGCGCCGCCGATGCACTCGGTCACGTCCTGCCCGGTCATCTCGAAATGCACGCCGCCTGCATGCGTGCCTTCCGCGGCATGGACCCCGAAAAATCCGCGCACCTCGGCAAGGATGCGGCTGACGGCGCGGGTCTTGAAGCCGGTCGGCGAGGTGACCGTGTTGCCGTGCATCGGGTCGCAGGCCCACACGACCGCGCGACCCTCGCGCTTGACCGCGCGCACCAGCGCCGGCAGGCGCTTCTCGACCTCGTCCGCGCCCATGCGGCTGATCAAGGTCAGCCGGCCGGGGATCTCGTCCGGGTTGAGCGCGTCGATCAGCCGGATCAGCTCGTCCTGTGTGGTGGACGGGCCGACCTTCATGCCAATCGGGTTCTTGACGCCGCGCATGAACTCGACATGTGCCCCATCGAGCTGGCGCGTGCGGTCGCCGATCCACAGCATGTGCGCCGAGCAGTCGTACCAGTCGCCGGTCAGGCTGTCGCGCCGCGTCAGCGCCTCTTCATACCAGAGCAGCAGCGCCTCGTGCGAGGTGTAGAACGAGGTCTCGCGGATCTGCGGCGAGGATTCACCGGTCAGGCCGCAGGCTTCCATGAAGGCCAGCGCCTCGTCCAGCCGGTCCGCCAGCTCGCGGTATCGCTCGCCCTGGGGACTGCCGGACACGAAATCCAGGTTCCAGCGATGCACCTTGTGCAGGTCGGCGAAGCCGCCCTGGGCGAAGGCGCGGATCAGGTTCAGCGTCGCCGCGGACTGGTTGTAGGCGCGGATCAGGCGCTGCGGATCGGGCTTGCGCGCCTCGGCCGTGAACTCGATGCCGTTGACGATGTCGCCGCGATATGACGGCAGCGTGACGCCGTCCTGCGTCTCGGTCGGGGCCGAGCGCGGCTTGGCGAACTGGCCGGCAAGGCGGCCGACCTTCACCACCGGGCAAGCGGCGCCGAAGGTCAGCACCACCGCCATCTGCAGCAGCACCTTGAACATGTCGCGGATGTTGTTGGCGCGGAACTCGGCGAAGCTCTCGGCGCAGTCGCCGCCCTGCAGCAGGAAGGCCTTGCCCTCGGCCACGCGGCCGAGCGATTTCATCAGGTCCCGTGCTTCGCCGGCGAAGACCAGAGGCGGGAAGATGCCAAGCTGCTGCTCGGCCTCGGCCAGGGCCTTGGCATCGGGGTAGTCCGGCAGCTGCCGGATCGGCTTTTTCCGCCAGCTATCGGGCGACCAGGGTTGCGCCATGACACGAACTCCAGGAACCCCGGGTTCCCGCCGGGGCAAGGGAACATGCTAATACGCGGAACTTCGCGGGAATTCCAGTGTGTTGCTACTCTGCCGCCTTGGCCTCGGCGTCCGGGATCTTCTGCCTCAGCGTGACGAACTCCTCGGCCGCGGTCGGGTGGATGCCGATCGTGCGGTCGAACTGGGCCTTGGTTAGCCCCGCCTTCACGGCGATGGCGACGCCCTGGATGATCTCGGGCGCGTCCTGGCCGACCATGTGCGCGCCGAGCACGCGATCGGACGCCTGGTCGACCACCAGCTTCATCATCGTGCGCTCGTCGCGCCCGCTGATCGTGTGCTTCATCGCCTTGAAGGTCGTGCGGTAGATGTCGATCCGGAAGCCCCTCTCTCGCGCGCGCTCCTCGCTTAAGCCGACGCTGCCGACCGGCGGCTGGCTGAACACGGCCATCGGAACGTTCTCGTGGTCGACCGGGCGCTTCAGGTTGCCGAACATGGTGTCGGCGAAGGCATGGCCTTCCATCAGCGCGACCGGCGTCAGGTTGATACGGTCGGTCGCGTCGCCGACGGCGAAGATCGACGGTACGGAGGAGCGCGACCACTGGTCGACCCTGAGGGCGCCGTTCTCCGCCATGGCGACGCCGAGCTCCTCGAGGCCGATGCCGCGCGTGTTGGGCTTGCGGCCGGTCGCGTACATGACCGTGTCGCACGCGATGCCCTCGTCCTCCAGGCCGGTCGGGTCGTGGAAGCGGACGACGAACCCGCGGCCCTTCTTCTCGATCGCCACCGGCTCGCGGCCGCAGCGTATGTCGATGCCCTTCTTCTGCATCTCGGCCTGCAGATGAGCGCGCACGTCGTGGTCGAAGCCGCGCAGGACCATCTCGCCGCGATAGACCAGGGTCACCTCGGCGCCGAGCCCGTTGAAGATGCCGGCGAACTCGACCGCGATGTAGCCGCCGCCGACGATGGCGATGCGCTTGGGCAGCTTCGGCAGGTCGAGCGCCTCGTTCGAGGTGATGGCGTGGTCGCGGCCGGGAATGTCGGGAATGAACGGCCAGGAGCCGGTCGAGACGAGGATGTGCTTCGCCGTATGGCGCTTGCCGCCGACCTCGACCTCGTTGGGCCCCGTCACGCGGGCGCGCCCGCGCTTGAGCGCGACATGGGCGCGGTCGAGCATGCCGTCATAGGCGGCCTCCAGCCGGTCGAGCTCCTTGTTCTTGTTCTCGATCAGCTTCTTCCAGCTGTGCTTGGACTTGCCCACGGTCCAGCCGTAGCCGTGCGCGTCCTCGAAGTCCTCGGCGAAATGCGAGGCGTAGACCAGGAACTTCTTCGGCACGCAGCCGCGCATGACGCAGGTGCCGCCGACGCGGCTTTCCTCGGCCAGCGCCACCTTGGCGCCGTAGCCGCCGGCGATGCGCGCCGCGCGCACGCCGCCGGAACCGGCGCCGATGACGAACAGGTCGTAGTCCATGAGGCCCTCAGCCGTCAGCCTTCAGCGATCGGCCAAGGATAAGCATTTTGGCTGACTGCCGAAAGCCGGCCGCTGAAAGCCCTTATTTCCCCAGCACCAAGCCAGGCAGCCAGGTGGTCAAGGGCGGGAACAGCGTGATCGCTGCCAGCACGGCGAGCAACGGCACCAGGTAGGGCGCGGTCGCGCGCGTGACGCGCTCGAACGGCAGGTCGGCGACCTTGGCGACGACGAACAGCACGATGCCGACCGGCGGCGTCAGCGTGCCGATCATCAGGTTGAGCACGAAGATCACGCCGAACTGCACCGGGTCGATGCCGCCCTGCATCGCCGCCGGCATCAGGATCGGCGTCAGGATCAGGATCGCGGCGATCGCCTCCATGAAGCAGCCGACGACGAGCAGCAGCAGGTTGACGATCAGGAGGACGACCACTGGGTCGGTCGACAGCGCCGTCAGCGCCATGCCGACCGCCTGCGGCACGCGACTGACCGAGAGCGCCCAGCCGAACAATACGGCGGCCATGACGATCGCCATGACCACGCCCGTCGTCTCGACCGTGTCGAGGATGATGCGCGGCAGGTCGCGGAGGCAGAAATCCCGGTAGACGAACAGGCCGACCACCAGCGCGTAGAAGGCGGCGACGGCGGCGGCCTCGGTCGGCGTGAAGACGCCCGACAGCATGCCGCCGATCAGCAGGACCGGTGCGAGGATCGCCCAGAAGGCGCCGCGGAAGCTTTCCCAGACCTCGCGCAGGCCGGGGAACGGCTCGCGCGGCATGGCGCGCTTGTGCGCCACGCGCCAGACCATGGCCATCAGCGCCGCCGCCATCAGCAGCCCGGGAACGATCGCGCCGATGAACAGGCCGCCGATCGAGACCTCGGCCACCACGCCGAAGATCACCATCGGCAGGCTGGGCGGGATGATAGGGCCGATCGTGGCCGAGGCCGCGGTCACCGCCGCCGCGGTCTCGGCGTCGTAGCCGGCGTCCTTCATCGCCTTGATCTCGACCGTACCCAGACCCGCCGCGTCGGCCACGGCCGAGCCGCTCATGCCGGCGAAGATGACGCTGCCGACGATGTTGGCGTGGCACAGGCCGCCGCGCCACCAGCCGACCAGCACCTTGGCGAAGCGGAAGATGCGCTCGGTGATGCCGGCGCTGTTCATCAGGTTGCCCATCAGGATGAAGAACGGCGCTGCCAGCAGCGGGAAGGAATTGACCGCCTGCGCCACCTTCTGCGGCATGACCACACCCGGGAAGCCACCCCACCACACGAAGGCCGCGGCCGCGAGCCCCATCGAGGCGAAGACCGGGACGCCGAGCATCAGGACGACGAGCCAGGCGCCCATGATCACGAGCATGGCGGTGGTCATTCGCGCAGGTCGCCGAGCAGTCGCCGGATCTCCGCCGCCGCGTAGGCGATCACCGCCAGCGCCCCGACCGGCACAACGCCGTAGACCCAGGCATAGGAGATGCCGAGCGTCACCGTCGGCAGGTCGATGTTCCGCAGCGTCAGCGTCCAGCCGTGCTGCACCAGCAGCAGACAGAAGAACGCGACCGCCGCCTGCACCGCGATCGCCAGCAGCAGCCGCGCGCGCACCGGCAGGAGATCGGCGAAATACGCGACCGCGATATGCGAGCGCCGGCGCGACGCCAGGCTCCACGCCAGCATCGCCACCCAGACGAACAGCAGCCGCGCCAGCTCCTCCGACCACACCAGCGGGCTGTTGAGCAGGTAGCGGCAGACGACCTGCGCGAGCACGAGCGCGAAGATCAGCAGGAAAAGGACGATCAGCAGCGCGTCGGCGACGCGTTCGAGCGCGCCGACGATGCGCGCCATCGGGACCTATCCTGTCCCCCCTCCCCTTGCGGG
>CAZLBB010000049.1:0-35345 GCA_964557415.1 uncultured Rhodospirillaceae bacterium
GCTCCGCCGCCCGGCAGGCGGCATCGGCGCGCGCGCAGCGCGGTGCGAACCGGCAGCCGCCGGGCGCTGCGCCCGGGCCGGGCACCAGGCCCTGGATCGCCGGCAGCCGGTCGCGCCGCGCGCCCAGCCGCGGCAAAGTCTCGATCAGCGCCTGCGTGTAGGGATGCAGCGGGCGGCGCAGCACGTCCTCGGCCGGGCCGCTTTCCACCGCGCGCCCGGCATACATCACCATCACCTCGTGCGCGACCGAGGCGACGACGCCGAGATTGTGGCTGATGAACTGGATCGCGGTATCGGTCTCGTCCTGCAGCTCCTGCATGAGGTCCAGGATCTGGGCCTGGACCGTGGCGTCGAGCGCCGTCGTCGGCTCGTCGGCGACCAGCAGCGCGGGCCGGCAGGCGAGCGCCATGGCGATCATCGCCCGTTGCCGCATGCCGCCCGAGAGAAGGTGCGGATACGAGCCGGCGCGGCGCCGCGCGTCCGCGATGTGCACGCGGTCGAGCATCGCGATCGCCGCCTCCATCGCGGCGCGCGCGTCCATGCGCCGGTGCAGCAGATAGGCCTCGGCCACCTGCGCGCCGATGGTCAGCACCGGGTTCAGCGCCGCGGCCGGGTCTTGGAACACCATGGCGACGCGCTGGCCGCGCAGGTCGCGCAGGCCCCGGTCGTCCAGCGCCATCACGTCGACGCCGTCGATCCGGACCGCGCCCTGCTCGATGCGGCCGGGCGGCGGCACCAGCCGCATCAGCGCCAGCGCCGCCACGGTCTTGCCGCAGCCGCTCTCGCCGACCACGCCGAGCGTGCGGCCGCGCCGGATGGCATAGTCGAGGCCGTCGACCGCCCGCTGCGGCCCCATCCGGCCCGGGAACGCGACGGCCAGCCCGCGGACCTCCAGCAACGGGTCCGCGGCCGCCGCGCGCAACGGCGCGTCGGTCGGCACGGAAGCGGCCGCGCCTACTCCGCGCGCCAGTGCTCGATCCACATCGTCGAGGGGTCGCGATGGCCGGTCGGGGTCACGCCTTTCAACCATTTCGGGATCACGAAGACGTCGGCACGGAAATAGAGCGGCAGCACCGGCAGATCGGCCAGGTACAGCTCCTGCAACTGGCGCCATAGGGCCTTGCGCTTGTCGCGGTCGAGCTCGACCTCGATCTTCTCGATCAGCTCGTCCATCGCCTTGCTGGCATAGCCCGTGTAGTTCTGGCCGGCCCAGTTGTTGTCGGCCCGCGGGATCTCGGCCGAATGCAGGGTCGAGCGCGGCACGCTCTCCGGCGCGCTGACCCAGGCGTACATCGCCATGCCGGTGTACTGCCGCTTCGTCACGGTCTCGCCGAAGAACACGCGCGCCGGCTCGTTCTTCAGCCGCACCTCGACGCCGACCTGCTTCCATTGCGCCTGCAGCACCTGCTGCACCGTCTCGCGCACGCGGTTGCCGGCGGTGGTCATCAGTTCGACCGCGAGCCTCTCGCCCGCCGCGTTCTGGCGCATGCCGCCCGGGCCGGCCTTCCAGCCCGCCTCGTCGAGCAACTGGGCGGCGCGCTTGGGGTCGTGGTCGTAGCCCTTGAGGTCGGCGGCATGGACCCAGTCGAGCGGGTTGACCGACGTCGTCGCCACCGGCTGCTTGCCGCCGAACAGCTTCGCGCTGATCGACTGCCGGTCGAGCGCCATCAGCAGGGCCTGGCGCACGCGCAGGTCCTTCAGCGCGGGATGGTCGAGCCGCATGTCGATATGCTCGTAGATCAGTCCGGGCTTGAAGATCACGTCGTACTTGTCGGCGTGCTTCTTCTCGAAATTGAGACCCTGGTCGAGCGTGAGGCCCAGCTCGCCGGTGATGTAGTCGATCGCGCCGGACAGGAGGTTGGCCTCGAGCGCCGAGGTGTTCTCGACCGCGCGGAACACTACGCGCTTGAACTTCGGCTTCTCGCCGTACCAGGTCGGGTTGGGCTCGAGCACGATATGCGAGCCGGTCCTGACCTCGACGATCCGGTACGGCCCGAAATGCAGGCCCGGGTTGGTCGGGTCGGCGTCGAAGCGCGTGCGGTTGCGGTATTGCCCCGGCTCGGCGAAGTGCGCCGCCTCGACATGCGCCGGCAGCACCTGGAAGTCGCCGATCGCGTTGTACTCGTAGGTCACCTTGTCGAAATGCAGCGTGAAGGTCTTCTGGTCTTTCACGTCCAGCTTGTAGGCGCGGCGGTAGAACTCGGCCGCGGCTACGCCGCTCTGCGGGTGGCGGCCGACCTCCCAGCTGAACAGCACGTCGCGCGTCGTCACCGGCGTGTCGTCGCCCCACTTCGCGTTCGGGTGGATCGTGTAGGTGACGGCGATGCCCTGCTTGCCGTCCGGCAGGTCCTCGAGCCTGGCCAGCCCGTTCTCGATCGTCGGCAGGGTGACGCACAGCATGCAGGTGAGCTGCCACTTCGCGTCATAGGCGGTGAACGGCCGTCTCGTTGCGGCGTTGACCAACGTCTTCGCCAGCATCGATTCGATGTTGGGATGCAGCGTGGCCGGGTACTGAGTCATCCCGATGACCAGTTCGTCCTTGGCGGCGAGCGCCGGTCCGCCGGTCAGCAGGATCGGCGCCGCTGCAAGCGGCAGGACCGCGACGAGGGCGACAAGGGTGCGTGCGAGAAACATCCGTTTCATGGGTCCGGGAGTGTAACGGAGTTCGCCCCGCGGATCACCTGATCCGCCGCAAGTTGCTTCCCGGTCCGGGCCTGCTATCGTGACTCTCATCCGCGCGACGCCTCGAGGGGGACGGGATTGGGCCTGCCGGTGTTCCACATGATCGCGGGCGGCGCACGCCCCGTGGCGCCCTACAGCCACGCCGTCGAGGCCGATGGCTGGGTGTTCCTGACCGGGCAGATGCCGAACGATCCGGCCGACGACGCGGCGCCGTTCGCGCCGGACATCGAGGGCCAGACCCGCCGGGTGATGGACAACCTCAAGATCGTGCTGGCGGGGCTCGGGCTTGGGCTGGAGCACGTCGTCGCCGCGCGCGTGTTCCTGATCGAGTTCAAGGCGCACTACCAGCGCATGAACGCGGTCTACCGGGGCTATTTCCCCCCGGGAAGGCTGCCGGCGCGCACCTGCATCGGGGTCACCGGCCTGGCGCGCGACGCGCTGGTGGAGATCGACTTCGTCGCCCGGCGGCCGTAGGGCGCGAAACCCCGCGGGGGAGCAGACGCAATGACAGCACTTGCTACCCGGATCCGGTCGGTCGGCCTGGCAACGCTCCTCGCTGCCGGCGCCGGCCCGGCGCTCGCGCAGCGGCCGCAGGCGGCGCCGGCCCCGGCCGTGATCGTGGAAAAGGTCGAGAAGCGCGATGTCCAGCCGTCCATCGATTTCACTGGGCGGGTGAGGGCGGTCGACAAGGTCGACCTGCGCGCGCGCGTCACAGGGTTCCTCGAGAAGCGCCTGTTCAAGGAAGGCGACGACGTCAAGGAAGGCGCACTGCTGTTCACGATCGAGAAGCAGCAATACCAGGCGGTGCTCGACCAGCAGAAGGCCGAGGTCGCCAAGGCGCAGGCTGCGGTGACCAACGCGGTGCAGCAGCTGGCGCGCGCCCGCGAGCTGGTGAAGAGCCAGAACATCGCCCAGTCGACGGTCGACCAGCGCGTGGCCGAGGAGGGCTCCGCGCGCGCCAACCTGGTGGCGGCGCAGGCCGCTGTGCGCGCGGCCGAGATCAACCTTGGCTACACCGACATCAAGGCGCCGATCAGCGGCCGCATCGGCCAGGCCAGCGTCACGCCGGGCAACCTGGTCGGTCCCGACAGCGGCGTGCTCGCGACCATCGTCAGCCAGGATCCGATCTACGTAACCTTCCCGGTCGCCCAGCGCATCCTGACCGAGCTGCAGCAGCGCGCGCTCCAGACCGGCCGCCAGACCGAGGCGATCGTGCGCGTGCGCCTGCCGGACGGAAGCGAGTACAAGCACCCCGGCAGGATCGATTTCATCGACGTGCAGGCGTCGCAAGGCACCGATACCGTCACGGTGCGCGCCAGCCTGTCCAATCCCGACCGCATCCTGATCGACGGCCAGTCGGTCGGCGTCACCGCGATGCGCGCCACGCCCGAGCTGGCGCTGGTGATCCCGCAGACCGCCATCCAGATCGACCAGGCCGGCCGCTTCGTGATCGTCGTCGACAAGGACAACAAGGCGGAGGTCAGGCGCATCAAGGCCACGCCGCGCAGGGACGGCACCGCCGTGGTCGAGGAAGGACTCAAGGAAGGCGAGCTGATCATCGTCCAGGGCCTGCTCAAGGTCCGCCCCGGCATCGTCGTGGCCCCGACAGTGCAGCCCTCGACGGCGATGCCGAAGAGCTGAGCCGCGCGCTCGATGTTCTCCGCCATCTTCATCGACCGGCCGCGGCTGGCGATCGTCATCTCGACCGTCATCACGATCGCGGGCCTGATCGCGATCCTGTTCATCCCGGTCGCCCAGTTCCCCAACATCGTGCCGCCGCAGGTCTCGGTCACCGGCTACTACCCCGGCGCCGGCGCCGAGGTGGTCGAGGCGACCGTGGCGCAGCCGATAGAGTCGCAGGTCAACGGCGTCGACAAGATGCTGTACATGAAGTCGACCAGCAGCAACGACGGCACCTACTCCCTGACCGTCACCTTCGCGGTCGGCACCAACACCGACATCAACAACGTCAACGTGCTCAACCGGGTGCAGCTGGCCACGCCGCGCCTGCCCGACGAGGTCAGCCGCCAGGGCCTGACCGTGAAGAAGAAGTCGTCGTCGCTGCTGCAGGTGATGGCGCTCTACTCGCCCAAGGGCACCTATGACGCGCTCTATCTCTCGAACTACGCGACCATCAACCTGCTCGACACGCTGGCGCGCGTGCGGGGGGTGGGCGAGGCCGGCATCTACGGGCCGCTCAGCTATTCCATGCGCATCTGGCTGAACTCGGACCGGCTCACCAGCCTCAACCTCTCGGTCGCCGAGATCGTCAACGCGGTCAAGGCGCAGAACACGCAGGCCGCGCTCGGCCGCATCGGCGCCCAGCCGGCGCTGGCCGACACGCAGTTCCAGCTCAACATCCAGACCAAGGGGCGGCTCAGCGACGTTGCCGAGTTCGAGAACATCGTCATCCGCGCCAACCCCGACGGCTCGGTCGTGCGCGTGCGCGACGTCGGGCGCGTCGAGCTGGCGGCGCAGAGCGCCGACAGCTTCGGCCGCTACAACGGCCAGCCGGCGACGATCGTCTACATCGCCCAGGCGCCCGACGCCAATGCGCTGCAGGTCGCCGACGGCGTGAAGAAGGCGATGGGGGAGCTCAGCCAGCGCTTCCCGCAGGATCTCGCCTACGACGTCATGTATGACACCACGCGCTTCGTGCGCGCCACGGTCGAGGAGGTGCTGCACACGCTGCTCGAGGCCTTCGTCCTGGTCGTGCTCGTGGTGTTCCTGTTCCTCGGCAGCCTGCGCGCCACGCTGATCCCGACCGTCGCCGTTCCGGTGGCGCTGGTCGGCACCTTCGCCGTGCTGCTGGCGATCGGCTTCACCGCCAACACCGTGTCGCTGTTCGCGGTCGTGCTGGCGATCGGAATCGTGGTCGACGACGCCATCGTGGTGGTCGAGGCGGTCGAGCACCTGATGCACGCCGAGGGCCTGGGACCGAAGGAAGCGGCCAAGAAGGCGATGCAACAGATCACCGCGCCGATCATCGCCATCACGCTGGTGCTGCTGTCGGTGTTCGTGCCGGTCGCATTCGTGCCGGGCATCACCGGCCAGATGTACCAGCAGTTCGCCGTGGTCGTATCGGTTTCCATGCTGATCTCGGCGGTCAACGCCCTGACGCTGAGCCCGGCCCTGTGCGGCATCGTCCTCAAACCCTCGCACGGCGCCCGGCGCGGGCCGATGAAATACGTGCTGGGCGGAATCGAGCGCGCCACGTCGGGCTACGCGCGCATCGTCCGCTCGCTGGTGCGCCGCGCCGTGCTGTCGCTCGTCGTGCTCGCCGCCGTGCTGGGCGGCACCGGCTACCTGTTCCTGAAGACCCCGACCGGGTTCCTTCCGGCCGAGGACCAGGGCCTGTTCTTCGCCGAGATGCAGCTGCCTGAAGGCGCCTCGGTCAACCGCTCCGGCGCCGTGTCGCGCGCGGTCGAGGACACGATCAGGAACATCAAGGGCGTGCGCAGCGTCATCACCGTGGTGGGCTACAGCTTCCTCAACGGCGTCAGCCAGTCGAACAGCGCCTTCTTCATCATCGAGCTGGAGGACTGGGCAAAGCGCAAGGCGCGCGCGGAATCGGTCTTCGCCATCATCGACCGGCTGCGCGCCCAGACCGCGCCGATGCCGGAAGCGACCGTGCTGGTCTTCAACATGCCGCCGATCCTCGGCCTCGGCACCGGCTCAGGCTTCGAGTACCAGCTGCAGGACCTGCGCGGCGGCGCGGCCCAGGACCTTGCCGGCGTCATGCGCGGCACGATGTTCCAGGCCAACCAGCGGCCCGAGCTGCGCTCGGTGTTCGGACTGTTCACGACCAGCACGCCGCAGGTCTACATGGAGATCGACCGCGACAAGGCGCAGATCCTCGGCGTGTCGATCAACGACGTCTTCACCGCGATGCAGGCGCTGCTCGGCAGCTACTACGTCAACGACCTCAACCTGTTCGGCCGCACCTGGCAGGTCAACATCCAGGGCGAGGCCGCCGACCGCGACGAGATCCCCGATATCTACCGCATCAACGTGCGCAACAGGAACGGCGAGATGGTTCCGCTGCGCTCCTTCGCCGAGGCGCGGCTGATCACCGGCCCGCAGGTGGTCCAGCGTTACAACAACTACCGCAGCGTGACGCTGCAGGGCGAGCCGGCGCCCGGCCGCAGCACCGGCGTGGCGCTGGCGGTGATGGAGCGCCTGTCGCAGGCGGTGCTGCCGCAGGGCTACGGCTACGAATGGACCGGCACGGCGCTGCAGGAGAAGCAGGCCGGCGGGCAGACGCTTTACATCTTCGCGCTCGCCTTCCTGTTCGCCTACCTGTTCCTGGTCGGCCTGTACGAGAGCTGGACCATCCCGATCCCGGTCCTGCTCTCTGTCTCGGTCGGCCTGCTCGGCGCGATGGTGGCGATCAACCTGGCCGGATTGGACAACAACCTCTATGCCCAGATCGGCATCATCGTGCTGATTGCGCTCGCCGCCAAGAACGGCATCCTGATCGTCGAGTTCGCCAAGGAGAAGCGCGAGCAGGGCCTTCCCATTCTCGACGCCGCCGCTGCCGGCGCCGAGGCGCGCTTCCGCGCCGTGATGATGACCAGCTTCGCCTTCATCCTCGGCCTCGTGCCGCTGGTGGTCGCGGCCGGCGCAGGGGCGCTCAGCCGCCGGGCGGTCGGCACCGCCGTGTTCGGCGGCATGCTGTTCGCGGCGGTCTTCGGCATCTTCCTGATCCCCACGCTCTACGTCGTGTTCCAGGACCTGCGCGAACGGATGCACGCGCTGTTCGAACGCAAACCGCCCGCGACCATGCCGCCGCCCGCGCCGCCGCCGGCCGACGCCGGCGAGGCGGAAGCGCATCCGTCGTGATGGTTCAGCGCTATTGCGCTGCCAATTTGAGTTCTGGCCGCAAGGCGAAGCTGTCAGCGCGCACGGCAGGCCAGTAGGCGGAGAAGACCGGGCTGTTCGAGGTGCCGACGCGCAGCTCGCCCGGGCTCAGGAAATCGTACAGCAGCGCCGCCGACCTGATTTCGGTCGCCGAGACGCGGCGCATCAGATGCGCGGGCTGGAGCTCGTTGGGATGCTTGAGGCCGGCGGCGCCGACCAACTCGGCCAGGGCTTCCAGCGTGTTGCGATGGAAGTTGCGCACGCGCTCGGCCTTGTCCGGCACCACCAGCGCGCGCTGCCGCTTCGGGTCCTGGGTCGTCACGCCGGTCGGGCAGAAGCCGGTATGGCAGGCCTGCGCCTGGATGCAGCCGAGCGCGAACATGAAGCCGCGCGCGGCATTGCACCAATCCGCGCCCAGCGCCATGGCGCGCGCGACGTCGAAGCCGGTGACGATCTTGCCGCTGACGCCGAGCCTGACCCGGTCGCGCAGGCCGATGCCGACCAGCGCGTTCTGCGCGAACAGCAATCCCTCGCGCAGCGGCATGCCGACATGGTCGGTGAACTCCAGCGGCGCCGCGCCGGTGCCGCCTTCGGCGCCGTCGACGACGATGAAGTCGGGCGCGATGCCCGTGTCGAGCATGGCTCGCGCGATCGCCAGAAACTCCCAGGGATGCCCGATGCACAGCTTGAAGCCGGTCGGCTTGCCGCCGCTCAACTCGCGCAGGCGCTGGACGAACTCGAGCAGGCCTGCGGGCGTATCGAAGGCCGAGTGGCTGGGCGGCGAGATGCAGTCCTCGCCCGGCTTCACGCCGCGCGCCTCGGCGATCTCGGGCGTCACCTTCGGCCCCAGCAGCACGCCGCCATGGCCGGGCTTCGCGCCCTGGCTCAGCTTCACCTCGATCATCTTGACCTGGGGCTCGCGTGCCTGCTCGGCGAAGCGGCCCGGGTCGAAGCGGCCCTTGGCGTCGCGGCAGCCGAAATAGCCGCTGCCGATCTCCCAGATCAGGTCGCCGCCGAACTCGCGATGATAGCGACTGATGCTGCCTTCGCCGGTATCGTGGGCGAAGCCGCCGAGTCTGGCGCCGCGGTTCAGGGCGCGGATCGCGTTGGCGCTGAGCGCGCCGAAGCTCATCGCCGAGATATTGAACACCGAGGCGTCGTACGGCTGCGTGCATTGCGGCCCGCCGACGCGCGCGCGGAAGTCATGGCTCGCGATCGGCGCCGCGACGATCGAATGATTGATCCACTCGTGCCCCGGCGTGTAGAGGTCGAGCTGCGTGCCGAACGGACGCTTGTCCAGCACGTTCTTGGCGCGCTGGTAGGCGATCGAGCGCTTGGCACGCGAGAACGGCGTCTCCTCGGTGTCGTTCTCGAGGAAGTACTGCCGGATCTCCGGGCGGATATGCTCGAGGAAGAACCGCAGATGGCCGATGATCGGGTAGTTGCGGCGGATCGACTGCCGGGTCTGCACGAGATCGAGCACCCCGACAGCGACCAGCGCCGCGGCTGCCAAGGCGGCGATCAGCGCGAGCGGCTGCCAGAGGGCGAGCGCGAGCGAGACGACCAGCGCGAGAACCGCTCCGGCCAGGGCGAAAAGGCGCGACGGCACCACCTGCGTCAGCGTGGACATGCCTAGTTTCCTTCCCCGTTCCCCCGCCCGCCGCGCGCCTTATGCCGGCGCTTTGCCTGGACGGGCGCAATCCGCCAGCCGCGCACTATCCGAGGATATAGTGACCAAGAGGTTAAGGGACTGCGGATCGACCATGGGGAATCCTCTTCGACCGCAACCCGGTCGCCCCCGGCTGCGCCGGCCGCGGGCGAAGCGGAGGCGCATCTGTCCAGCCGACGGGTGCGCCCCGGCCATGATGCATCGACACGGCACGAGCCGATTCGGGAGCGGTAGTCGAAGCCATTGCCTTGTCTTGCATATTTCTGTGTCCGGTAGCGAGCGATGACGGATGACGGATCGGAGGCCCGTCTCGTCGCTGCCCGTGCAGCCGGCCGCGTCGGCTGGCGGGTGACGGGTGGTGACGCTTCCGATCCGTCGCCTGTGTGCGCGCAGGGATCATGCCGACCCGGGACCGAGGGCTCTCCTTGCCGAAGCGAACATTCGGCAACCTTTTCGATGCGGCGGGCGGCCGGGGAATCAAAAAGCCCGCCGAGGCGGGCCATGGTCGCGCGGGCCGTGGCCCACCGGTTCGATGCTGCCGTGGAGCTTATGCGCGACCGCGCGCCTGTCAATCGGCAACAACGAGGAGGTGCAGCAGAGACTTGATATCCGGGAAGACGTAATCCGGGCGGGGCACAAGCGGCGACAGGGCGACACCGCGCCGGTTGATCCAGGCGATCGTCAGGCCGAGCGGCTTGCCGCCGACGAGGTCGGTGAACTGCGACTGGCCGGAATGCAGCAGCCGGTCGACGGCGCCGCCCGTGCGGTCGATCAGATAATGGAACAGCGTGCCGTCGGGCTTGTAGCCGCGCGCCCGCTCGGCGGTGCAGACCAGATCGAAGCGACGGCCCAGTGGCGTCAGCGCCAGCAGGTCGTCGTCGATGTTCGACACGATCGCCAGCTTGAAGCGCCGCGAAAGGGCGTCGAGCGTCGCAACGACGTCGGGATAGAGCTCGAAGCGCGGGAAGGCGTCGAAATAGAGCTGGATCAAGCCGGCATCGCCGCGCACGCCGTAGTCGACGAAGGCCTGTTCGAGCGACTCGCGGCAGATGTCCTTGTACGGCCGGTACGGCTTCCAGTAGGCGGCGATGTTGAGCTCTTCCCAATGCTCCCAGAACGCGCGCACGTCGACGTCGAGCGCGCCCGCGTCCTCCAGGATTCGCTGGAAGGCGCCGTAGGAGCCGTCGCGCACGCTGACCAGCGTGCCGAACACGTCGAAGGAGAGAAACTCGATCTTGGCGGGGTCGAGCGCGGACATTACCGGCTCTTTGCGTGGTACTCCGGGTTCGGCATCATGTCGACGCCGTGCGCCACGCGGTTGGTGTAGTTGAAGAAGGCGGCGACCTCGCAGATGTCGAAGATGTCGGCGCTGGAGAAGCCGAGCTTGCGCAGCTTGCGGCGGTCGTCTTCGTCGACCAGGCGCGGGCTCTCGGTCAGCTTCCAGGCGAAATCGAGCATCGCGCGCTGGCGCCGCGGCAGCTCGGCGACGCGGTAGTTCATCACCATCATCTCGCCGAGCTGCGGGTCGCCGGAGAGCTGGCGCACCGCCTGGCCGTGCGCCACCAGGCAGTAGTAGCAGCGGTTGGCCGAGGAGACGACGACCGCGATCATCTCGCGCTCGAGCTTGCTCAGGCCCGATTCGCCCAGCATCAGCGCATTGTACATCGAGATGAAGTGGCGGAGCTTCTCCGGGCGCGCGGCCCAGGCGCGCAGCACGTTGGGGACGAGGCCCAGCTTCTCCTGGCAGATCGCGAAGTACTTCTTGAGGTCCGGGTCCAGCTTCTTCGGGTTCGGCACCGGCAGGCGCATGATGTGCTTCGGCTGGGGCATCAGTTTTCAGATGGCAGATGACAGGGGACAGAAGAATTCAGGCTTCACGACTCTTCGTTCCTCTGTCATCTGCCATCTGTCCTCTGTCATCTGAGGCCGCACTGCGCCCGCTGGCGCAGCAGGTGGTCGGCCAGCACCAGGGCCAGCATCGCCTCGCCCACGGGCACGGCGCGGATGCCGACGCAGGGGTCGTGGCGGCCCTTGGTCACGATCTCGGTGTCGCGGCCGTCGATCGTCACGGTGCGGCGCGGCGACAGGATCGAGCTGGTCGGCTTGACGGCGAAGCGCACGACGATGTCCTGGCCCGAGGAGATGCCGCCGAGGATGCCGCCGGCGTTGTTGCTGAGAAACGTCGGCCTGCCGTCCTTCATGCGCATCTCGTCGGCGTTGGTCTCGCCGCTGAGCTCGGCCGCGCCGAAGCCGGCGCCGATCTCGACGCCCTTGACGGCGGTGATGCTCATCATGGCGCGGGCGATGTCGCCGTCGAGCTTGTCGAACACCGGCTGGCCCAGACCCGCCGGCACGTTCTCGGCGACCACCTCGATCACCGCGCCGCAGGACGAGCCGGCCTTGCGCACGGAATCGAGATGGCCGCTCCACTGCTCGACGACGCCCGGGTCGGGCGCGAAGAACGGGTTGCGCGCGACCTCGTCCCAGTCCCAGCGCGTGCGGTCGATCCTGTGCGCTCCCACCTGGATCAGCGCGCCGCGGATGCGCACGCCGCCGGGCACGAGATGGTCGAGCACCTTGCGCGCCACCGCGCCGCCGGCCACGCGCGTCGCCGTCTCGCGCGCCGAGGAGCGGCCGCCGCCGCGATAGTCGCGGATGCCGTACTTGACCCAGTAGGTGTAGTCGGCATGGCCCGGCCGGAACCGGTCCATGATGTCGGAATAGTCCCTGCTGCGCGCATCGACATTCTCGATCTGCAGCGCGATCGGCGTGCCGGTGGTCCTGCCCTCGAAGGTGCCGCTCAGGATGCGCACCTGGTCGGGCTCCTGGCGCTGCGTGGTGAAGCGCGACTGGCCTGGCCGGCGGCGGTCGAGCCAGGGCTGGATGTCGGCCTCGTCCAAGGGGATCAGCGGCGGCACGCCGTCGACGACGCCGCCGATCGCCGGCCCGTGGCTCTCGCCCCAGGTCGTCAGCCGCAGCAGGTGCCCGAACGTGTTGCCCGCCATGCGAGCCTGTCCCCGGAATGGCGGCCTCAGCCGTTGTTGTCGGTGGTCTTGAAGCCCCTGAGCATCTCGGCCACCTTCGGCGCGGCGTCCACCGCAAGCATGCCGATCACGTTGTAGCCGCCGTCGACATGATGGATCTCGCCGGTGACGCCCGTGCTCAGGTCGCTCAGCAGGTAGAGCGCCGCCCCGCCGACGTCGCCAAGCGTGACGTTGCGCCGGAGCGGCGCGTTGTACTCGTTCCACTTCAGGATATAGCGGAAGTCGCCGATGCCTGCCGAGGCGAGCGTGCGGATCGGTCCGGCGGAGATGGCGTTGACGCGGATGCCGCGCTTGCCGAGGTCCGCCGCCAGGTACTTCACGCTGGTCTCCAGCGCGGCCTTGGCCAGGCCCATGACGTTGTAGTGCGGCATCACGCGCTCGGCGCCGAAATAGCTCAAGGTCAGCAGGCTGCCGCCGTTCGGCATCAACGCCATCGCGCGCTGTGCCAGCGCCGTGAACGAGTAGCACGAGACGTCCATGGTCATGGTGAAGTTCTTGCGCGAGGTGTGCACGTAGTCGCCCTTCAGCTCCTCGCGGTCGGAGAAGGCGACGGCATGCACCAGGAAGTCGAGCGTGCCCCAGCGCTGCTTCACCTCGGCGAACACGCGGTCCATGCTGGCGTCGTCGGCCGCGTCGCAGTCGAGGATCAGCGCCGCGCCGAGCTGCTCCGCCAGCGGCTGCACGCGCTTGCCCAGCGCCTCGCCCTGGTAGGTGATGGCGAGCTCCGCTCCGTGCGCTCTCACCGCCGCAGCGATGCCGTAGGCGATCGAGCGGTCGTTGGCGACGCCCAGGATCAGGCCGCGCTTGCCTTGCATCAGCAGACCGGGCGAAGGCGGCTTGACGTCGCTCATGCTCCTGGAACCTCGTTCCTCTGCTGGGATGGGGGCCGCCCCGGAAGGGCGGCGCATCCTACACGAATGGCCCCTTCGGTCAAACGCGCGGGCGGTCGAACGCAAAGGGCGGTCGAACGCGATTCCCGCAGGCGATTTTCGATCCCGTGCCCCTGGGGTATATTTGTCCAATGCGCTTCGATCGTCGCCTTTCCGCCGTGATGGCATCGGGGCGTCCTGCCGCCATGGCCCGCGTCGACTGGGCCGGCATCGGCCGGCGCGTGCTGCCCGCCGCGCGCGACGCGCTCGGGCTCGTGCTCTACACCGCGGGGCGGTTCTACCGCGACCGCTGCCCGCAGGTGGCGGCCTCGCTCACCTACACGACGCTGCTGTCGATGGTGCCGCTCCTGACCATCGCCTTCGCCATCCTCGCGGCCTTTCCCGCGTTCGAGGGCGTGCGCGAGCAGGCGCAGGCGCTCCTGTTCCAGAACCTGGTGCCGGAGATCGGCGAGACCATCTCGCAGGCGTTCGCCGGCTTCACCAAGAACGCCGGCAAGACCACCGCCATCGGCACGGTGTTCGTCGCCGTCACCTCGGTCCTCACGCTCAACACGATCGAAACGGTGTTCAACACGATCTGGCGCGTGAGCGAGCCGCGCAAGCTGATGCTGCGCGTGCTCAGCTACTGGGCCATGCTGACCATGGCGCCGCTGCTGTTCGGCGCCAGCCTGTCGCTGAGCTCCTACCTGTTCACGCTGCAGCACACACTCAGCCTGCAATGGTGGGGCAAGGCGCTGATCCAGCTCGCCACGCTGCTGCCGTTCCTGTTGTCGCTGGTCGGGTTCACGCTGCTGCTGCTGGCGGTGCCCAACTTCCCGGTGCACCGGCGCAACGCGGTGATCGGCGGCGTTGTCACCGCGGTGCTGTTCGAGCTCCTGAAGCGCGGCTTCGGCCTCTACATCGCCAGGTTCGGCAGCTACCAGCTGGTGTACGGCGCGCTGGCGGCCGTGCCGATCTTCATGCTGTGGGTCTATCTCTGCTGGATGGTCGTGCTGTTCGGGGCCGAGCTCACCGCCTCGCTGCCGGAATGGCGCGCCGGCCGCGGCTTCGGCAAGACCATCGCCACGCCGGGGCGCCGGCTGGGCGTGGCGCTGACGCTGATCGCCGCCGTCATGCACCGCACGCGCGAGGGCAAGCCGTTCCGCGACCGCCACCTGCTCGAGAAGGTCCCGTCCGGCTCCGACCTGCTCGGCGACGTGCTGGGCAAGCTGGTCAAGGGCGGCTTTGTCGCCCGCGGCGAACGCGGGCAATGGCTGCTGGCGCGCGACATGGAGACCACCTCGCTGCAGGACCTGCTCGCCTGTCTCGAGCTGACGCTCGGCCCCGCCGATCTGCGCGGCGAGGATGGCCAGCCCTGGCACGAGCGGCTCGACGACCTGCTCGGCGCGGCCGAGCGCGGCAATGCCGAGCGCTTCGGCGTCAACCTCAAGGAACTGCTGGCGCCGGAGCCGCATCCGCACCACGCCGGAGCCGACGTCGAGACGTTGCGGGCCGGGTGACCTTCGCGACCGCCTGCCCGGCCTTGACTTTTTCATTTCGTATAGTTGAACATCTGTTCAAATGATTGTCCGTATGACGAAACCCGTGGCGGCCCCGCTGCCCGCGCTGTCGGACGACGACGCGGCGCGGCTGGCGGACATGTTCCGGCTCCTGGGCGATCCCAGCCGCCTGCGCATCGTGCTCGCCTGCATCGCGGGGCCGGTCAGCGTCGGCGCGATCGCGGAGCGCGTCGGCCTGTCGCTGTCGCTGGTGAGCCACCACCTGCGCCTTCTCCGCGCGGCGCGGCTGGTGAAGGCGACGCGCCAGGGCAAGCGCGTGTTCTACGCGGCGGCCGACGACCACGTGCGCTGCGTCATCGCCGACATGGTGAGCCACGTCAGCGAGGGTCACGAAGAGGACGACTGAGATGTCCGGATGCGGTTCCTGCGGCTGCGCCGCGCCCAAGGTCACGACCGACTACAGCTTCCGCCGCGTGCTGTGGATCGCGCTGGCCGTCAACGCCACGATGTTCGCGACCGAGGCCGCCTCCAGCTTCGCCGCGGGCTCGACCGCCTTGCTCGCGGATTCGCTCGACTTCTTCTCCGACGCGTCGAACTACGCCATCTCGCTCTACGCCCTGGCGCTGGGCGCCGTCGCGCGCTCGCGCGCGGCCCTGGTCAAGGGCTTGAGCATGGGCGCGATCGGCCTGTGGGTGATCGGCGGCGTCGTGCACAAGCTCGGCGCCGGCGGCGTGCCGGATGCGATGATCATGGGGCCGGTGGCGCTCTTGGCGCTCGCCGCCAACCTGTTCGTCGCCGCGCTGGTGTTCCGCCATCGCCACGGCGACGCCAACCGCGCGTCGGTCTGGCTGTGCAGCCGCAACGACGCGATCGGCAACGTCGTCGTCGCCATCGCCGCCAGCGGCGTGCTCGCCGCCGGCAGCTACTGGCCCGACATCGCGGTCGCCGCGGTCATGGCGGGCCTGAGCCTGTCGGCGGCGTGGCAGGTGGTGCGGCGCGCGCTGGGCGAACTGGCGGAGCAGCGCGTCGTGCCGCGGCTCGGCGCGGCGGAGTAGCCCGCGACGACCCTTCCGCCGCACGGTGCGGCGGCGCCGATCCGATATTCACGCGGAATTGAAGATTGCCGCTGCTCGAAGCGCGCGCGTCGACGCTCACGCTCGGAGCCGCATCGGCCGCCTCTACATCGCCCGCTGGGACCGCGAGCACCGCGTCGTCGACATTGCTTTTTTGCCCGAGCATCGCCGGCAGGGGCTCGGCACCGCGCTCATGCGCGACCTCGTCGGCGAAGCCGTCGCGGCGGGCAAGCCGCTGACCATCCATGTCGAAAAGAACAACCCGGCCCGGCGGCTATACACGCGCCTGGGCTTCGAGCCGATCGGCGAAATGCGCGGCGGTCAGGCCGGCGAGCGTCACGCCTTCCATTCCGGTCCCGTGCGCGGATCGTCGTGCCGATTCTTGGCCCAGCCCTCGACGAACCTGGTCAGCGCCTCGTCGGGCGGATCGGGCAGGACGACCTTCAGCGTGACGTACTGGTCGCCGCGCGCGCCCTTGCCATGCGGCATGCCGCGGCCCTTGAGCCGCAGCTTGGTGCCGGTATTGGCGCCCTTCGGCAGCTTCACCTTCACGCGGCCCTCGATCGTCGGCACCTCGATCGAGGCGCCGAGCAGCGCCTCCTGCAGCGAGACCGGCGCCTCGATGTGGATGTCGGCGCCCTCGCGCCGGAAGAAGGGGTGCGGCGCGACGGTGATCTCGATATAGGCGTCGCCCGGCGTGCCGCCGCCCAGGCCCGGCGTGCCCTGCTGCTTGAGGCGCAGCGTCTGCCCGTCTTCCGTGCCGGCCGGAATGTTGACGTCGAGCGTGCGTCCGTCGGCCAGCTTGATGCGGCGCGTGCCGCCGCGCGCCGCGTCGAGGAAGTCGATGGTCAGCGCATAGGAGATATCGGCGCCGCGCGCGCGGAAGCCCCCGCGCCGCCGCTTGCCGCCGCCGAACACCTCCTCGAAGATGTCGGAGGCGTCGAAGCCCGCGCCCATGTCCGGACCGCCGCCCGGGCCTGCGCCGCGGCCTCGTCCCCAGGCCTCGCGGAAGCCGTAGTCGGCGCGCGGGTTGCCCTGGGCGTCGATCTCGCCGCGGTCGTACTTGGCGCGCTTCTCCTGGTCCGACAGCAGGTCGTACGCTGCCGAGACCTCCTTGAAGCGCTTCTCCACCTCGGGCTTGCCGGGGTTCAGGTCGGGATGCAGCGTCTTCGCGAGCTTGCGATAGGCCTTCTTGATGTCGTCGGCCGAGGCCGTGCGGCCGACGCCCAGCGTCTCGTAGGGATCGCGCATCAGGAGGCCCGTATCACGGCAGGAACTTCCATTTTCCGTCCGGCTGGCGGCAGGCGATCTGGCCCTTGGCGTCGGCCGCGCCCTTCACGTCCTTGCTGCCGCGTTCGCGCACCTGCAGCGTCTGCTCGAACTCGCGGCACCAGGTCTCGGCCTGCTTGAACGTCCGGACCGGCTTGACCGCGCCGGTCGTGCCGGTCTCGGGATTGGTCCAGCCTCGCGGCACGCCGTCCTTGTCGTATTCGAGGGCGAGCTGGGCCGAGCGCTCGGCATAGACGTCGTCGACCTGGTCCAGTTCCTTGCCCACGGGGTTCCGGCGGAACACGTCCAGCATGGCGACGCCCTTGGCGTCGGCGGCGGGCTGCTCGGGCGCCGCGCCGATCCGGGCCGCGGCCTGGGCGGAGCTGTCGACCGTCACGCTTGGCGGCGCGCCGCCGCCGCCCATCCCCAGGCATCCGGCCAGCGGCAGCGTCGCGACCACGACCAGCGCCGCAGCCACCGGCACGCGCTTGCAGCGGTCATTCGCAGGGACGGAACCGGACAATGCGTGGCCTTTCAACGTATTTGGCGACCGGTGTTCACGGCCTATATCATACATGGTCGAGCCACCGCCTGTGCAACTGTCCGGGGCGCAACCGCCTGCCTGCCGCGCCGCGCCGGCCGCCCGAGGAACCGCCAATGACGCCCGACGACCGCCCGACCCCGACCGTGCCCGAGCCCAACGCCGGCTCGCCCATTCCCGAAGGCGATCCCATCGCACTGTTCAACGCCTGGCTGGCCGAGGCCACCAAGAGCGAGCCCAACGACGCCAACGCCATGACACTGGCCACGGCCGATGCCAGCGGCGCGCCGACCGCGCGCATGGTCCTGCTGAAGGGCGTCGACGAGCGCGGCTTTGTCTTCTATACGAACAAGGAGAGCCGCAAGGGCCAGCAGCTTGCCGTCAACCCGCGCGCGGCGCTGATGTTCCATTGGAAGTCGCTGCGCCGCGCCGTGCGCATCGAGGGGCCCGTCGAGCACGTCAGCGACGCGGAATCGGACGAGTATTTCCGTTCGCGCCCGCGCGACAGCCGGATCGGGGCCTGGGCCTCGATCCAGTCGCGCCCGATGGAAAGCCGCTTCGACCTGGAAAAGCGCGTCGCGCTCTATGCCGCCAGGCACGCGATCGGCGAGGTGCCGCGCCCGGCCTATTGGGGCGGATTCCGCGTGCTGCCGCAGCGGATCGAGTTCTGGCGCGACCGCCCGTTCCGGCTGCACGAGCGCATCGTCTACCACCGCGCCGAAGGCGTCCCAGGGGTCGGCGCCTGGCGCACGGAGCGGCTCTATCCGTGACGGACCCGGTGCCGTGACCGAGAGCAGCGCCGGCCCGGCTTCGGAGCTGGCAGGCGGCGCCGCGCGCGGCGCCGATGCCGGCCGGCTGATGCGCCGGGCGACCTATGCCTCGGTCGCCGCCGCGGGATTCCTGATCGTCGTGAAGCTCGCGGTCTGGCTCGCGACCGGTTCGGTCGCGATCCTCGCCAGCCTGCTCGATTCCCTGCTCGACGCCGCGGCGTCCGTCGTCAACCTGCTGGCGGTGCGCCAGGCCCTGGTCCCACCCGACCGCGAGCACCGCTTCGGCCACGGCAAGGCCGAGCCGCTGGCGGGCCTGGCGCAGTCCGCCTTCATCGCCGGCTCGGCCGTGCTGCTGCTGGTCGAGGCGACCAAGCGCGTGGTCGTGCCGGCGCCGATCGCCCATACCGGGCTCGGCATCGCGGTGATGGCGCTGGCGATCGTCGTGACGCTCGGCCTCGTCGCCTATCAGCGGCACGTGATCGCGCGCACAAACTCGACCGCGATCCGCGCCGATTCGCTCCATTACTTCGGCGACCTGCTGGTCAACGGCGCCGTCATCGCGGCGCTGGTGCTCGCGCAATGGCTCGATGCCCCGCTCATCGACCCGCTGTTCGGCGCGGCCATCGGCGTCTACATCCTCTACAGCGCCTGGCAAATCGCGCGGCTGTCGCTCGACATGCTGATGGACCGCGAGATGCCCGACGCCGACCGCCAGCGCATCCGCGACATCTGCCTGTCGCATCCCGAGGTGCGCCGGATGCACGACCTGCGCACGCGCGTGTCCGGCCCGCATCGCTTCATCCAGCTCCACATCGAGATGGACGGCGACATCACGCTGCTGCAGGCGCACGCGATCAGCGACGCGGTCGAGGATCGGCTGCAGGCGGCATTTCCCGATGCCGAGGTCATGATCCACCAGGATCCCGCCGGCATCAAGGAACGCCGGCCGCATTTCGCGTGAGGCCGGCGCGCTAAGCCGATGCAGGGCGTCGTCACCGAGGACCAGGCCGCCGTCGTCGCGCTCCTGACCGATCCGGCGACGCATGGCGCCGGGAGCGCCGCGGCGCTGCGGCTCGAGCGGTTCGACACGCACGGCGCGGTCGTCGTGCTCGCGGGCGAGCGTGCCTACAAGCTGAAGCGGGCCGTGCGCTATCCCTTCCTCGACTACTCCACGGCGGCGCGCCGGCACCATGCCTGCGTGCGCGAGCTCGAGCTCAACCGGCGCACGGCTCCCGACATCTACCTCGCGGTCAGGCCCGTGCTGCGCGCGCCGGACGGCACGCTCAGCCTGGGCGGCGCGGGCGGGGGCGATGCGGCGTCCGCCGTCGACTGGGTCGTCGAGATGCGCCGATTCGGCGGCGACGCGCTGCTCGACCAGCGCGCGAGGGACGGCAGGCTCGACGCCGGCACGATGCTGGAACTGGCCGATGCGATCGCGGCCTTCCATCGCGCGGCGGAGCGCCGCCCCGATCTCGGCGGGCGCGACGGCATGGCGCGCATCGTCAACGGCATCACAGCCGGGCTCGAGGCTGATGCCGGGCGCGCCGATCCTGCCAAGGTCGCGGCCTTCGCCGCCAGGACGCGGGATCTCGTCGCGCGGCACGCCGCGCTGCTCGACCGGCGTCGCGCCGGCGGCTTCGTGCGCCTCGGCCACGGCGACCTGCATCTGCGCAACGTCTGCCTGTGGCAGGGCCGGCCGACACTGTTCGACGCGATCGAGTTCGACGACCGGATCGCCACCTGCGACGTGCTCTACGACCTCGCCTTCCTGCTCATGGACCTGGAGCATCGCGGGTTGAGGAAGCTGGCGAACGCCGTCTTCAACCACTACATGGCGCGCGCCATCGCCGATGACGGCATCGACGCGGTACGCGGCGTGGCGCTGCTGCCGCTGTTCCTCGCCTGCCGCGCCGGCATCCGCGCCCAGGTCGGCCTGGCCGGCGCGCGGGCACAGCGCGACAAGGCGAAGCAGGAGTCGGCCGAGGCGGAAGCTCGCGCCTATCTCGATCTGGCGCTCGCCTTCCTGGCGCCGACGCCGCCGCTTCTGATCGCCATCGGCGGCCGCTCCGGCACCGGGAAATCGACGGTGGCCTTCGCGCTCGCGCCCGAACTGGGCTCGGCGCCCGGGGCGCTGGTGCTGCGCAGCGACGTCCTGCGCAAGGCGATCATGGGGAAGGACCTGTTCGAGCGCCTGCCGCAGGAGGGCTACAGCCCCGACGTGACGCGGCGCGTCTTCTCGGGTCTTGCCCGGGCGGCGGGCCTGGCGCTGGCCGGTGGGCACGCCGTGATCGCCGATGCGGTCTACATGCTCGAGGCCCAGCGCGCCGAGATTGCCGCGACCGCGCGCGACGCCGGCGTGTCCTTCGCCGGGATCTGGCTCGATGCCTCGCGCGAATTCCTGGAGCGGCGCGTCGCGGCGCGCACCCGCGACGTCTCCGACGCCACGGTCGCGATCGTACGCCTGCAAATGGATCAGCAGCCGGGGAAGCTGGACTGGGTCCGGGTCGATGCCGCCGCTGGGCCGGACGAGGTGGTGGATGCGGTGCGGCGAGTTCTTGCGGCGCAAGCGAAACATACCGACGGTTGATCGGCGCGCGCCTGGCCGGGCATTTTGCCCCGTGCGTGACGGCTTGATCTGCGTCATTCTTGGGGGCGACAGAGGGCTTCATCAAATCGACCGGAGAACGGAAGAACGGGGAGACAACAATGCCGATCAAATCGATCCTGGCCGTCTTGTCCGGCGGCACTACCGACCGCGTCTCGCTGAACACGGCCCATGCCGTGGCCGCCACCTTCGACTCCCATATCGACGCGCTGCACGCCAAGGGCGACCCGCGCGATGCCATACCGGTGATCGGCGAAGGCATGTCCGGTCCGCTGGTCGAGGAGATCCTGCAGGTCGCCGAGCGCGACTCCAACACGCGTTCGCAACGCGCCCGCGACGCCTACGACACCTGGCGCAAGGAGCACAACGTGCCGGTGGTCGACTCGCCGCCGCCGCCGGGCTCGATCTCTTGCGCGTGGCGCGAGGAACAGGGCAGCGAGGAGGACGTGGTGACGCGCCGCGGCCGCGTGGCCGACCTGATCGTGGTCGCCCGCCCCGCCGATGCCAAGGACCTGGTGACCGAGACCGTGGTCGAGGCCGTGCTGTTCGACACCGGTCGGCCGGTGCTCGTGGCGCCGCCCGAGCCGCCGGCCAGCATGGCGCAGCGCGTCGCCATCTTCTGGAACGGCAGCGTGCAGGTCGCCCGCGCCATCGGCTTCGCCATGCCGCTCTTGCGCCGCGCCAGCCATGTCGAGATCCTGACCGCGGACGAGGCCAAGCACGCCGAGGCCAGCAGCGACGCCGGCCTGGTGCGCCATCTCGGCTGGCACAACGTGCGCGCGGAGGTGAAACGCTTCCGCCCGGCGCCGCGCTCGACCGGCGAGGCGCTGCTGGCCCAGTCCTACGAGGGCAACGCCGACCTGCTGGTGATGGGTGCGTTCACGCAAAGCCGCCTGCGCCAGATCATCCTCGGCGGCGTGACGCGCAAGGTCCTGGCCGAGGCCAAGGTGCCGGTGCTGATGGCGCATTGATCGGTCTGGCCGAAGGTCGGGGTTTGCCGCCGCGCCTCAGCACGATCCGCCTGGAGCTGGCGCGCGGCGACGGGTTTCCCGGGGGCAGCGCCGCGCACGGCTACGAGTTCACGGCGCCCTTGACCGCCGACGGCCGCATCGACGCGGCGGCCTGGCGCCGGGCGCAGCAGGTTTGCGTGGTGCGCCGGTTCTGGCGCGGCGACGATGACCGGCACGGCCATCTCGTGCACACGCGCTCGCGCCGCTGGGTCTTCCGCTACCACCTCGACAACGATCCGCAGGACGACGAGAGCGGATGGAAGTTCGACGCCCACCGCTTCGTGGCCGGCGCCTATGTGCCGATCACCGAGCAGGACGGCGTGACGCGGACTTTTCGCGTCGCCGCGGTCGACATGCTCGGCGGCCGTTGATCCCCCTGAGCTCGTCGAAGGGCGCCGACTCAAATGGAGGGCGCGCGGACCAACGCGCGCCTGGCCCCGACGGTTGATCTGGGTCAAGGCCGGTCGGCCCGGTGCCGGTTATGCAGAGGGACTTGAACTGCAGGCGGAGATGATGACCGACCGGACCACGACGACAAGGACGGCCCGTGAACCGCGCATTCTGCAATCGCTGCCGGCGGCGCTGGTGGCCGCGGCGCTGCTCGCATTCCTGGCTGCTCCCGGCCAGGCCGAAGAGGTCGGCGACGCTGCGGCGGGACGCGACCTGGCGCGGCAATGGTGTTCCGAGTGCCACCTGGTCGAGTCGGGTGCGCGCGGCGCCACGGACTACGCGCCGCCCTTCGCCGAGATCGCCGGCGACTCCAAGACCACCGAGTTCCGCCTGCGCGCCTTCCTGCGCACGCCGCACGACCGCATGCCCAACTACGCGCTCTCGCGCGACCAGACCGACAACATCATCGCCTATATCTTGAGCCTGCGCCGGCGCTAGGGCGCGCGAGCGGAAGGCGCCGACCGGCGCCGAAGGAATGGTCGGAGTGAGAGGATTTGAACCTCCGGCCCCTAGCTCCCGAAGCTAGTGCTCTACCAGGCTGAGCTACACTCCGGCCGGCAAGGGCGGTCTTATAGCCGCTACGCATCGGCCTCGCAAGGCAGCGCGTTGACCGCGCCGCCGCCGCCCGCGAGACTTCAGCGCGGGAGGGGCAAATCCATGAAAGCGCCGCTGCTTCTGGTGCCGGGCCATCTCACCGACGCGGCCATGTGGGCGCACCAGACGCGCCACTTGGCCGATCTCGCCGACATGACCGTCGCCGACGTGCCCGACCGCCAATCCATGGCGGCCATGGCCAAGGCGATCCTGGCCAGGGCGCCGGCGCGCTTCGCATTGGCGGGGCTGTCGATGGGCGGCTACATCGCCTTCGAGATCATGCGCCAGGCGCCGGAGCGGGTGACGCGCCTGGCGCTGCTCGACACCATGGCGGCCGGCAACAACGCGGCGCAGATCGAGCGCCGGACCAAGTTCATGGGCATGATCCGCAACGGCCGGTTCGAGGACGTGCTGGCCGAGTTCACGCCGATGCTGGTGCATCCCGCCCGGGTCCGGGACAAGACGCTGATGGACGAGATCGGCCGCATGGCGCGGCGGGTCGGCGCCCAGGCGGCGCTCAGCCAGCAGCAGGCCATGCTCGACCGGCTCGATTCCCGCCCCGACCTCGCGCGCATCGTCTGCCCGACGCTCGTGCTGTGCGGCCGCCAGGACGCGCTGACGCCGCTCGCCGCGCACGAGGAGATGGCGGCGGGCATCAAGGGCGCGAGGCTGGTGGTGATCGAGGACTGCGGCCACATGTCGACCATGGAGAAGCCCGAGGCCGCCACGGCGGTGATGCGCTACTGGCTGCAGGGCTGACGGCCAGAGTACAGATGCCGGGGATCGGGAATCAGGATCGGAACAGGGTGCGCCGCCGCGGCTGATCCCTTATCCCTGTCCTCCGGATCACGCGATGATGTCGGGCAGCAGCAGGCTCTCGATCTTGGCGATCATGTCCTTGAGGGCGAGCTTGCGTTTCTTCAGCCGCTGCAGCTGGATCAGGTCGACCGGCCGTTGCTCGATCAGGCGATTGATCACGTCGTCCAGGTCGCGATGCTCGCTCTTCAGCTCGGCCAGACGTTCCTGCAGGCGCTCCTGTTCGTCCATGCCCCGGCTGCCGTTGCGCGATCCGCCACCGGTCCGCATTCTACCCGAATCCGCGTGGCGATTGGAACGCATCCGCGCATGAGCGATTCGGTCTGGGACTTCGCGGTCGCGCTTTACGACCGGCCGGGCGTGCGCGAGGCCTGCCTCGAGCTGCAGGACCGGCGCGGCGCGGACGTGATCGTCCTGCTGGCGCTGGTCCATGGCGCGGCCGCCGGCGCCGCGCCGCCGGAGGACGACCGGCTGCGGCGGGCGCTGGGCCGGATCGCGCCATGGCGCGCCGCCGCCGTTCAACCGCTGCGTTCCCTGCGCCGTGCGCTGAAGGGGTGGCGATTCGACGGAGGGCCCCTGGAATCCGACGCCGGGGCCGAGACGGCCCGCCAAGCCGTCGCCGCTGCCGAGCGCGCGGCCGAGCGGGCGGAACTGTCGGCGTTCGTGCAGGCCCTTGGGGATCGGGGCATTGCGGGGCAGGCCGATCGCGCTCCCGCGGCCGCGGCAGAGTCGCTCGCGTCCTATTGGCGCATTGCCGGGCTGGAGCATGATGCGCAGGATCGCGATTGCCTCGCGCTCGTCCTGGATGCGGCTTTTCCGGCGCGCGCGGGCGACACGGCAGGCACGATCGCGCGCGCGTTCAGCGCTTGACGCGCCACGGCCCGTCGCGACCGGGCTTGGCGCGTGGGCCGACCCATCGCCGCACCGTGCCGCTGTCCAGGCCGAACAGGTCGAGCACGCGTCCGACCGTGTGATCGACCAGGTCGTCGATGCTCTTCGGGTCGTTGTAGAAGGCGGGCACGGGCGGCGCGACGATCGCGCCGAGTTCCGCGAGCGTCAGCAGGTTGCGCAGATGCACCGCGTGGAGCGGCGTCTCGCGCAGGACCAGCACCAGGCGCCGGCGCTCCTTCAGCGCCACGTCCGCGGCGCGCGTCAGCAGGCCCGACGTCACGCCGGTCGCGATCTCGGCCGCGCTGCGCGTGGAGCAGGGCGCGATCACCATGCCGAGCGACGGGAAGGAGCCGCTGGAAATCGGCGCGGCGATGTCCTCGGGGCGGTACACGTGGTCGGCCAGCGCGTGCAGGTCTTTGAGCTTGAGCCTGGTCTCGCAGGCCAAGGTCACGGCGCCGGCCTGCGACACGACGAGATGCGATTCGACCCCGATGCGGCGCAGCAGTTCCAGGAGGCGTATCCCGTAGACCGACCCGGACGCGCCGGTGATCCCGACCACCAAGCCAGGGCGATCGCTCATGCGCTTGGAATCCCTGCTGATATCCCAGGTTGCCCGAATTTCCGCCGAATCGCGTTGCATTCCGCGATCATGCGATTAGCATATTCAGTCGCGCGACTGTAACCGAGCACGGAGGTTGTGCAATGGTGTCTCAGGAGCAACTCCAGTCCCTCAAGGCGAAGCACGCCAGCCTGGAGAAAGCGATAGACGAAGAAACCCACCGACCGCTCCCCGATACCGTACAAATCCACACACTCAAGCGCGAGAAACTGAGGATCAAGGACGAAATCGCCCGGCTGAGCCGCTCCTGAGCGCTTAAGCCGATCCCGACCAGGGCCGCGGCAGCGCCGGCATTCGGCGCGCGCGGCCTTGTTGTTTCACGGATGACCGCCGCGGTGTCGCCGGCGGCCGCCTACTCCTCCGGCTCGGTCGTGAACTGCAGCGGATAGCCCTTGCGGCGGCCGGCTTCCGTCGCGTTGGTCGCCTTGGTCTCGGCGATTTCCCTGGTGTAGACGGCGACCACGCAGGCGCCGCGCCGGTGCGCGGTCATCATCACGCGGTAGGCCTGGTCTTCGCTCATGCGGAACTCGGCCTTGAGCACCTGGACGACGAACTCCCGCGGCGTGTAGTCGTCGTTGAGCAGGATGACCTTGTACAGGCGCGGCCGCTCGACCTTCGGCCGGGCCTTGGCACGCGGCGTGGTGACGACGTCGCTCATGAGCGGGATTCTCCCGACGACGGCGCGGCCCGCGTACTTGGCGCTGCCGGCGGCGGCGAATCAAGGCCTGCCCTCGCTCGCGCTTGCGTCGGCCGGGAGTGGACTCGTCCTTCGACACGCTCAGGACGAGGAATCGCTATTTTTCGATGCCGCATGCGGCGCCGTGCCTCCCGCGGCCTCGTCCGGAGCCTGTCGAAGGATCGCCGCCTGCTCGCGCAGGACGAACTTCTGGATCTTGCCGGTCGAGGTCTTCGGCAGCGGGCCGAACACCACCGTCCTCGGCACCTTGAAGTGCGCCATGTTGTCGCGGCAGAAGGCGATGATCTCGGCCGCGGTCGCGTCGGCGCCGTCCTTCAGCGTCACGAAGGCGCAAGGGCTCTCGCCCCATTTCTCGTCGGGCCGCGCCACCACGGCGGCTTCCAGCACCGCGGGATGGCGGTACAGCACCGACTCGACCTCGATGGTCGAGATGTTCTCGCCGCCGGAGATGATGATGTCCTTCGAGCGGTCCTTGAGCTCGATATAGCCGTCGGGATGGGTGACGCCGAGGTCGCCGGTGTGGAACCAGCCGCCAGCGAAGGCCTCGCGCGTGGCGCGCGGGTTCTTGAGGTAGCCCTTCATCACGATGTTGCCGCGCATGAACACCTCGCCGATGGACCTGCCGTCGGCGGGCAGCGGCGCCAGCGTCGTGGGATCGGCCACCATCAGCCCGTCCAGCACCGGGTAGCGCACGCCCTGGCGCGCCTTGAGCCGCGCGCGCGCGGGCGCCGGCTCGCGGTCCCAGTCCTGGTGCCAGTCGCAAACGACCGCGGGCCCGTAGACCTCGGTCAGGCCGTAGACATGGGTGACGTGGAAGCCCATCGCCTCGATCGCCTCGAGCACGGCCGCGGGCGGGGCGGACGCCGCCGTCATCACCTCGACGGTCCGGTCCAGCTTGCAGCGCGCCTCGGCGCGGCTGTGGATCAGCATGTTGAGCACGATGGGCGCGCCGCAGAAATGCGTGACCCCGTGCTCGGCGATCGCCCGGAACACGGCGCCGGCCTCGACCCGGCGCAGGCAGACATGGGTGCCGGCAAGCGCCGTGACGGTCCAGGGAAAGCACCAGCCGTTGCAGTGGAACATCGGCAGCGTCCAGAGGTAGACGGGATGCTTGCCCATCGACCAGGCGAGCGTATTGCCGAGCGCGTTCAGGTAGGCGCCGCGGTGATGGTAGACCACGCCCTTGGGATTGCCCGTCGTGCCCGAGGTGTAGTTGAGCGCGATCGCGTCCCATTCGTCGGCGGGGCCTTGCCAGGCGAACTCGGGATCGCCCTCTTCCAGCAGCGCCTCGTATTCCAGCGTGCCCACGGGCGCGCCGGCCGGGCCCTCGGGATCAACGATGTCGACCACCGGCGGCCGGGTCTTGATCTGGCTCAACGCCGCCGTCATGACCGGCGCATATTCCCGGTCGACGATGACGAGCTTCGCCTCCGCGTGGCCCAGGATAAAGGCGATCGTGCCGGCATCCAGCCTTGTGTTCAGCGCGTTCAGCACCGCGCCCGCCATCGGCACGCCGAAATGCGCCTCGAGCAGCGCCGGGATGTTCGGCGCCATCACCGCCACCGTGTCGCCGCACCCGATGCCGCGCCGATTCAGGGCCGAGGCCAGGCGGCGGCAGCGCGCATACACCGTCGCCCAGTCCGTGCGCCGGCTTCCGTGGACCACCGCGATGCGCCGCGGGTGCACGGCGGCGGCGCGCGCCAGGAAATCGAGCGGCGTCAGCGGCACGGAATTCGCCGCGTTGCGGTCGAGATCGGTGTCGTAGGGGGAGGGATCGGCCATCGATTCCGGCGCCTTCGATTTGCAAATTGCCCGCGTATTCCGCAGACTTGAGCGGCAGAATAGGGGAGAGAAACGCCCAATGGCCAGCAGCGCGACGACCAGCCGCCCGAGCGCGAGCCGCTACGACGACACCTACGGCGCGTGGCGCCGCGATCCCGAGGGTTTCTGGGCCGCGGCTGCCGCGGACATCCAGTGGGAGCGGAAGTGGGACAAGGTCCTCGACGCGGCCAAGCCGCCGTTCTATCGCTGGTTCCCCGGCGCCCGCGTCAACACCTGCCACAATGCGCTCGACCGCCACGTCGCCGGCGGCCGCGCCGACCAGCTGGCGCTGATCTATGACAGCCCCATCACGGGGCAGAAGCGCACCTACACCTACCGCCAGCTGCGCGACGAGGTCGCCAGGCTGGCGGGCGCGATCGCCGCGCGCGGCGTCAAGGCCGGCGACCGCGTCATCATCTACATGCCGATGGTGCCCGAGGCGGCGATGGCGATGCTCGCCTGCGCGCGGCTGGGCGCGGTGCATTCCGTCGTGTTCGGCGGCTTCGCCGCGAACGAGTTGGCGACGCGCATCGACGACGCCAGGCCCAAGCTGATCCTGTCGGCCTCCTGCGGCATCGAGCCGGGCCGCATCGTCGCCTACAAGCCGCTGCTCGACGGCGCCATCCAGCTCGCCAGGCACAAGCCCGATGCCTGCTTCGTGCTGCAGCGCCCGCAGCATCCCTGCGAACTGGTCAAGGGCCGCGACGTCGACTGGAGCGAGGCGGCGGCGGGGGCGAAGCCGGCCGACTGCGTCACCGTGGCGGCGACCGATCCGCTGTACATCCTCTACACCTCCGGCACGACCGGCGCGCCCAAGGGCATCGTGCGCGACAACGGCGGGCACCTGGTCGCGCTCAACTGGAGCATGGGCAACATCTACGGCGTGAAGCCGGGCGAGGTGTACTGGGCCGCCTCGGACGTCGGCTGGGTCGTCGGCCACTCCTACATCGTCTATGCGCCGCTGATCCACGGCAACACGACGATCCTGTACGAGGGCAAGCCGGTCGGCACGCCCGACGCCGGCGCCTTCTGGCGCGTGATTTCCGAGCACAAATGCGCCGCCATGTTCACCGCGCCGACCGCGTTCCGCGCCATCAAGCGCGACGACCCGAAGGGCGAGCTGATCAAGAGGTACGACCTCAGGCATTTCCGCACGCTGTTCCTGGCGGGCGAGCGCTGCGACCCCGACACGCTGCTGTGGGCGCAGCAGCAGCTCGGCGTGCCGGTGATCGACCACTGGTGGCAGACCGAGACCGGCTGGTCGATCGCGGCCAACTGCGTCGGCCTGGGCATGCTGCCGGTGAAGCCCGGCTCGCCGACCAAGCCGGTGCCCGGCTACGATCTGCAGGTGCTCGACGCGCAGGGGCAAGTGGCGAAGCCGGGCGACATCGGCGCGATCGTGGTCAAGCTGCCGCTGCCGCCGGGCAGCTTCCCGACGCTGTGGAACGCCGAGCAGCGCTACCGCGACTCGTACATGAACGACTTCCCCGGCTACTACAAGACGGGGGACGCGGGCTATATCGACGCGGACGGCTACGTCTTCGTCATGGCGCGCACCGACGACGTGATCAACGTCGCCGGCCACAGGTTGAGCACCGGCGCGATCGAGGAAGTGCTGGCCTCGCATCCCGACGTGGCGGAATGCGCCGTGATCGGCGCGGCCGACCAGCTCAAGGGCCAGGTGCCGCTGGGCTTCCTGGTGCTGAAGGCCGGCGTCGACCGCCCCGACCAGGAGATCGTCGCCGAGACCGTGCAGCTGGTGCGCGAGCGCATCGGGCCGGTTGCGGCGTTCAAGGTGGCGACGGTGGTCAAGCGCCTGCCCAAGACGCGCTCGGGCAAGATCCTGCGCGGCACGATGCAGAAGATCGCCGACGGCGAGGAATACAAGGCGCCGGCCACGATCGACGATCCGGCCATCCTGCCCGAGATCGCCGAGGCGTTGCGCGGTGTCGGCTACGCCCGCGGGCAGATGGCATAGGGCAGGTTGCCCGAGCGAGGAGAGGGACCCGTGTCGAACGACATCAACCAGATCATGAACCTGAAGATATTCGGCGGCGAACGCCAGAAACGGCGCGCGCGGCCGAACCGCACGTATCGCGAGGCGGCACGCGACGTTCCCGTGTTGGCCGAGACCGACGTGCTGGTGGTCGGCGGCGGGCCCGCGGGCACCGCGGCGGCGATCGCGGCCGGGCGGCTCGGCGCCGAGGTCATGCTGGTCGAGCGCTACAACCATCTGGGCGGGCTTTCGACCGGCGGGCTGGTGATCTGGATCGACCGCATGACCGACTGGTCGGGCCGGCCGGTGATCCGCGGCATCGCCGAGGAGCTGATGGACCGCCTGCCGAAGGACGCGATCCAGGGCCCGCCGAAGGCGAGCTGGGGCTCGAAGGACGCGGCGACCGCCGCCTACTGGGCCGAGCGCACGGCCGCATTCCACGGCACCGTCACCTGGTCGCCGACGATCGACCCGGAATGGCTCAAGACGCTGTCGATGCAGATGGTGCTCGACCACAAGGTCAGGCTGCTGCTGCATGCCTGGGTCGCGGCGCCGATCGTCGAGGACGGAACGGTGCGCGGCGCGGTGATCGAGAGCAAGGAAGGGCGGCACGCCATCTATGCCAAGGTGGTGGTCGATACGACCGGCGATGCCGACCTGATCGCCCGCGCGGGCGCCGCCTGCCAGTCCGACATCGACCAGTCGGACATCCATCACTGCATCAACACCGCCTTCCTGTTCGGCGGCGTCGACATGGAGCAGTGGATCGCCTTCCGCACCGAGCGGCCGCAGGACTTCGCCGCCTTCATGCAGGGCGGCCGCGACAGGATGAAGGCGTTCGAGCGGCCGCTCGTGTCGTGGCGCAACGACGTGGCGCTGTTCATGGGCCCGCGGCTTTCGGGCTACAGCGCGATCGACGTCGAGGACCAGACCGAGGTCGAGATCCGCTCGCGCCGGCTGATGGTCGGCCATCTCGAGTATTTCCGCGCGCATGCGCCCGGCTTCGCCAACGCCTACATCATGCTCGGCGCGCCGCAGCTCGGCGTGCGCCACAGCCGCCGCATGGCGGGCTTGCGCATGGTCGCGCGCGAGCAATGGGACACCGGCAAGGTGTGGGACGACGAGATCGGCGTCTCGACCAGCCTGTCGCCCAAGTTCCCCAACATCTCCGTGCCCTACGGCGCGCTGGTGCCGGTCGCAGTCGACGGAATCCTGGGCGCCGGGCGGCACGTCGCCTGCGACGCCAGCTCGCACAGCTTCCTGCGCGAGATCCCGCAATGCTGGCTGACCGGCCAGGCCGCCGGCGTCGCCGGCGCGCTGGCCGCCGGCGCGGGACTGCGCCCGCGCGACCTCGAGCCGCGCCGCATCCAGCGCGAGCTCAAGCGCCAGGGCGCCTATCTGTCGCCGCAGATCGACGCGGCGCTGGAAGGGCGGTTGGTCGCGGAGTGAGACGCAGCGCCGGCAGCGGACCTCCGACCGATGCAGCGCTTCCTCGGCCAGCGACTCAGGCTCCAGCAGATGCGCGTGGTCGACGCGATCGCGGCCCATCGCAGCCTGAAGAAGGCGGCCGCCTCGCTGGGGCTGACGCAGCCGGCGCTCACCAAGGCGCTGCAGGAGCTCGAGGACGTGCTGGGCGTGCGCATCTTCGAGCGGCAGGCGCACGGCACCGAGCCCAACCGGATGGGCGAGGCGGTCGTGGCCGCGGCGCGGCGCATGCTGGCGGAAGCCGGGCGGCTGCAGGACGAGCTCGAGCGGCTCGAGGCTGAAGGGGCGCACACCATCGCCATCGGCGCCCTGCCGGTCGCCGCTTCGGGCGTGCTTCCCGGCGCGCTCGCCGCGCTCAAGGCGCGGCATCCCGGCATCATCGTCAAGCTGGTGCAGGGCACGACCAATCAGCTGCTGCCGGCGCTGGAAGCGGGCGACGTCGACCTGGTGGTCGGTCGGCTCTACGAGCCCGCGCGGCCGGACGCATTCATCCGCGAGGCGATCTACGAGGAGCCGCTGCGGATCCTCGTGCGCGCGGATCATCCCGTGCTGTCGCGCCGGCCGCTGCGCGCGTGCCATCTGCTGGACTACCAGATCGTCCTGCCGACGATCGGCCAGCGCCTCGGCCAGGAGATCGAGCCCGTGCTGGCGTCGCTGGGGTTTGCCCGCATGGCGCCGCCGCTGCGCACCTCGTCGATCGGCCTGGTCCGCGAGCTGCTGCTGACCGGCGATGCCGTGACGATCATGCCGCATCACCTGCTCGCCGGCGATCTCGCCCGCGGCGCGGTGAAGATCGTGCCGCTGCGTCTCGCGGCGCCGCCGCGCCCGGCGGGCCTGATCCGCGCCGGCGGCCGCACGCTGTCGCCCGCCACCGAGGCCTTCATCGAATGCCTGCGCGCGTCGATCGCCGGGGTGCCGCCGATCCGGGGCCGGCGCCGCGGGCATTCCCGACGGTTATCGCTCGGCCGGGCGATTGAATAGGCCGGGACGTCGCCGCCGCCGCTACAGTGCGGTGGACCGATACTCCGGGGCATATCCATGGCCGAAAGCAGCAGGACCGCGCTGGTCGTCAGCGCCCATTCCGCCGATTTCGTCTGGCGCGCGGGCGGCGCGATCGCGCTACATGCGCAGCGCGCCTGGCGCGTCAGGATCGTGTGCCTGTCCTATGGCGAGCGGGGCGAATCGGCGAAGCTGTGGCGCAAGCCCGGCATGACGCTGCATGCGGTGAAGCTCGCGCGCAAGGCCGAGGCCGAGAAGGCGGCTGCGATCCTCGGCGCCGAGGTCGAGTTCTGGGACGTCGGCGACTACCCGATGCGGATCGGCGACGACACCGTCTTCCGCCTGGCCGACACGTATCGCGCGCTGCGTCCCGAGTTCGTCCTGACCCATTCGCTCAAGGACCCCTATAACTTCGATCATCCGCTCGCCGCGCACGTGGCGCAGGAGGCGCGCATCGTCGCGCAGGCGCACGGCTACCGGCCCGAAGTCCCCGTGATCGGCGCACCGCCCGTGTATTTCTTCGAGCCGCACCAGACCGAGCAGTGCGAATGGCGGCCGGACGTCCTGCTCGACATCTCCGGCGTGTGGGAGCAGAAGCGCCGCGCCATCGAGGCGATGGAGGGCCAGGAGCATCTCTGGGAGTACTACACGCGCGTCGCCCTGCAGCGCGGCGTGCAGGCCGCGCGCAATTCCAACCGCAAGGTCACGCATGCCGAGGGCTACGCCCGGCTGTTCCCGCAGGTGACCGAGGCGCTGGGGTGAGGCGCGCGATGCGGGCTATCCCCTGCACGCTGATGCGCGGCGGCACGTCGAAGGGCCCGTATTTCCTCAAGTCCGACCTGCCGGCGGACCCCGCGCTGCGCGACCGCGTGCTGCTCGCGGTCATGGGCTCGCCCGACCTGCGCCAGATCGACGGACTCGGCGGCGCCCATCCGCTCACCAGCAAGGTCGCCGTGGTCGCTCCGTCCTCGCGGCCCGATGCCGACGTCGACTATCTCTTCCTGCAGGTGGTCGTCGACCAGCCGCGCGTCGACGCGTCGCAGAACTGCGGCAACATGCTGGCTGGCGTCGGGCCGTTCGCGATCGAGCGCGGGCTGGTCGCCGCGACCGGCGAGGTGACGTCCGTGCGCATCCACATGGTCAACACCGGCAGCGTCGCGCGCGCCGCGGTGCGCACGCCGGCCGGGCGCGTCGTCTATGACGGCGATGCGCGGATCGACGGCGTGCCCGGCGCGGCCGCGCCGGTCGACATCGAGTTCCTCGACGTGGCCGGCTCGTCCTGCGGCAGCCTGCTGCCGACCGGAAGCGCGGTCAATCTGGTCGAAGGGCTCCGGGTCACCTGCATCGACAACGGCATGCCGTGCGTCATCCTGCGCGCCGGCGATCTCGGCCTGGGCGGGGCGGAGCCGCCGGCGGCGCTCGAGACCGACACGAGGCTCAAGGCCAGGGTCGAGGCCGTGCGCCTTGCGTGCGGGCCGCTGATGAATCTCGGGGTGGTTGCGAAGAAGAACGTGCCGAAGATGGTACTCGCGTCGGCGCCGGCTTCGGGCGGCACGATCGCGACGCGCAGCTTCATTCCGCACCGCGTGCACGAGGCGATCGGCGTGCTCGGCGCCGTCAGCGTCGCCACCGCCTGCCTGCTGCCGGGCTCGGTCGCGGCCGAGCTCGCGCGTCTGGATCGGGCGTCCGGCGCAGGACGCGTCGACGTCGAGCATCCGACCGGCTTCTTCAGCGTCGACATCGCGGTGGAGACGTCCGCCGGCGGCCTGCGCGTGCGGCGTGCCGCGCTGCTGCGCACGTGCCGCAAGCTGATGACGGGTGAAGTCCACGTACCCGCATCGGTCTGGCCAAGGTGAAACGCCCATGACCAAGCCCATCGCCACAATCGCCTTCATCGGCTTCGGGGAAGCCGGGCAGATCTTCGCCCGCGATCTCCGCAGGGTGGGCATCGCCGACATTCGTGCTTTCGACATCGCCTTCGCCGATCCCGGCGCGCCGCAGCTCGAGGCCGCGCGCGCCGCGGGGGTCCGCGCCGCATCGGGGCCGGGCGACGCGGTCGCCGGCGCCGACCTGGTGATCAGCGCGGTCACGGCAGGGTCGGACCTGGAGGCGGCGCGGTCCTGCGCCGGGTCTATCGATCCGGCCTGCCTCTACCTCGACATCAACTCGGTCGCGCCCGACACCAAGGCCGCGGCCGCGCGCATCGTCGACGACGCCGGCGGCCGCTACGTCGAGGCGGCGGTCATGGCGCCCGTGCATCCCAAGGGAATCGGCACGCCGATGCTGCTGGGCGGGCGTCATGCCGCCGCGTTCCTCGACCGCGCCGCTTCCTGGCCGCTCGACGCGCGCGTCTTCTCGGAACGCATCGGCGCCGCGTCGTCGGTCAAGATGTGCCGCAGCATCATGATCAAGGGGCTGGAGGCGCTGGCGATCGAATGCGCGATGACCGCGCATCGCTACGACGTGCTCGACGCCGTGCTGGGATCGCTGTCGAACATGTTCCCGGGCCAGGACTGGAACGCGAAGACGCGCTACCTGGTCAGCCGCGCCCTGATCCACGGCCGCCGCCGCGCCGAGGAGATGCGCGAGGTGGCGAAGACGATCGCGGACGCGGGGCTCGAGCCGGTGATGACGCGCTCGACCGTCGCCAGGCAGGACTGGGCGGCCGACCTGGGCGCCGTGATCGGGGCGTCGCATGCGGGCTCCGCCGAGCTCGGCGCGCTGCTCGCGGCGCTCGACGCGGCCTGCGGCCGTCCCGCCGCGCGCGGCAAGGATGCCGCCGCCGCGCAACGGGGCAAGTGATGAAGATGACCAGCAGCGGAGGCCGGCGATGCCGCGTGGCGTAGTGGACTTCGAGGGCCTGCGCAGCAAGGAGGCGCAGGCGATGCGCGCCTTGCGGCCGGAGCGGCCCCTGCCGTTCCGCATCGACAAGATCGGCCATGTCGTGCTGAAGGTGCGCGACCTCGAGCGGTCGGCCGCGTTCTACACCAAGGTCCTCGGCTTCCAGGTCTCCGACTTCTATCCCGACACCATGATGAAGGGCAGGATGCTGTTCATGCGCTGCA
>CAZLBB010000050.1:0-34508 GCA_964557415.1 uncultured Rhodospirillaceae bacterium
CTGCTCGCTCTGAGACGCCAGGCTGAGGGCGTTGATGCCCAGCTGCTGGCGGGTCTGCAGGGCAAGCAGGTTCGCGCCTTCCTCGTTGAGGTCGGCGAGGGTCAGCTTGTCCGCACCTTCGGTCAGCGTGTTGACCAGCGTCTCCGTGAAGTCCAGTCGGGTCGCCAGCAGCGTGGCGTTCGAACCGAAGGTCTGCGAAGCCGTGCGCAGCTGGCCGAGGGCGCTGGTGTACTCGTTGACGTCGGCGTTGACGTCGCCGACGGTGCCCCAGTTGTTGGTGACCGTCGAGATGTCGGCGCCGAGGTTGGAGGCCGTCAGGTTCGAACCCGAGATGGTCAGCTCGATGGTGGAGTCTTCGTTGAAGTTGACCTGCAGGTTGTCAGGCGTGGCCTTCAACAGGTTGACGCCGCCATAGCTGGCATCGTTGATCAGGTTGTTGAGCTGAGCGGCCAGACGCTCGGCCTGGTTGCCCAGGGACGAACGGTCCGAGGCCGACGAAGCGGCCTTGGCGCTCTCGGCGAGACCCTTGATCTGCTCCACGATCGCCGAGGCCGACTCGATCGCCTGCACCGCGGCGTTCACGGTGCTGACGGCCTGGTCGATCTTGTCCTTGGCCTTGGTCAGGTCGCCGGCACGGTTGGTCAGCGCGCGGGCCTGGAAGTAGGCCGACGCGTCGTCCAGCGCGCTGGACACCTTCAAACCCGTCGACAGACGGTTCTGGGTGCGCCCGATCAGGCTGGTGGTGCTCTGCAGAGAGAGAAGGTTGCTGCGCGAGGCAGCGCCGAGAGAGATGGACTGAGCCATTTAGACTGCTCCTATTCTAGGATGATCTCGGCACACGTTCTGCATGCCGGGTGAAACGAACGACCGTGCCCCGCAAGGGCATCCAGGATGACCTCCGTGAACCCCGATCGCTGCGGAGACACGTGTCTTCTTGACGCGGGTCGCCGCAAGGACGGCATGGGAAGCAAGCGCCATGCCGCCTGGGCGAGACCGGGGAAACGGCGGAATCCCTGGCGATGCCGGGCGGCGCGCCGCGGCGCGGCCGGCAAATCTTGCCGGCCGGGCGGCAAATTCTGCCGGGCGCGGCAAATATTTCCTGAAAATAAGTCTTAGTTAATACTTCGTAAAAGAGACCCTGCTTTAATTCTTTCTTAAGCTAACCAAGTCAAAAACGGAACGCAAGCAAATACCGGAAGAAAAGGCCCTGAAATGACCTCTGCCGACACGGTCGTCCTGCTCAAGGGCCAGAGCCAATACGACACGATGCGCGACTTGAGCGCGGACATTGCCGAGGCCTTCCGCCGGCGCGGCCTCGCCGTGGCCGAGGTCGACGGCCTGGCGCCGGATTGCGCCGGCACCGTCGCGGCCCTGGTCGCGGGCGGACGGGTGGCGTTCTTCTACGGCATGAACGGCTGGGGCCTCGGCGCCGGCCTCGACCTCGACCGCTGGTGCGACGGCATGGGCGTGCCGTTCGTGGCGCATCTGTTCGATCATCCGCTCACCTATCTGCGCCGCCTGCTCGACGCGCCGGCCAACACGATCTGGCTGCTGCACGACGAGACCTACGCGGGCTTCATCGACACGGCGCTGAAGCTGCCGGGCCGGCGCGTGGCGGTGCCGGTCGGCGGGCCGATCGCGCCGGCGGATGACGCCCGTCCCGCCGGCGAGCGCGAGATCGCGATCCTGTTCCCGGGCTCCGGCTATTCCTCGACCATGCGCGAGCCGCCCTGGAGCTCGGCCACGCCGGCCGAGCGCAAGGTGATGGACGCCTGCTTCGACCTCGCGCGGCACGACAACCGGCGCCCGCTGCACGAGATCATGCGCTCGGTCTTCGCGCTGTTCGGCGTGCAGCCGATGGAATGGCGCGCGGATTGGGTGGCGCACGCCTTCACCCTGCTCGACAACCAGCTGCGCGTCGCGCGCCGCGCCGCCGTGGTCACGGCGCTGCTGCGGCTGCCGGTCCATGTCTACGGCCACGGCTGGGACCATCTCGAGAGCCGGCCCGGCGGCGCCCGCTTCCACGCGCCGGCCGGCTTCCGCCGCATCCAGGCGCTGATGGCCGAGAGCCGCGTCGTGCTCAACGTGCTGCCCTGCGTCGTCGCCGCGCCGCACGACCGCATCTTCTATTCGACCATGGCGGGCGCGGCCTGCGCCACCGACCGCAACGCCTGGATCGACCGCCACTATGTCGCCGGCGAGGAGCTCTGCGTCTTCGACCTGCCGGCGGACGGACTCGCCGACGCTCTGGTCGCGCTCCTGGCCGACCGCGACCGCCTCGAGGCCATGGCCGCCGCCGGGCGCGCCCGCACGCAGGCCGCGCATACCTGGCTGCAGCGGGTCGATGCGATCCTCGCCGCCGTCGCCGGCCAGGAAGCCTCCGGCCAGAGCCAGGCGTCGGCCGCGTGAACATGACCGTCTCCGTCGCGGCACCTGCCGCCGAATCCCCCGATGCCGTCGTCGAGCGCTGCTGCGCGTCCTTGAGCGAGCGGCCCGACGACGCGGATGCGTCCCGGCGCCTGGGCGCCGTCCTGGCGGATCCGCTGAGCCTGAAGGAGGCGATGCTGGCGCTCGCGCGCTCGACCGCGCCCGGGCGGCGCGCCGCGCTGGGGCTCTTGCACCAGATGCTGGGCGAGACGGACGGCGCGCGCGAGCAGTACCGCCGCGCGCTGGCCGACGAGCCGGCGCAGCTGGCGGCCCTGCGCGGCCTGCTGTCGCTCGCCCGGCGGCCCGACGAGGTCGCCGAGATCGTCGCGCTGCTCGGCCGCGCCGCCGCGCTCAAGCCCGATCATGCCCTGATCCTGGCCGACCTGGGAGCGGCCCTGTTCACGACCCGGCGCTTCGACGCCGCGCTGCCCGTGCTCGAGCGCGCCGTGGCCCTCGCGCCGCACGCGGCGAAGCCGGCGCGCCAGCTGTTCTACATCCACCAGGACCACGGCGCGCCCGAGCGTGCGCGCGCCGTCTATGCCCGCCATCTCTGCCGCGAGCGCGACGCGGTGATGGAGATCCAGGCCGCCACGCTGCTGCCGCCGATTCCGGATTCGCTCGATCACATGGCGGAATGGCGCCAGCGCTTCGCCGCCAATGCGCGCGCCCTCGCCGCCGAGCCGCCGCACCTCGACGATCCGGTGCGCGGCTTCGCGCGCTCGATGTTCCTGCTCGCCTATCACGGCCAGGACGACCGCGCGATCCGCGCCGACCTGGCGGCCATGTATCGCCGCGCCTGCCCCTCGCTCGGCTTCGTGGCGCCGCATTGCCGGGCCGCGCGCGCCGGCGCGGCGGCGTCCCCCGGCCGGCGCATCCGCGTCGGCTTCGTGTCGTCCTTCTTCCACGAGCACACGGTCGGCAAGCTCAATCTCGGCTTCGTGCAGAAGCTGCCGCGCGAGCGCTTCGAGGTCGCCGTGTTCTCCGTGCCCGGCCCGAACGACCGCGTGAGCGCTCTCTACCGCGGCTATGCCGACCGCTTCGTCGAGTTGTCGCCCGATCCGCGCCTGGCCCGCGCGGCCATCGCCGAGGCCGCGGCGGACGTGCTGATCTACCCCGAGATCGGCATGGAGGCGCTCACCCATGCGCTCGCCTTCGCACGCCTGGCGCCGGTGCAGGCGACGACCTGGGGCCATCCGGAGACCACCGGCATCGACACGATCGACGCGTTCCTCTCCAGCGAGCTGCTGGAGCCGGATGGCGCCGATGCCGCCTATGGCGAGCGCCTGGTGCGCCTCGCCGCCCTGCCCGCGCGCCCGGCGCTGGCGGCGGCGCGGCGGCGCTTCGAACGCGAGCATTTGGGGCTGCCGGCGGACGCGCGCGTCTATGCCTGCCCGCAGACGCTGTTCAAGTTCCACCCGAGCTTCGACCCGATGCTGGCCGAGATCCTCGAGCGCGATCCCGCCGCCCTGCTGGTCCTGCTGGAAGGCGCCAACCCGCACTGGGCCGAGCGGCTGAAGCGGCGCCTGCGCCGCGCCGGCATCGACGTCGACCGCCGCGTCCGCTTCCTGCCGCCGATGCCGCTCGACCAGTACCTGAGCCTGTGCCGGCTGGCCGACGTCGTGCTGGACACGCCGGTGTTCGGCGGCGGCAACAGCAGCTACGAGGCGCTTTGCCAGGGCGCCGTCGTCGTCACCCTGCCGTCCGAGTTCCTGCGCGGGCGCATCACGCAGGCGCTCTATCGCAAGATGGGACTCGACGAGCTGGTGCCCGGCGACGCACGCGCCTATGTCGAGCTGGCGCTCCGCGTCGCGGCCGAGCGCGACTTCCGCGCGGCGCAGCGCGCCCGCATCGCCGAGCGAATCGAGACGGTCTACGAGACCGACGACAGCGTCGGCGAGCTGGCGGACTGGATCGAGCGGGCCGGCGGCCGCTGATCCGGCCGGCTTCTGGAATGGATGCGCGCGCGGATCGACGCGCGCTGGCGCAAGATGACGTCCCCGGACGCCGGCCGCTCGCGGCATGCCGCGGACCGCTAGAACAACTCGACCTTGCCGCTGACGAAGTCGTCGACCAGCGCCGGGATGCGATCGATGCAGCGGGCCGCGATCGCTTCGACCGGCCGCCGCATCCCGTCCGCCGGCCGGCCGTTGCGCATGGCGAGCTTGACCGACACGATCGCGGGACTGGTCACGGGCGCGCCGATCCGGCTCGCCATGACGCAGCTCGCATGCGCTACCGGCTCCAGCTCGGCGACGACCGCATCGGCGATGTGCTGCGCCACGACGTTGTAGATCTTGCCGACATGGCTGACGGGGTTCTTGCCCGCCGCCGCTTCGAGGCTCATGGGATGGCACGGCGTGATGAGGCCGCCGACCCGGTTGCCGCGCCCCACCTGCCCGTCGTCGCCGCCCTCGGCCGACGTGCCCGTGACCGTCAGATAGACCTGCCCCGCGGCGATATCGTCGGCGGCATTGACCGCGATCTCGCACTCCGGCAGCGCATGCCGGGCCGCGACGTCGCGCGCCAGCCGGGCCAGCGCGTCCCGTGCCGCGACATAGGCGTCGACGTCGCCCAGATGCCGTCCGACCATGGCGCAGGCGATCGTCAGCCGAACCCGATCGCCCTGGCGGATTCCCATGATCTTGACGTCTTCCCCCCAGGCGGGCGTCGCGACGCGGCGGTCCGGTCCGTTGACCTGCTTCTCCAGCGCGAGCACCAGGCGCTCCAGCGCGCTCGGCGGCGCGTGCGCGACGCCGATGGACGTGTCGTTGGCGAGCGGAACGCCGGACCGCCCGCGCCGCGAGAACAGCGTCTGCAGGTCCGCGGAGGCCGGCCGGACCAGGCAGTGCAGGGTCACCTGCCGCTCCGCGTCCAGGGCATGGAGGTTCGCGCGCAGCCATTCGCGGCTGCCTTCGACGGCGATATCGCGCACCGGGATGCGATCGCCGCCCACCTCGGTGATCGCGCGTCCGGCGAGGTAGATGGCGATCGGCTCGAGCACCTCGCCGCCGCCGAAGGCCGGGGCAGCGCGCCCGCCGCACAGCAGCGCCTTGTCGGTGTTGTGATGAAGAATGGCGTCGAAGCGGCGCCGATACTCCCGGCACAGGTTGCGCGACAGCGTTTCGGCCAGCGCATCGCAGATCGTGTCCGGGTGGCCGAGGCCCTTGCGCTCGACGACCTCGACGGAGGCGTCGGCCGCTTCGAGCGACGAAACGATCAGTTGCTCCACGGCCGCGGCGTCCCGACGCGGATCGTCGCGGTCGCTAAGGGCATCCGACCGGGATCAGGCACAGCGGAATCTCTTCAGTGCCGAGGCGCAACACACGCGCGACGGCATCGTCGCTGAACGCGCCGACCATGGTCGTCGCCAGGTCGAGCGCGACCGCTTGCAGCATCAGGCTTTCGGCCGCCAGCCCCGCCTCCATGTAGACGTAGCCGCGCCCGCGGGCGCCGTACTTCGCCGTCGTGCGCTCGAACACGGCGGCGACGCAGACGACCGCGGCGGCCGTGGCGATCCAGTCCTGCTCGAGCGCCGCCCTGGACAGCGCGTCGCGCGCATCGCCGGGCGACACGAGGACGAGCTCGTGACGGTCGGCGCGATAGCGGTATGTCCCGGGCGCGATCGCGCCGACGCGCGCGCAATGGACGTAGAGCTCGAGCGGATAGAGCGCGCCGGCCGACGGCACGGCGCGTTCGCCGTCGGCGCCGGTCGTGCCCTGCGCCGCCCAGAGGAGCTGGCCGAGCTGGCTTTCGGCCAGGGCGCGGTCGCGGAACCCGCGCACCGACCGGCGCGCGCCGATGCAGCGCGCAAGGGGAAAATCGGCGTTCCGCTGCGGCAGCGGCAGGGCAAGTCCCGCCCCCTGCACGGTTCGTCGCGACAGCAAGCTCGGCATGGCGTCGCACTCCCGATGGCCACGGCAGATCCTATCCGCTGCCCGCCCCGCCGCTTTGACCTCGATCAAATGCCGGAAGCGGCCAGATCCGCGAAACAGCCGATGAGGCCGTCCGCCACGCGGGCGAGCTCGGGATAGGCGAGCTTGCCCGGCGTGTCGCCGGCCGAGTGATAGAAGGGATAGCGGTACGGCGCCGTGTCCGTCGCCATGAAGGCGCGGTAGCCGTGGCGCCAGAACGACTGGTGGTCGCTCCAGCTCACCCCGGGCACGATGCCGAGGGTCGCGACGTGCTCGAGCGGGAAGTCCGAGACGGCGCGGAAGGCGCGCGCCGCCCGCCGCATGACGCCGCGCGACCGCAGGTTCGCGACGAAGCCCAGGAAGTTGCCGCGGTCGGGATAGAACCAGCCGAAGCCCGGCGGATAGTGCTGGCTTCCGGCCGCGTCGCTGTAGTACCCGACGGTCTCGAGCGAGACCATCAGGCGGATGTCGTCCCCGGCCCGGCGCGCCGCCGCGGCATACACCATGCTGCCCTGCTGCGGCCCCATGAAGAACGGCGGCTCCTCGTTGACGAAGGCGACGAGCCGCACCGTCATCGCCGGGGCCGCGGTGGCGAAGACGCGCGACAGCTCCAGCAGCACGGCGACGCCGCTGGCGTTGTCGTTCGCCCCGGGGCTGCCCTGCACGGAGTCGTAGTGCGCGCCGACCACGAGAATGCCGCCTGCGGGCGCCCTGCCGGGGCGCACGACCTCGAGGTTCGCGCAAGTCGCGCCCATGACATCGTAGGTCTGGCGCCGCACGGCGTAGCCCTGCTCCCGCCAGACGACTTCGATATAGGAGGCCGCCGCGGCGAGGGCACGGGGACGGAACACGTTGCGCTCGCCGATCTCGCCGGCGAGGCGGCGGACGTGGTACTTCAACGCTGTGGCATCTGCTCGCATCCGTTCGATCCGCGCGCGCAAGGCCGGCTGCCGCCGGGAGCGGCGGCATCGCGGCCTGGTTCGTGCCCGCATGTTGGGCCGCGGCCGGCAGGCCAGTCCATGATGGGGATCATGGCGTGAAACGAAGTTCGGCCCGGACGGATGGCAAGCGCCGCGACGTGTCGGCCGGCACCGTGCCGCCGCTCTCCGGAGCGCTGGACGCCATCCGCCGCGCCCAGTTCGCCCTGCTCGACACGCTGCGCCGGGCACAGGGCGACCTGGCCGCCGCGCGCGGGCTCGATCCCGCCGAAACCGCCTACCGCGTGATCGCATCGGCCCCGCATTGGCGCCTGCGCGACTATGGCGGTCGCGCCGCGGCGCCGCCGCTGCTCATCGTGGCGGCACCGATCAAGCGGCCGTATATCTGGGATCTCGCGCCTTCGTTCAGCGCCATAGGCTGCTGCCGGGACCTCGGGCTGCACGTCTATCTGCTCGAGTGGCCGCCGGCCTCGCCGCTGACCGCCGCCAGCGGCCTCGACGAATACGCGGCGGCGATCGGCGCCGGCGTCGCGCGGATCGCGGCCAAGCATGCCGGGCGCAAGCCGCTCCTGATCGGCCATTCGCTCGGCGGCACGCTGGCGGCGATCTACGCCGCCCTCGCGCCGCAGACGGTCCGCGCCCTCGCGCTGCTCAGCGCGCCGCTGTGCTTCCGGCCGCACGAGAGCGGCTTCCGCGACGCGCTGGTCGCGCTGGTCCCGACCGACCTGTCCCAGACCGATCCGGTGCCGGGGTCGCTGCTGTCGTGCGTGAGCGCCCTGGCGTCGCCCGGCACCTTCGTCTGGTCGCGCCTCCTCGACGCTGCCATGAGCGCCGCCGACCGGCAGGCCAGGGAGATCCATCAGCGGGTCGAGCGCTGGGCGCTCGACGAGGTCGCCCTGCCGGGCAGGCTCGTGCACCAGATCGTCGACTGGCTCTACCGCGAGAACCGCCTGTGCCGGGGCGAACTGAGCGTCAACGGGACGCTGCTCGCTCCGTCCCGGCTGTCGATTCCGGTCCTGGCCGTCGTGAACGCGGCCGACGAGATCGCCCCGCGCGCGTCGGTCGAACCCTTCGTCGCCGCGGCGGCGACGAAGAAGGCCGCCATCATCGAGTATCCCGCCGAGGTCGGCGTCGCCCTGCAGCACCTCGGCATCCTGGTCGGACGCGCGGCGCGCCGGGACACCTGGCCCCGGATCGGCGCCTGGCTGCTGGCCCATCGGTGATCGCGCCAGGCGCGTGCGCACCGCGCACCTGCCATGCCGCCGGAAGACCGGGCCGCCCTATTTGTCCGCACCGGGCAGCGCGCGGATCATCTTCTTGAACTTGGGCCAGTCCACCAGCGGCCAGAGCTCGGTGTGGGCGTGGCCGAAGGTGCGGATGATGGTCGACACCTTGGCGGCGGTGTCGATGTCGGGCGCATCGAGGATGTCGAGGTAGTCCCACGGCCCGATCACCGCGAAGTTCACGCGCCACTTTACCTTCGGGCACTCCCTGCGGATGCGCTCGACCACACGGCGCTCCAGTTCCTCGAGCGTGTGCGGCGACTTCAGGGAGCCGGGCGACAGGCGGGTGAGCAGGGCAAACACCGGCATGGTTGCCTCCTTCTGCTGGCGCTAGGCGCGGCTGGCGGGGCCGGGAAGCTGCGACCAGGGCAGGCCGAGATCCTCGACGATCCTTCGCACCACCCTGGGATCGAGCCGCTGTTTCGAGCCGACGTCGGGAAGCTCGGCCGTACGGTCGCCGCGCCGGACGGTCACGCTCGCGTGGCCGAGCTGCTTGCCCTTGCCGCGCTCGTGGACGTCGAAGGTGCAGCCGCGCTCGCTCAGCCACTTCCGGAAGGTCGCGCTTTCCATGGCGGTTTCCTCCTCGATACGCGGGATCGTCCCCATCGCCGTCATGGCGGTCGCGGGGACCGGCTGAAGGAACAGCCGATCGGATACCGCAGGCGCGGCGGAGCGGCCTTGATCCAGGTCAATACGGAAAGGACCAGTGCCGCGCGCAGCGGACGCGGCCGTCGCCCCCGGCGGCCGCATCGGCCCGGTCGCCGGCGAGCCGGCCGCACCGCGCCCGCACCGGCGGTTCGGCCTATGATCGCGCTTTCGCGAGCCGAAGCGCCGCGTCGTGCAAGGCGTCACCATGGCCCGTCCGAGCGACGTTGCAGTCTCCGACTGGATCCCGGCACCGATCGTGCTGCCGGACGAGACCGTGTTCGCGGTCGGCGACGTCCATGGCTGCGCGCACGAGCTGCGCTCGCTGCTCGACGCGATCGCCTTGAAGCCGTCGGCTGCCGGAAACCTCCGGCGCCTCGTCTTCCTTGGCGACCTGATCGACCGCGGGCCGGACAATATCGGCACGCTCCGGCTCCGGGCCGAGGACGCACCCGCCCGCGGCGTCGACCGGGTCGATCGCCTGACGGGCGATCACGAGCAGCTGCTGCTCGTCATGACCGGCTCGCCGCACGCGCCGAAGGCGGAGGCGATGTGGCTGGCCGCGAGCATGGGCGGCGAGCGCCTGCTCGAGGAGATGCGGACACAGGCGTCCGCGGCGGACGCGCGTCCCGGCGCCGGGCTGTTCGCCGCCGCGCTCGGCGAGGATGTGCTCGGCCTGTTCGTGTCCATGCAGTCGTACGCCGGGACCGGCAACCTGCTGCTGGTGCATGGCGGGCTCGACCCGGCGCTCGGGCGGGAGCGATGCCTCGCGACGCCGTGGACCGCGTTCACCGACGCGCGATGGGCGTGGGTGCACGGCGAGTTCCTGACCAGGCAGGGCGGATTCGACGGCAGAATCGTCGTGCACGGCCACACGCCGCCGCACAAGCATCGCGAGCTGACCGGCCAGGACGATCCGCACAAGCTGGTTTTCGACCGCCTCGGCCTCGACGGCGGCACGACGCGCACCGGCATCGTGACCGGCGCGCAGATCGAAACCGGGCGCTACCGCGTCCTGCGCGCCGGCGCCTCGCTGCGCGCTTCACCGGCCGCGCGCGAAGCCGTCGCCTGACCGGCGCCGGCTCTGGCCGGACGGAAGCGCGAGACCGCCCTGACGCACGCGCAGGGCCGGCAGACAAGCTCCCGGGACACGATGGCCGCGCGTGGGCCCCGCGGGACGCGGCCGGCGGCCGGCCGCGTCCCGCGGGGCGGTGCCTAGCCGATGGGCGCGATGACACCCGTGTCGGGGTCGACCATGACCGTCACCGGCTTGCCGTCGTGCTGTGCCTTCGCCACGAAGACGATCCCATCCGCGCGGAAATCGGTGAGACCGGTATATCCGTTGGCGGAAAGCAGGTTGAGCGCGGCCGTGTCGCGGCCGCGCCGGACAGGTCGCTGCGCGAAATGCGCGGCCGCGTGCGCGGCCTTCGGCGCCGCGGCGGCGGACTGGTGGTGCTTCGCCATGCCGCCGGCCGGCTGAGTCGGCATATGCGGCATCGGCGCATCCGCCGCGCTCGCGACCGTCGCGACGCCGACCGCGAGCAGCGCAGCCACCGTGGCGATATGTGCTCGGTTCATGGAGTCCTCCTTCCCGTGCCGGGATCTAATCGGGACAGCGGCAGCCTAGGCGGTTCAGATGGCGGCCGCCTGTCAGCTCCGTGGAATCGAGTTCAGGTTGCACCGTCATGACGGCGCCGGGCTGACGCCGGGCCGGGCCGGCCATGGCGACGACGCTGCCTGCGCCGGGACATTTCTCGATACAGATCGCGACGCCATGCAGCGCGGCGAGGCTCGCGCGATGGCCGATGCTGACGACCGTCGAGCGCGGGAGGCGCCGCTTGAGCTCCCGATACAGCGCCGCCTCCATCGCCTCGTCGAGCGCCGAGGTAGCCTCGTCCAGGAAAACCCAGTCGGGATGCCCCAGGAACACCCGTGCGAACGCGATGCGCTCCTGCTCGCCGGGCGACAGGCAGAGGGACCAGTGCCGCGCTTCGTCGAGACGATCGGCCAATTGCGGCAGGCCGCAGGCGGCGAGCGCCTCGCGCAAGGACCGATCCCCGGCGGCGATGCCGGCGTGCGGATAGACAAGGACGTCGCGCAGCCTGCCGACCGCCAGGTACGGGCGCTGCGGCACGAACATCAGCTTCGCGCCCTCGGGTACGCGGATCAGCCCCCGGCCGAACGGCCAGACGCCGGCGATCGCGCGGAGCAGCGTGCTCTTGCCGATCCCCGACGGCCCCGAGATCAGGACCGTCGCGCCGCGCGGAATGCGCACCGCATCCGCCGTCATCAGGACCGCGCCGTCGGGCGCGGCGAGCGCAAGCCCTTCGAGGCTCAGCTCGTCCCGCGCGTCGCGCTGCACCACGATGCGCGACCCGCCCGTGGGCACGCGGTCCGCCCGCTCCATCGCGCGCCGAAACTGGACGAGCCGATCGACCACCGCCTTCCACGCCGCGAGGTCGCCATAGGCGTTGACGACGAAGCTCAGCGCCTGCTGCACCTGGCCGAAGGCGGAGGCCGTCTGCATCAATCCGCCCAGTTGCAGGGTGCCCGCAAAATAGCGCGGACTGGCGACGACGAACGGAAAGACGATCGCGACCTGGCCGTAGCCCGACGTGTACCAGCTCAGCCGCTTCTGCTGCGCCATGATCGACCGCCAATTGCCGACGACCGACGCGAATCGGTCGAGCAGGCCGAGCCGTTCGCGGACCTCGCCGCGCTCCATCGCGATGGCCTCCGCGTTCTCGCGCACGCGCACCAGCGCAAAGCGGAAGTCGGCCTCGCGCCGCTGCTGCTCGAAGTTCAATCCCGCCAGCCGGTGGCCGATGCGGTTCGCCAGCCACGTCCCCAGCACCGCGTAGGCGATCGCGGCCCAGACCATGTAGCCTGGCAGCGAGAACGCAAATCCGGCCAGCGCGATCGGCAGCGCGCCGGAAAGCTGCCAAAGCACGCCGGAAAACGAGACGAGCGTGACCGCCGCGCTCAACAGCCCGAGCGAAAGGGTCAGCGTGCTCGCGACGAAAGCGCGGATGTCCTCGGCGATCCGCTGGTCCGGGTTGTCGGCGCCGCCGCCCGCGACCTGCATGCGATAGTAGGTCCGATTTTCCAGCCAGCGGTCGACGAGCCTCGCGGTCAGCCAGCGGCGCCACCGGATCTGCAGCATCTGGTTGAGATAGAGCTGGTACACGGACGCGGCGATGAACAGGGCCGCAAGCCAGCAGAACCGGAACAGCTGGTGCAGGAAGACCGGCCAGTCCTTCGTCTGCAGGGCCGTGTAGAACAGGTTGTTCCATTCATTGAACAGGATGTTCAGATAGACGGCGGCGAGATTGAGCAGGACGAGCGACGCCAACAGCGCGGACGCCGCTCGACGCTCCTCGGAGCGGAAATAGGGGAACGAGAGCGACCAGATATCGCGGGCGAATTCCACGATCGTTCGCATGGACGACTACTCCGCCGCCCGCCTTCGCCCGTCCTCGCACGCCGGCACGGGACCGAAGCGGCGGGACGCCGAAGCCGCCCGCGCCCCGCCGGGACGGCCGCCCGGGCCGGGGCTACCAGGAAACGAGACGACCGACACCGACGGCCAGCAGGGCGCCCATCGCCACCAGGCCCGACGTCAAGAGGATTTCGGTCGCGCCTCCGCCTGGGCGGGCGGGCTCGCGTGAGCGAATGGCCGCGTCGAGGCGCCGGAACCGGTAGTAGGACGAAACCGCCACCATGATGCCGAGCGCCGTCAGCGCGAGTCCGGCGTTGCTCCAGGAGCCGGCGATCGGCGGGTCGCCGACGGACGCGGATGCGAGCGCCGCGAGGGCGGCGCCGTCGTCGCCGAAGCGTTCGACCACGAAGCCGAACGCCATCAGCGCGATCGCCGTCCGCATCCAGGCGAGAAACGTTCGCTCGTTCGCGGCGCAGTCGCGATAGAGCGTCGATCCGGCCGGGCCCATGCCGGAGTCCCCGGCGGTCGCGCCGTCGTCGTTGCTGCCGCGCGGCGCGCCCGTGGGCCCGAGATATAGCGTCGCCATGGTGCCGATCCTCCTTGCGGGCTGGCTGCTCCGCGGCGCCCCGGCGCCGCGGCCGGCAATGTCGTAGCGCCGCCGGCTGTCCGCCACATGAAGCCCGCATGTATTTTCCGAAAGCTTCGCCGGCACCGCCGGCGGACGCGCAGGTCAATCGGCGCGGGGAAGAAGAAGGCAGACGCGCAAGCCGGGCTTGTTGTCGCCGAGAATCAGCCTGGCGCGATGGAACTTGCAGATCGCCGCGACCAGCGCGAGTCCGAGCCCGTTTCCGGGCTGGCCCCGGCTCTGGTCGAGTCGCACGAAGGGCTCGAGCACCCTCGCGCGATCGGGTGCCGCGATGCCCGGGCCATCGTCCGCGACCACCATCTGGATGCCGTCGGTGCGGTCGCGCGCCGTCACCTCGACGCGGCCGCCCCGCGGCGCGTACTTGATCGCGTTTTCGACGAGATTCGCGAGCGCCTGGAACAGCAGCTGCCGGTTCGCCCGCGCGGCGATCCCGGGCAGCGCCATCACCACCAGCGTCTGCTCCCGGTCATCGCTCATCGGCCGGTAGAGATCGTCGAGATCGCGCAGCAGCCCGTCGAGCGGCACGCGCCCGACGTCGACACGCACGCTGCCCGCGTCGACCGTGGCGATGGTCAGCAGCGCGTTGAACGTCGACAGCAGCCGGTCGACATCCGCGACCGCCTCCGCGATCACCTCCCGGGCGGCCTCGGGCCGTCGTTCTCGCAGCGCGAGATCGAGCTGCTGGCGCACCCGCGTGAGCGGGCTGCGCAGGTCGTGGGCAATGTCGTCCGTGACCCGGCGCACCGTGCGCATCAGCCCCTCGATCTCGGCCAGCATGCGGTTGAGCGTCGCCGCCAAGCGGTCGAACTCGTCGTCGTGGCGCGAAAGCGGCATGCGGTGGGTAATGTCGCCCGCCATGATCCGATCGGCGTTGCGACGCAGCTCGTCGATGCGGCCGAGCATGCGCCGGCTGGCGACCCAGCCGCCCAGGGTCCCGCTCGGCAATCCGAACGTGAGCAGCCAGACCAGTGCTCCTTCCAGCCAGTGGGCGACGCGTTCGGCCAGTTCCACGTCGCGCCCGACGAGCAGCCGGGTGCCGTCCGGCAGCGTCGCGGTGCTGGCGCGAATCTGGTGCAATTCGGCCGGCAGGATGCCCGCTCCTGGAACGGCGAACGCGATCCGCCGCGGGCCGATGTCGACGATGCCGGTGGGCCACGCCGGCAGGTTGCCGGCGATGGTCCGCTCGGCCCGCGGCGGCGCGAGCGCGTAGACATGGGCGGCCGTGGTGATCCGCTGCAGCCATCCGCCGGACCCCGCGCGGGCGCTCCGTTCGTCCACTTGCGAGACCAGGGCGTCGAAGCCGCCATGCGCGTAGACGCCGAGCAGCCGATCGAACTCCTGCTGGGCGCCGGCCTCCTGATGGCGCTCCCAGAGCGCGGCGAGCACGCAGGAAAAGCCGACGACGACGAGGCCGCTCATGACGACAAGCGCGGCCACCAGGGCCGAGTAGCGAAACGTCGAGGTGTGCGATGCGCGGAAGGCTCGATCGCCGCGCGCGGATTCGGCGGGACGGTCGGCCGCCGGCGCCGTCGATTCGCTGGCCGTGGTCATGCCGGCCGCGGGCATCGCCGCCTCAGGCGTCCGGGCCGGCCGACGGCGCGATCATGTAGCCCGATCCCCTGACGGTCTGGATCAAGGGGACGGAAAAGCCCCGGTCCACCTTCTGCCGCACGCGGCTGATCTGCGTATCGATCACGTTGGTATTCGGGTCGAAATGATAGTTCCACACCGTCTCGAGAAGCATCGTGCGGGTTACCACCCGCCCGGCGTTGCGCATGAGGCACTCGAGAATCTGGAACTCGCGCGGCAGCAGATCGAGCGGCCTGCCGGCGCGCACCACCTTGCGCGACAGCAGATCCATGCTCAGGTCGCCGACCTGCAGGCGGGTGGCTTTGTCGCCGCCATTCCTGCGCCGCAGGATCGACTCGATCCGCGCCAGCAGCTCCGCGAACACGAAGGGCTTGGGAAGATAGTCGTCGCTTCCGGCCCTGAGCCCCTCGATGCGGTGATCGACCTGCCCGAGCGAGGACAGCACGACGGCGGGCGTGTCGATCTTCGCCGCGCGCAGGGCCTGGATCACGGCAAGCCCGTCGAGGCCGGGCACCATCCGGTCGACGATCATGACGTCGTACGGCCGCGTCGTGGCGAGGTGCAACCCGTCCGCGCCGTCGGCGACATGGTCGACGGCATACCCGTTCTCCTTCAGGCCCTTCAGGATGAAATCGGCCATCCGCTGATCGTCTTCGATGACAAGTGCATGCATGCTGGCGGTCCCGATCGGGCAGGGTTACCGCGTCCGTCCATCGCACCGGGCGCATGCTGAGACGTGCAACCGTCGTGCGCGGGAGTCAACCGCGGCATTGCAACATTACGCATTTGCAATCCTGCGGTAATCCCCGATCCAGATAGCTCGCGGAAGATCGCCCGAAGGGCCGCGGACCGCGGCCCTTCGGCCATGCCGGGCGATGGCCGCCGTCGACCTCCAGCGATGCCGAAGCAGGTAGAGCCATGAGCTTCGTCGAATTCCTCGCGAGCCACGGCCGGCTCATCTCCATCATCTCCGCGCTGACGATGGCGCTGCTGGTCGGCTTGGCGCTTTGGGTGCGGGTGCTCTTGCGCGACAACCGGCGGCGTTGATGCAAGCGTGCCGGCCGCAGCCTCACAGCGATTCAATATTCCCGAAGAGTGCCTGCAAGCTGGCGATGCCCATCATGCGGCATGCCCTCGGGGATCTTCCGCGCAGGGCTGGCTCATGTGGTTGGAGGCATCAGCAATGGACACCAATTCCCCTTCCGACCGGCCGCGTCGCAGCCGCGCACGCATCGCCGGGTACGTTCTCGTGGCGGCCGTGGCGACGGCGTCCGTCGCCGCGGTCTATTGGCGAGTGCACTCCGCGCACGCCGCGGCGCCCTCGGCCGAGGCGACGGGCGACTTCGCCGGGCCTGCCGGATTCGCCGGATTGATCCGGAAGGTGAGTCCCGCGGTGGTCCGCATAACCATGTCCGAGGTCGTCAAGACCAGCATGGACATGCCCGACGAGCTCAAGAACACGCCGCTCGGACGCCTGTTCGAGCAGTTCGGCGGCCCCGAGCAGGCGCGCCGCGTCAACGGCCTCGGATCCGGCTTCATCATCGATCCGAGTGGCTACATCGTCACGAACGACCATGTCGCCGGCAAGGCGCAGTCGCTCAAGGTCACCCTCGCGGACGGCCGCCAGTTCAAGGCCAGGCTGCTGGGCGAGGACCGGCTGACGGACATCGCGCTCTTGAAGATCGATGGCGGCGGGAAGCTGCCATTCGTCTCGTTCGGGGAATCGAACGACGTGCACGTGGGCGACTGGGTCGTGGCGATGGGCAATCCGTACGGCCTGGGCGGGACCGCGACCGCCGGCATCGTATCGGCGCGCGGCCGCGACCTCGGGTCGGGCCCGTATGACGACTTCATCCAGACCGACGCGTCGATCAATCCCGGCAATTCCGGCGGACCGCTGTTCGACCTCTCCGGGCACGTCGTCGGCGTCAACTCCGTCATCTTCACGCCGAACGGCGGAAACGTGGGGATCGGCTTCGCGATTTCCGGCGACATCGCCAGCAAGGTCGCGCATCAGCTGCAGACGCGGGGCCATGTCGAGCGCGGCTGGCTCGGCGTGTCCGTCCAGTCGATCACGCCCGAGCTGGCGCAGGTTCTCGGCCTCGCGGGGCCAAAGGGCGCGCTGGTTACCGAAGTACGGCCCGGCTCGCCGGCGGCGAAGTCCGGCCTGTCCGTCGGCGACGTCATCGTCCGGCTCGGCTCGAAGTCCGTCGACACCCCCCACGATCTGGCGACCATGACCGCCGATGCGGTGCCGGGCAGCACCGTCGAGATCTGGATCAATCGAGGCGGCCAGACGCGGGAGCTGCATGCGCAGATCGGCCAGATGCGGAACAAGGCCGAGGCGCCCGCGGCCGCCGCCGGCAAGGCGGAACCGGCCATGCTCGGCATGTCGGTCGCGTCGCTGGACAAGGCGACGCGCGAGGAGCTCGGCATCGTCCCGGGCATCCACGGTGTCGTCGTCGCCACGGTCGCGCCGACCGGCATCGCGGCGGACCATGGCGTCAAGCCGGGTGACGTCATCGTCGCGGTGAATCGCACGCCGGTCGCGTCGCCGGCCGAGGCGAAGAAGGCGCTGCGGCAGGCGAGCAGCGCCCATGGCGGAATGGCCGTCCTGCAGATCATGCGCGACGCGAACAACCTGTTCATCGCGCTGCCGGTCACGGCCTAAGGCCCACCGCCGTGACCGGCCTCCGGCCACGGCCCTGCGTGATCGCCGCGGGCCGTGGCCGGATGCCTTTCATCCAGGCTTCTTATATGACAAGCATCCGGCGATCCGGCCAATGGCACGTCACGAGGACGTTTCCACCGCCGCTGCCGCCTCGCTCGACCCGGCCGACGCGGCGATGCGCTCGGCGACCAGCGCCTGCAGCCGCCACAGGTTGCGGTCGCGGATTCCGAGCGCCTCGAGGCGGAGCACCGTCTCGTGCAGGTACTGCGCCCCGGATCCGACATGGCCGGCGGCCGTGGCGAGCACGTCGGCGACCTCGTGCAGGTGCATTCGTCCGGTGTAGCGCGGGCTCTCGCGGTTCACGACGAAGCCGAGCGCGCGCACGGGCCCGTGCTCCGTCTCCGCCGCGAGCCAGCGCGGCAGATGTGCCCGCGGCGCCTTGATCGGCAGCTCGCGCCTGAGCAGCGCCTCGACGCCGGCCTGGGCGTCGAGGCACGGCAGGCGAAACGCCACGCCGCGGCACTGGCCACCGCGGTCGAGCGCCATCATCAGCCCCGGCCGCTCGGGCGTGCCGCGGGCGCGCATCACGCGGAAGCAGAACGCGCGATGCCAGCCGCGCACCAGGGCGAGCCGGTTCTCGGCGACCGCGCACTCGGCCGGCTTCCACAACAGAGAGCCGTAGCCGAAGAACCAGGGATCGCCATCGGGCGCCCCGGCGAGCAGCTCGCGCGCGGTCTCGCGGTAGTCGTCGTCGCTCATCGGCTCCATGCCCGGCAGGAGCCCGGCATCGGCGACCTCGCGCAGGGTGCGCGCGACGAGCTCCGCCGTGAGCGCCATGCCCTGCTGGCGCGAGGCGCCCGTCGATCCGGCGCCGTTCGGTCCGCGCATCGCCCTCACGCCCCCGCCCCGTCGTGGCGCGCGATCTCTCTCAAGAACACGTCGGCGAACTCGGCCAGCTTGCGCTCGCCGACGCCGTAGACCTGGCCGAACTCCAGCCGGTCGCGCGGCCGGCGCTGGGCCATGTCGATCAGGGTCTTGTCCGAGAACACGATATAGGCCGGCACGGCGCGGGCGCGCGCCAGCTCGGCGCGCAGGCGCTTCAGGCGCGCCAGCAGCGCGTCTGCGGCGGCCTCGGGCATCGCGACCGGCACGGGCCGCGCCTTGCGCCCGGTCGCGGTCGCGCGCCGGCGCGGCTGGTCGACCCGCAGCATCACCCGCTCGCCCTGGCGCAGCACGCGCCAGCCGCGCTCGGCCAGCTTCACCACGCCATAGTTGGCGACGTCGATGGTGATCACGTTGCCGGCGTAGAGCTGGCGCAGCACCGAACGCCAGTAGCGCTCGTCCCTGCCCTTGCCCCAGCCATAGGTCGGCAGCCGGTCGTGGCCGGCGCGCAGCAGCTTCTCGTTGCCGCGGCCCAGCAGGATGTCGACGATGTGGATCTGGCCGTACATCTCGCCGGCCGCGACGATCGTCTCCAGGACCGCGCGCGCCTCTTGGGTGCCGTCGACCGTCTCGCTGGGCGAGAGGCACTGGTCGCAGTTGCCGCAGGGGCCGTGCTCCTCGCCGAAATACGCCAGCAGCGCCTGGCGGCGGCAGGACGACGCCTCGCAATAGGCGATCAGCGCATCGAGCCGGCGGTGCTCGATGCGCTTCTGCTCCTCGGCGGCGCCCGATTCCTCGATCATGGCGCGGCGGATGCGGATGCCGTCGAGGCCGTAGAGCAGCACGGCCTGCGCCGGCTTGCCGTCGCGCCCGGCGCGGCCGATCTCCTGGTAATAGGCCTCCATGTTCGAAGGCAGGTCGAGATGGAACACGAAGCGGATGTCGGGCTTGTCGATGCCCATGCCGAACGCGATCGTGGCCACGACGGTCACGGTCGGATCGGTCAGGAATCGGTCGAGATGGCGCCTGCGCGTGTCGGCGTCGAGCCCGGCGTGATACGGCAGCGCCGGGAAGCCGTTCTCGTTCAGCAGCGCGGCGATCTCGTCGACGCTTCGCCGCGCAAGGCAGTAGACGATGCCCTGCTCGCCCTTGTGCTCGGCCATCAGCTCGAGCACGCGCCTGGGCCCGTTGCGCCGCTCCTCGACCACGAGCTGGATGTTCGGCCGGTCGAAGCCGAGCGCGAACTGCCGCGCCTTGCCGTCGAAGATCTTTGCGACGATGTCGCGCCGGGTCGCCTGGTCGGCCGTCGCCGTGAAGCCGGCGATCGGCACGCCGGGGAACGTCTCGCGCAGCGCCGCGAGCTGCAGGTACTCCGGCCGGAAGTCGTGCCCCCACTGGCTCACGCAGTGCACCTCGTCGATGACGAAATGCTCGACCGGCAGCCGCTTGAGCGCCGCCATCATGCGTTCGTCCAAGAGGCGCTCGGGCGACATGTAGAGCAGCTTGATCTCGCCCGCCTGCACGCGCCGCCACACCGCGACGTTGGCGGCGCGCGCGCGACCCGAGTTGATCGTGGCCGCGGGCACGCCCATCGCCGCCATCAGCGCGACCTGGTTCTCCATCAGCGCGATCAGCGGCGAGATCACCACCGTCAGTCCCGGCGCCAGCACCGCCGGCAGCTGGAAGCACAGGCTCTTGCCCGCGCCGGTCGGCATGATCGCCAGCACGTGCTGCTTGTCCAGCAGCGCGCGCACGACCGCCTCCTGGCCGGGCCGGAAATCGTCGAATCCGAAGACGCTCTTCAGCGCTTGGCGCGGTTCCATCGGGGCGGCAAGCTGCCCCAGAGCGACGCGGAGTTCAATCTCTTACCTTCGCCCACCACAGGTGGGAGAGGGTGGCGAGCCCGTAGGGCGAGCCGGGTAAGGGCAAGGCTCGGTGCTTCCGGCGTCGCAGACGCGCGGGCATGAAGCACCGAGCCGTGCCCTCACCCTTCCCTCTCCCGCTTGCGGCGGGCGAGGGTTTTCAATCAGAGATACTTCTCCAGGTCGTCCAGGCCGACATAGTTCGGCTTGGCCTGGCCGTAGGTCGAGCGCATCCAGTCGATGGTGCGCGGCAGGCCCTCGCTCAGGGGCACCTGGCACTTGTGGTCGAGGTCGCGGATCGCCTTCGACACGTCGACCTTCTTGTCCTTGGTGGTGAACGGCTCGCCTTCGACGTAGCTGACGAAGCTGTCCTCGCGCCCGACATGCCGGAGGATGATGTCCGACACCTCCTTCATGTCGTGGTACTCGGTGCCGCCGATGTTGTAGACCTCGCCCGGCTTGAAGTTCTCGGCGATGTTGGCGAGCGTGCGGGCGATGTCGGTGACGTAGGTCGAGGTGCGGTGATGCCCGAGATAGACCGTGTAGGGCATGCCGAACATCGCGTGGTAGATGAACTTGCACACGGCGCTGCGGTACGGGCTGTAGTACTCGCCGGGCCCGTAGGTGTTGAACAGGCGCACGCGCACCGATTCCAGGCCGAACTGCGCCGCCGCGTTCATGATCTGCTGCTCGCTGACCCACTTGGTCATGGCGTAGTCGTTCATCTGGCGGATCTCGACCTTTTCCATCACGTCCTCGGACATGACGCCGTCGTAGTCGCCGTAGACCTCGGACGAGCTGAAGAACACCATGCGGAAGCCGTGCTGCTGCTGCAGCCGGATCATGTTCTTGGTGCCGACCACGTTGGTCTGCCACAGCGAGTCGTAGAAGTCCTCGCCGTTCCAGCGGCCGAACTCGGCGGCCAGGTGGTACACCACGTCGAACGGCCCGCGCTCGAACAGGCGCACGAGCTGCGCGTAGCTCGACACGTCGCAGCGCTGATACATGGGATCGTGGTGGTGGGCGCGGTCGCTGACGCAGACCTCGTGCCCGCGGCGGCGCAGGTCCCAGACCAGCACCTTGCCGACCGTGCCAAGACCACCGGTGACCAGGATACGCATGACGAAACTTCCTCTCGCTTCCTTGCGGGCTCACCCTTCGACCCTTCGACAAGCTCAGGGCTCAGGGTGAGGAGTCTCCTCTGTTACCTCGTCCTGAGCCTGTCGAAGGACGAAGGCGCCATCAGCGGTCCAGCCGCTTGATGGCGTCGATCAGCTGGATGTCGGGCGCGACCTCGATGTCGGTGTGGCGCCGGACGGCGCTCATGCGGTAGTCGCGCACCAGGCACCGGTAGCCGCGCGCCTCGAGCTCCACGGGCTCCCAGCCGCAGCGATGGGTCTGGAACTCGTCGCCGCCATGGCCCCAGATGTCCATGTTCTGCGGCACGTAGCCCCTGGGCGTCTCGACGATCACCGCGACGCGCGCGATCTCCTCCGCCATGTCCATGAGGCGGATCGAATCCTTCTTCTCGAGGTGCTCGACGATGTCGAGCAGCAGCACGAGATCGAACGACCTGGGCAGGAACAGCTTGCCGATGGCGAGCGCGTCGGCCTGCAGCGCGACATAGGGCACGTCGGCCTGGATCTTCTCCAGGTACGGGCGGTAGATGTCGACGCCGACGCGGATGTCGGCCGTGATGTACTGCGACTTCAGCGACAGGCCGCACGCCACGTCGAGCACGCTCTTGATCCTGCCGGTGGGATACAGCCCCTCGGCCTCGAAGATGCGCTCGACGGTATTGGCGACCCAATCCTCGCGCGGCATGAAACCCCCGATCGGTCCCAGGCTCGAAAACGGAATACCGCGCGGGACGCTAGCAGAGGGTTGGTTAAGGGTTCGTCACCGCCGCGCCGTCCGGCGATGCGGCGATCGGCCCCGGGCGGGCGCGGCGCCCGGACGGCGCGGGCCCGCGCCAGGCGCGACGCCTTGATCCGGTCCCTCAGATCGGCGGCCTCAGCGGCGGTCCTAGAGCACATTCGCGGCGCCATAGGCAGGAGATGCCGCCGCGATCCCAGGTCCCGGTCGATAAGGAATGGCAAACGAACCCGGACCGCCGGCGTCGCTCCGGCGGCGACGCCGGCCGGATCCGGTCAGCAGATGATGTTGGACGCGGTGAAGTGCGACAGCAGCGCGTTTTGCACCGTCACGCTGCTGCCGAACCCGTCGGCGAAGACGACATGCGCTCCGGCTTGGCCCGCATGCGCCATCGCGTCGGCGAAATCGGCGAACACTCCGGTAAAATCGAGCTTGTCGAATACGCGATCGAAGTCGGTGACCACGTCGTGGCCATCCATGCCGACGAGCGTGTCCGAGCCGCTGCCGCCGGTCAGCGTGTCGTTTCCTGCCCCGCCGATCAGGGTGTCGTTGCCGGCGCCGCCGTTGATGACGTCGTTGCCGTCCTCGCCAAAGACGAGGTCGCGCCCTGCCTCGCCGAAGAGCGTGTCGTTGCCGCCGCCGCTGAAAATCACGTCGTTGCCGGCGCCGCCGAACACGGTGTCGCGGCCATCGAAGGCGGTGTAGTCGTCGGCGACGATCAGGTCGTCGCCCTCGTTGCCGTGGATCAGGTCGTCGCCGTCCCCGCCATAGAGCGAATCTGCGCCCGTCCCGCCGAACAGGGAATCCCTCCCGCCGCCGCCGAAGAGCGCGTCGTGCCCGTCGCCGCCGCGCAGCACGTCGTTGCCGTTGCCGCCGTCGAGCGTGTCGTCGCCGAAGTCGCCCTGCAGGTAGTCGTGGCCGTCGTTGCCCTGCATCCAGTCATTGCCCGAACCGCCGTAGAGCGTGTCGTTGCCGTTCCAGCCGATCAGCGTGTCGTCGCCGAGCCAGCCGTAGAGCGTGTCCGCCCCGTCGCCGCCGTCGATGAAGTCCTGGCCGGTGCCGCCGTTGATCGTGTCGTTGCCGGCCCCGCCGTAGAGCGTGTCATTGCCGGCCCCGCCATGGATCGTGTCGTTGCCGTTGCCGCCATACACGACGTCGATGCGCGTGCCGTACAGCGCGTTGGCGAGCGGCCCGTTGCCGCCCAGCGTGGAGCCGCGATAGACGTCCGCCCCGCCCTCGAGATGGACCTCGGCCGAGGCGTAGCGCCCCGCGAGCGTCACCGTGTCGTTGCCGACGTTGAGCGGGAAGGGCCCGATATCGGCGACGATGAGCCAGTCCCGCAGCGGGTCGTCTGACATAACATTGATAGTGCTTTGTCCATTTGATCCCGTAATAGTGGTAACCATGGCCGTACTCCCGTCGATTGGCCGGATGTCCCGTCAGGGTGGCTTCAGCCCGTGGGCTTTTCCGTGGGGTTCGCGGCGCCGTTCCCCGAACGGTAGGGCACGACGCCCTCGCCCAGGAACCGGTTGTTCTGCTCGCGCAGGCGAGCGCCGGCCTCGTCGTAGAGAAACGGCAGGAACACGTAGCGCGTCCCCTTGGTGACAGGCGTCGCCTCGTGCAGCAGCGAGCACGAAAAGACAACTGCGCCGCCCGTGGGCGGGCGATAGGTGCGCGGGCCGAACTCGGGGAAGCGCAGGTCGCCGCCCTCGAATTCCTCGGCGTTCAGGTTGATCGAGACAGCGAAGCGCCGGTGCGCCGTGCCCTTGGTCGTGTTGTCGCGGTGCGGCCGGAAGTAGCCGCCTTCGCCGGCGTCGTAGCAGGCGACGATGTAGCGCTCGATGCGCGTGACGTCGAACTGGAAGGCCTTCTTGATCTCGGGCACCAGTCGGCGATGGATGCGCTGGTTGGCGGCGCTGCGCACCGCTTCATCGACGATGCCGTAGTCGTGGCGGCGCTTGTGCGCGTGGTCGATGACGGACACGGTCTTGCCGTCGACCTCGCGCATGAAGCCGGAGTCCTCGCCGCCCGCGGCTTCATAGAGCCCGATCAGGTGGCGACAGAACGCGGATTCGAAGACGCGCGGCACGATCAGCACCGGCGCCCATGTCTCGACGCCCGCGTGGCGGTCGGGCGGCGGCAGCGCGCGCAGGAACGTCACCAGCCGCGCGGCATGGCCCCTGGGGTCGTCGAAGTCGACGTCCGCCAGCACGCGCAGGGACGGGTCCAGCACGACCGTGTGCGCGCGATAGGGTCCCGCGCGCCGATCGTCCTCTGCGAGAATGGCCCGGTAGAGCCGGCTGGCCGTGCCTTCCTCATCCCAGAAGTAGCGGATGCCGGGCAGGTCCTGTACCGCCCGCCTCTGGGTGCGGTCGGTCGCGTCGGTGCTCACGCCGAAGAACAGGATGCGGTGGTCGCCGAATAGGCCGCGATGGCGGAGGATCGCCTTCACCTCGCGCGCGGCGCGCGGATCGGCGAGCGAGCCGAAGAAGCAGAGGACGACGTAGCGGCCGCCCAGCGACGACAGATGGAACAGGCTTCCCGTGCTGGCCGGAAGCGAGAACCATGGCGCCGGATCGCCGCGCCCGAAGGCCGGCGGCCTCGCGCCGGCACCCGCAGCAGAGACGTGGAGGCGGTTCGACATGGTCGCGGCCCTGCTCACCCGATTCCGTCAGCGAAGCCGCCTCCCGGGCTTGCGCCGGGGTTGAACATGGGCGGCTCTTTCTCGATTTTCTAAATATCGGCGCGCGCGCTCGGACGGAATCCGGATGACTACTCAGACGTCTCGTCCCCGCTCGACCCCGCCGCGCGCAAGCCCATGCGCACAAGATCGGAGAGGCCGCGCGCGTGGAGCTTCTCCATCACGTGGGCGCGATGGTTCTCGACCGTGCGGGGGCTGATTTCCAGGCGGCGCGCGATCGACTTGTTGGTGGCGCCCTGCACCAGCAGTTCGAAGATCTCGCGTTCGCGCGGAGTCAGCGCGGCGAGGCGGAGCCGGATCGCGGCCCGATCCTCCTTTCCGGCGCGCTGGCGCCGATCGCGGCCGAGCGCTCGGCGCAAGCTGTCGAGCAGCCGCTCCTCGTCGAACGGCTTCTCAAGGAAGTCGAAGGCGCCGTCCTGGATCGCCGATACCGCCATCGGGATGTCGCCGTGACCGGTGATGAAGATGAAGGGGACCGACGCGCCGGAATCGCGCAGGCGGCGGAACATCGTCAGCCCGTCGAGGCCGGGCATCTTGATGTCGGCGATGACGGCACCGGGCCGATGCGGGTCGAAGGTCTCGAGAAAGTCCTCGGCCGACGCATGCGCCTCGCCGCGATACCCGGCCGACTCCAGCAGCATGACGAGCGCGTCGCGCACCGGCTCCTCGTCGTCCACGACATGGACGACCGGTTGCTCGCGGCTCTGCTCAGTCATCGCAAGCCGGCAGCGAGAAGCAGAAGCGCGCCCCCGTCGGCTGCGGCTCGAGCCACAGGCGCCCGCCATGGGCGTCGACGATGCGGCGGCATATCGCCAGACCCAGCCCCATGCCGTGTCCCTTCGTCGTCGTGAACGGTTCGAACAGGCTGGTCGCGACCTCTTCCGGCACGCCGACGCCATTGTCGCTGATGGCGGCGAGGACCAACCGTCCGTCGCGGCGCACCTCGATGCTCACGCGCGGTGCCGAGGCCCGCGCCTGCCGCAGCGATTCCAGCGCGTTGCGGAGCAGGTTCACGACGACCTGCTCGATCTGCGTGCCGTCGACCCGGATCCGAGGCAGCCCGGCCTCCAGCCTCGTCTCGATCGCGACCCGACCGGCGCCCGGCTCCGAGCGAACCAGTTCGACGGCATCGGTGATCAGCCGGGCGAGGTCCACTGGCCCGCGCGTGACCTCGCCGCGGTCGTACAATTCGCGCAGCTTGCCGACCGTGTCGCGGGCGCGATGCGCCTGTACCGTCGCCTTCTTTATGGCGCTCTCGATCACGGGAATGTTGAGCCGCGGCCCGCGGAGGTGCCGCAGGCAGGCCGACAGGTAGGTCGTGACGGCGGCGAGCGGCTGCGACAGCTCGTGCACCACCGCGGCACTGAGCTCGTCGGCGATGCGCACATTCGACGCCAGGGCCATGGCCGCCTGATGCTGGCGCAACTTGATCTCGCTCTCGCGCAGCGCCTGCTCCGCGCGCGCGCGCTCGTCCACGGCCGTGCCCAAGGCCAGGCACATGGTCGCCATCAGCAGCATCAGCATCTGGATCTCGATGACGGTCGTGCCGGCGAAGTGGCGGTATTCGGCGATGCCGATCACCAGCGCCTGCGCGAGAAGATTGGCGATGCACACGCCGTCGAGGCCTCGGCGAACGCCAACCCAGACGAGCGGCAGCAGCAGCAGGTAGAAAAAGTCGTACTGGTCGGTCTGCTTGAGCCCGAGTGCCACCCATGCGGCGAGCGCGATTGTCGTCGCATGGAAAGCCCATTGCAGGCATTCACGGGGAGCGGGACGCAGGGCCATCCAGCCCGTCGCCAGGCCCTGCAGCCGCAGTGCCAGCGGCGTGAAGACGGCGATGCCGATCATGTCGCCGATCCAATAGCGGTAGATCGGCGCCGTCGGATCGGGCGTCGAGATGGCGCCGGTGACAATGTAGGTGCCGACGACCGACAGCGCGGCCAGAACGGTCGCCGGCAACGCGGCCGCCAGCAGCAGGATGACATCGCGCAACGCGGGGCGGTCGAATTGGAAGCCGAGCCGGCGGGTCAAGACGTAGCCCAGCGCGGTGTAGATCAGGGCGATTTCCGCCTGCGCCGCCAGGGTTGCGGCTAGGGGCGCAGGAAATCCGCGCAGCACCGCCTCCGCGGCCAGCCCCGCCGGCACCAGCCACACACCGTAGGCCGTGCCATACCTGAGGATCATCGCCAAGCCGATGGCCGGCGGCGGATTCCACGGCGTGACGCCGATTGGCGAATAGGGCTGAACGAAGCTGACCCAGTCGAGCGCCCCGTAGATCGCGACGAACAGGATTCCGCGAAGCCAGAAGGTCGCGTGGCGCGCGCATGGCCCGTCCCGGCGCGCAGCCGCCAGGGCGGCGGCGCCGGTCGCGGCCGGAACGCCCCGGATCGGGTGCTGCTCAATGCGCATGGTCACGCCGGAGGCGTAGACCGGCGGAACCGCAACGAATATCCGTATTACTACTCAGCCGCGGACATGTTCACGTCCGCCTTTAAGGTGGTTGGCCAGTTCCCGCGCCGCTGCGGCCACCGCCTCGCTCCAGCCGCCCGGCTTGACGAAGCGCGTCGCGACCGCCGGCAGCCACGGCATGCGGTCGCTGCCGAGCGTGGCCCAGTCGCGCCCGGACGCCAGGAACCAGGTCGGCGTGCCGAGCGCGCCGGCGAGCGACAGGACCCAGGAATCGACCGTGATCACGTGGTCGAGCGCGGCGACCAGCGCCGCGGTCCCGTCGACGTCGTGCTGCAGGTCGAGGCCTTCGGCCAAGCGCAGCGCCGGCCCGGCCGCGTCGCGCTCGGGCGCGGCGAGGTTGAGCTGCAGCGAGACGAAGGTGAAGCCGTCGAGGGCGAGGAGCGGCGCGAAGTCGGCGATGCGCGCATAGCGGCTGTCGCGCTCGCCGCCGAGGCGGCTCGAGCGCCAGCACAGGCCGACGGAGCGCAGCGGCCCGAGCCTTTCCCGCCAGCGCGCGACCGCCGCCGGATCGGCCTTCAGGTAAGCGCGCCGCGCGGGGAACGCGTCGAGCGTCGTCCGGAACAGGCGCGGCAGGCTGCCGGCCGGGATCCACGCCTCGGCGTCGCCGGGCTCGGCCGGCGGCTCGGCCTCGCCCGGCCCCGGCCGGCGCACCGGCACGATCCGCGCCGCCGGGAACGAGCGCTGGAACAGTGGCGCCAGGCGCGCGTCGCATTCGATGCGGGCATTGGCGCCGGTCGCCAGCAGGTCGTCGAAGCAGCTCGCGAACAGCAGCTCGTCGCCGATTCCCTGCTCGCGGCGCACCAGCACGCGCCGGGCCGAGCGCCCGTCCCATTCCGGCAGGGCGGGCGCCGGCGGCGCGCTGGGCAGGCGGCGGCGGAACTCGTAGTCGCGCCAGCCCTCCTGCAGGCGGCCCAGCGCCAGCAGGCTCAAGGCCCGGTTCCAGCGCGCCAGCGGATCGTCGGCGCGCAGCGCGAGCGCGCGGTCGAACGCATCGATGCTCTCCTCCAGGCGCCCGGCCTGGCGCAGCGCGATGCCGAGATTGACGTGATAGGGCGGCACGCCGGCATGCAGGGCGACGGCGCGTTCGAACGCCGCGACCGCCTCGCCGCCCCGCCCCTGCCGGTTGAGCGCCGTGCCGATGCGCGCCAGCACGTTCGCCAGGTTGGCGCGCAGCATCGCGATGTCGGGCTCGGCCTCGACCGCGCGCTCGAGCAGGCGCCGCGCCTCGTCGAGCTCGCCGCGCGCCGCGAGCGCCGTGCCCAGGTTGTTGAGCGGTCCGGCCAGGTCCCGGCGCAGCGCGAGCGCCCGCCGCCAGGCCGCCTCGGCGCCGGCGGCATCGCCGCCGTCGCGCAGCACGTCGCCGAGCGCGGCGTGGATCTCCGCCTGGTCGGGCCGAAGCGCCAGCGCGCGGCGCAAGGTCGCGACGGCGTCGCCGGTGCGCCGCTGCTCGCCCAGCGCCACGCCCTGGCGAAACAGGGACTCGGCCTCGTCGCTTGCGCCCATCGCCCCTGGATAGCACCGCCGGCGCCCCCCGTCGCGCTCCGGGTCGCGCCCGGCAATTCCTTCCGCCCGGGGCAGCAGGAACTGCCGGCGCGGCGCCGGACTCGGCCGCTCGGCCGACGCGGAAATCCAGCCGGATCAACGGATTGGGCGATTGGCCCGGTGCTTGCTGTCCACCAGCCGCGGATTGACGGGATTCGGCTCATGGAAACTCAGGGCATCGACGCACGCAACCAGACCACGCAACCGGGCAAAGCGAAGGCGGCCGTCGCCAGCGAAGTGTTCGGCAACCTGCTGACCAAGCTGTTCGACCGGCTGGCGGCGGCGCCGGCGGCGGCGACCGCGGGCGAAAGCGAGCTGGACGCCGCCCTGTTCCGGGGCAAGCCCGGCGCCGGCGAGCCGCTCGCCCGGCCGGAGGAGCCGGCCGACGACCGCGACCTGCCGGCGCGCGCGCGCCCGGAAGAAGACGATATCGAGGACGACCATCGCGACGACGCCGTCGCCGCGGTGATCGACGCGCCCCCGCGGCCGGCCGTCGAGCCGGTCGCCCGCGAGGCCGGCTCCGCCGGCGCGACGGCCCGGCCCGACGCCGAGGCCGCCACCCCCGCGCTCAAGCCGCCGCCGGAGGCGAAGGGCGGACCGCAACGCACCGACGCTGCCGCGACCGGCCAAGGCACGGGACCGGCGGCCCCGGCCCAGAACCCGATCCGGGTGACCGTCACCGAGGCGCCCGTGCGCGCACAGGCCGATCACCCGCTCGCGCCCGGCGCGGCGCTGGCGCTCGGTTCCGTCGAGGGCGACGCCGTCGATCTCGACGCGCCGGCGCCGACGCAACCCGTCACGCCTTCGGTCGCCGGCGGGCATGGCGCGAACGGCCAGCACAATGCGGCCGGCGGCTCGTTCTCGCAGTCGAACCAGGGCCAGCAGGGCATGTTCTTCGCCGCCGCCGCCACGCCGGCGGCGAGCGCCGCGTCGCCCGTCGCCACGGCCGTGCACGCGTCCTTCGCCGCGCAGCTCGAGGCCAGCACCGCCGACCTGCCCGGCAACGAAGGCGCGCACCAGATCTTCGCCGCCGCGCCCGCCACCACGCCCGGCACGGCCAACGCGCTGCGCAACACGGCGAACACGCCGGCCCTGCCGCAGCTGCCGCGCCTGTCGGCGCTCGACCAGATCGCGGTCGACATCAAGAAGGCGATCGCCGCCGGCAAGGACCAGATCACCATCAACCTGAAGCCGGCCGAGCTCGGCCGCATCGAGGTGAAGCTCGATGTCGGCGAGGACGGCCTGGTCAGCGCCCAGGTGCGCGCCGACCGTCCGGAGACGCTGGAGCTGCTGCAGCGCGACGCGCGCGGGCTCGAGCGCGCGCTGCAGGATGCCGGCCTGCGCGCCGACCCGGGCACGCTCAGCTTCGGCCTGCGCGGCGAGAACCGGCCCGACGGCCAGAACGCCGGCGGCGGCCACGCCGGCAGCCCGGCGGCGAGACCCGATCAGGCCGCGGAACAGGCCGCCACGGCGGCGCCGGGGCCGGCCGTCGCGCGCCACGCCGATGGCCGCATCGACCTGCACGTGTAGGAGACCGACATGGCCGTTGATTCCTTGAGCGCGCTCGGCAGCCAGGCCAGCGCCAGCTCGACCTCGATGAGCAAGCTGGCCCAGAACTTCGACCAGTTCCTGGTCCTGCTGACGGCGCAGCTGCAGCACCAGGACCCGCTGTCGCCGATGGAGACCAACGAGTTCACGCAGCAGCTCGTGTCCTTCGCCGGCGTGGAGCAGGCGATCAACACCAACAAGAACCTGGAAGAGCTGGTGAAGGTCCAGAAGAGCACGCAGGCGCTCGGCCTGCTGAACTTCATGGGCAACACCGTCGAGGCGCGCGCCGACCAGGTGCCGCTGGCCGACGGCAAGGCCACCTTCGCCTACACCCTGGACAAGACCGCCGCCGCCGTCGCCTACACGATCAAGGACGCGAGCGGCAAGGTCGTCTATGCCGGCAGCGGCGACCCAACGGCCGGGCGGCACGAATACACCTGGGACGGCAAGTCGACGGGCGGGACGCAGCTTCCCGACGGCGCCTACACGGTCGCGATCGCCGCCATCGACGCGAACGGCAAGCCGGTCAACTTCCAGCAGACGTTCATCGGCAAGGTCAGCTCGGTGCAGATCACCGACGACGGCGCCGTGCTGAAGGTCGGGTCGGTCTCGACCACCGTCGACCAGCTGGTCCAGGTCATCGAGCAATCCTGATCGGCGTGCCAGGCACCGGCACCCCGAACGACTAGAACGAAGGAGCCACCGTCATGAGCATCTACGGCGCCATGATCTCGAGCGTCACCGGCCTCAACGCACAGAGCCAGGCGCTCGGCATGATCTCCGACAACCTGAGCAACGTGAACACGGTCGGCTACAAGGGCTCGCACGCGCGCTTCTCGACGCTCGTGACCGAGATCACGTCCACGCGCTACTCGCCCGGCGGCGTGCGCGCGGCGCCGCATGTCGAGGTGTCGCGCCAGGGCGTGCTGCAGGCATCGACCTCGGTCACCGACCTGGCCGTCTCGGGCAACGGCATGTTCGTCGTCGCCGAGACCGCGACGCCGCAGTCGGGCTCGGAAACCCTGTTCACCCGCGCCGGCTCCTTCACCAAGGACGCCAACGGCAACCTGGTGAACACCGCGGGCCTTTATCTGCAGGGCTGGCCGATCGATCCCATCACCGGGCAGCCGAACGGCAACAACCTGTCGCAGCTCGAGACCGTCTCGGTCGCCAACCTGAGCACCGCCTCGGTGCCGACGACGACCGTCAGCGTCTCCGCCAACCTCGACGCCGACACGGCGGTCGCCGGGACCTACACGATCGACTCCTCGATCATCGACTCGCTCGGCGCCAGCCACGTCATCCGCCTCACCTTCACCAAGACGGCGGCGAACGCGTGGACGGTCAGCTCCTCCGCGCCGAACGCGGACCTGACGACCTCGATCGCCGCGGGCGCGATCACCTTCGACGCGTCGAACGGCACGCTGCTGACGCCGGCCACCGGCAACATCACGGTCACGACCGGCGCCTTTACCAACGGCGCCTCGGGCCCGGCCTCGTTCACGCTGAACATCGGCGCCGCCGGCTCGGCCGCCGGCATGACCCAGTTCGCGGGCTTCAACGCCATCAACTCGGTCACCAACAACGGCCTGCCGACCGGCAGCTTGAGCGGCGTCGCCATCTCCGAGGTCGGCCGCGTCATCGCCCTGTTCGACAACGGCCAGACCTACGACATCTACCAGCTGGCGCTGGCGTCGCACCCGAACCCGGACGGGCTGGAGCCGCGCGACGGCAACGCCTATGCGACCAGCAGCCTTTCCGGCGACCCGGTAGTCAACATCCCGCAGGAAGGCGGCACCGGCAAGATCATCTCGGCGGCGCTCGAGAATTCGTCGGTCGACATCGCCGAGGAGTTCACCAACATGATCATCACCCAGCGCGCCTACTCGGCCAACACGCGGGTCATCACCACGGCCGACGAGATGCTGGACGAGACCATCCGCATGAAGCGTTAACGGCGGCACGCTGAACGGCGCCGGCACATGAGGTTCCGGCCGCGCAAATCATGGCGCGGCCGGAGTTTCTTGCCGCCGCTTAACCATTCGTTAAGCAGGCCGCTTAAAGCTTTCTCAAGACCGGGGGGATAGCGTTCCAGCCGATCGCATCGCGATCCGCTGGTCGAGGTAGACGATGGACAAGTTCGGAAATGGGCAGGGCATGGCGGTGGTGGGCCCGGAAGGGCGCCCCATCTCGCCGACCGATCTGCCCCCGCCCGACACGAAGCGCTGGGTGATCCGACGCAAGGCCGAAGTCGTGGCCGGCGTGCGCGCGGGGCTGATCAGCCTCGAGGATGCCTGCGCGCGCTACAAGCTGTCCGTCGAGGAGTTCCTGTCGTGGCAGCGCCTGATCGACCGCCACGGCCTGCGCGGCCTCAGGGCCACGCGGCTGCAGGACTACCGGCCGGCGGCCGGGGACGACTGAGGCGCTGTTGCGCGGCCGACCTGCCGGTCGCGCGGATGCGAGAACAGTGCCCCGGAGCCCGCCTCGGCGGGCTTTTTGCTGCCCGTTGGAGCCCTGGTGTCGCAAACCCCACCCCGGCAAAAATTTCCGGGTCTTAACCATTCGTTCACCGCGCGGTCCCTAGGATGCCACCTGCAGGCGGAGCAACGCTCGCGCCGCCGCTACCAATCGGATCGGGGTCTCACGTCGTGAACAACCTGCTGCAGACGCTGCGGAATCTGGGCCCTGCCCGGCTTGCCTCGCTGGGTGTCGCCGGGCTGGGCCTGATCGGCTTCTTCGTCTACATCTCGCTCCGCCTGTCGACGCCGCAGATGGCGCTGCTGTACGCCGATCTCGAGCTCAACGACTCGAGCCAGATCACCGCCAAGCTGCAGGGCATGAACGTCCCCTTCCAGGTGCGCGGCGACGGCAACCAGATCCTGGTGCCGGCCGAGCAGGTGCAGCAGGTGCGCATGGCGCTGGCGTCCGAAGGCCTGCCGTCGGGCGGCTCGATCGGCTACGAGATCTTCGACCGCACGCAGTCGCTCGGCACCAGCAACTTCGTCCAGAACGTCAACCACGTGCGCGCGCTCGAGGGCGAGCTCGCGCGCACGATCAAGACCATGGGCCAGGTGAAATCGGCGCGCGTGCATCTCGTGCTGCCGCAGCGCGATCTGTTCAGCCGCACGCGCCAGGAGGCGAGCGCCTCGATCATCCTGCGCATGAAGGGCAGCACCCGGCTCGACCGCCCGCAGGTGCAGGCCGTGCAGCACCTGGTCGCCTCGGCCGTGCCCTCGCTGTCGCCGGCGCGCATTTCGATCGTGGACGACCGCGGCACGCTGCTCGCGCGCGGCGCCGGACCGGACGGCAGCACGGCGACCGCGACCGCGGACGAGCTGCGCGTCGGCTACGAATCGCGCCTTGCCCGCTCGATCGAGGAGCTGCTCGAGCGCTCGGTCGGGGTCGGCAAGGTGCGCGCCGAGGTGTCGGCCGAGTTCGACTACGACCGCGTCACCATCAACACCGAAACCTTCGACCCCGACACGCAGGTCGCGCGCTCGACCCAGACGACCGAGGAGTCCTCGCGCTCGCGCGAGGCCTCGCCGAGCGACGCGGTCAGCATCTCCGGCAACCTGCCCGAGGGCCAGGGCGAGGCCGGCGCCGGCGCGGGCAGCCAGACCGCGCGCACCGACACGACCACGAACTTCGAGATCTCGCGCACGGTGAAGAGCCAGGTGCGCGAGGGCGGCCAGATCAAGCGCCTGTCGGTCGCGGTGCTGGTCGACGGCCTGTACGCGAACGGCGCCTACGCGCCGCGCCCGCCGGAGCAGCTGGAGCAGTTCACGCGCCTGGTGCGCTCGGCGGTCGGCTTCAACGGCGACCGCGGCGACACGGTCGACCTGGTCAACATGCAGTTCGCCGAGATCGCGCCCCGGACGGGCGACGAGGCGTCGGACCTGATCTTTGGCTTCACCCGGCCCGAGCTGCTGCGCCTGGGCGAAGTCGTGATCCTCTCGATCGTCGGGCTGCTGACCCTGCTGCTGGTCGTGCGCCCGCTGATCGTCCGGCTGTTCGAAACCGCCGGTGCCGGTGCCGGCGCCGGCGCGCCGCAGCTGCCCGCACCGGCCGGCGCCGCCGGG
>CAZLBB010000051.1:0-34033 GCA_964557415.1 uncultured Rhodospirillaceae bacterium
GTGCCGCGCAGCAGCCGGCGTCGGTCGAGCAATGCAGCTGCCTGCATATTCATCGGCTCCATCCGGACGCATGCGTTCGCGGAACGAACCCTATCCCGCCCCGGCGCGCGGGCATAGGCGGCCGGCGGCGCGCGCCGCGTGGCCGCAGCCGGCAGCATCGAACTGCAGCGCGGCGCAGCCGCGCATGGCGTTCCCTTGCCTTCCTTCGTGTCCTTCCTCCCGACCTTCGTGTCTTCGTGTCGACTCCGAAGGCGATCGACCACGAAGGCACGAAGGACTGGAAGGGAGGACGCGGAAGAAGGATCTCATGCGGCCTGCGGCGGCCGGTACCGGGCTGCAGCAGCGTTCGCGGCGACGACCGCCGCGCTCTATTTTCCTGTTGTTGCCGGCGAAGGCGGCGGAAAGCCCGAGGCCGATGAACAGCACGCCGGTCACGCAGCGCTCGAACTTGAGCGAGGCGCGGCTGCGCTTCAGCCAGAAGCCGGCCGTGCCGGCGGCGAGCGCGTAGCAGCCGTCGGTCGCGAAGCCCATGGCCGCGAACGCGAGGCCGAGGAAGGCGATCTGCATCGCGACATGGCCGCGGCTCACGTCGACGAGCTGCCGCAGGAAGGCGAGGAAGAACAGCGCCGTCTTCGGGTTGAACAGGTTGACGATGAACCCGTCGCCGAACAGGCGCGCGTAGCGCGTGCGCACGAGCAGCGCCGACAGGCCGAGCGCGGCGGCCAGCACGTGGACGAGCGTTGCCGCATGGATGCCGAGACCGGAGACGAGCCCGCAGACGCGGCCCTGCTCGACCAAGCGGGTGACGATGTAGAGCACCGCGGCCCGGGGACCAGCAGCAGCACCAGGGCGGCGCCGACGAACAGGCCGAGATCGGCGGCGCCGGGCGTGACGAATTCCATGGGGCGCAACTTCGTTTGGCGAACGCGAGGGGCGGAGCGAAGTCCGCCACGCGCCGCCGGCGCATCGTCACCGCGATCCGCCGTGGCGGCGAACGGGCGCTACCGGATCGAGATCGCCCGCAGCCCCGCCACCGCCGGCCCGTCCGCGTCGTAGCGCGTGGCGAGTCCGGCCTCGGCGCTGATGCGCCGCATGTAGTCGAGGATCTGCCGTCCGGTCTCGCCGTCGGCCGATGCCGGGACCGGATGGTTGCGCGCATCGATCAGGCAGGGGACCAGGCCGATCTCCGCGATCGCATTGCCGCGCATGCGGCACACGGCGATACCGGTCATGCGCGCGTCGGCATGGAAGGGCAGCAGGGGATAGCCCGCGCGCGGGTAGATCGCGTGCTCGCCCATCGCCTTCAGCTTGGCGATCTCGAACGGCGTCAGCGCCGTGTCCATCCCGGGCAGGTCGAAGGCGTAGTGGCCGAGGCCGTAGAAGATCGGCCTCTCCTTATAGAGCTCGACGCCGCGCAAGTAGTGGTGGTGGTGGCCGAACACGATGTCGGCGCCGGCATCGATCGCCGCGCGGCCGAGGACGCGCTCGTAGTCCGTCAGCACGGCCGGCGCGCTCGCGGTGCCCCAGTGGAAGCTCGACACCACCACATCGGCCGCGTCCTTCGCGCGCGCGATGCTGTCGCCGAGCACGGCAAGGTCCTCGGGATACGGGAAGGTGCGCACCTGCGGCCGCGTGCCCGGCTCGACCTTGCCGTAGGCGTCCCAGTCCGGGATGTAGTAGTGGGAGTGGACGCGCATCGCGGCAAGGCCCGGAACCTTGGCGCGCGCCTCGTAGCCGGCCTGGTAGACCGAGGACCAGGCGAGCACGGCGATGCTCTTGCCCGCGCGTTCGACAATCGCCGGCTTGCGCGCCGCAGCAAGGTCGACGCCGGCGCCGCAGGTCGCGATGTCCTGGCGGCCGAGCTCGTCCAGCGTGTCGGCAAGCCCGGCATGGCCGGCGTCCAGCGTGTGGTTGTTGGCGCAGGACATGACGTGGAAGCCGGCCGTCCCGAGCGGCGCCGCATTGCGGATCGCCGATACGACGCGCCAGCCCGCGCTCGGCGCGAACTGCGGCCGGTCGGTGAAGGCGCCCTCGCAATTGCCGAAGAGCAGGTCCAGCGCGCGGAACACCGGCAGCGACTCGTCGAACACGCGGCTCGGGTCCGGCCGGTTGAGAAATACGTCGCCGACGCCGCCGATGAGCCAGTCGGAATTCGTCACGGTTCCCCCTTCTTGCCGCCGCCGCCGCAGGCGGGGCAGCGGATACTCACAGCAGCGGCGGCGTGAGGGCCCAGCAGACCTGGGTGGTGCGGTCGGACGGGTTGGCGTAGCGGTGCGGGTCGCCGCTGGAGAAGCGGAAGCTGTCGCCCTGCCCGAGGACGAAATGGTCGTTGCCGACCCAGAGCTCCATCGACCCGGCCAGCACCAGGCCGGCCTCCTCGCCGCGGTGCTGGTGCACCGGCCCGGAGTCGAAGCCGGGCTCCATCGTCATCAGCAGCAGCTCGATCTGGCCCGAAAGGTCGGGCGTCAGCAGCTCGAAGATGCCGAGCTCGTCGGTGCAGCCGACCTTGGGCAGGCGCAGCTGGCGGCGGTCCTCGCGCCGGACGATCCGGCTGAGCTCGACCGGCGGCCGGCCGGTGTTGGCGTGGAAGAACCACGAGATCGGCACGCCGAGCGCCTCGGCGAGCTTGCGCAGGGAACGGATCGAGGGCGAGGCCAGGCCGCGCTCGATCTGGCTCACCATGCCGATCGACAGCTCGGCCTGGTCGGCGAGCTGCTGCAGCGACATCTCCTTGGCCTTGCGCAGGCCGCGCAGCTGGATGCCGAGCCAGAGGTCGGCGACCTTGCCGGATCTCGGCGCCGCCGGCTTGGGCGCGGGCGCGGCGGCACTGGCGCGGCGACGTACTGGTGCGGGCATGACCTTCCCCGTTCCTTGCCTGCCAGCATATTAAAATTAGTCGCATGAATTTTCAATCCGGTTGCAACACGCCCGGCGCCATGCCAGGATCGGCGCGGGTCACGTTCCGGGGGCAGCATGGCCGAGGCAGCGCAGATCGGCGTCGATATCGGCGGCACCTTCACCGACGTGGTGTGCCGGCTCGGCGACGGCACGCTGAAATTCGTCAAGCTGCCGACCACGCGGCGCGACGAGAGCCAGGCCGTCCTGCAGTCGATCGCCTTGATGGCGAAGGAATGGGGCGTCCAGCCGGCCGACATCGCGCGCTTCACCCACGGCACGACCGTCGCCACCAACGCCGTGCTCGAGCGCAAGGGCGCGCGCATCGGCATCATCACGACCGCGGGCTTCCGCGACGTGCTGGAGATCGGGCGGCAGATGCGCCACCAGATGTACAGCGTGGTGCTGGAGCCCGAGACGCCGTCGTTCCTCGCGCCCGGCGCGCGGCGCAAGGAGGTGCCGGAGCGCGTGGCGGCCGACGGCTCGGTGCTGGTGCCGCTCGACGAGGACGCGGTCCGGCGCGCCGCCGACGATCTCGTCAGGGACGGCGTCGAGGCGATCGCCATCTGCTTCCTGTTCTCGTTCCGCAACCCCGCGCACGAGAAGCGCGCGCGCGAGATCGTCCGGGCCGCCCATCCGGACCTCGAGATCGCCGTGTCGCACGAGGTCGATCCGGCCTTCCGCGAGTACGAGCGCACCGTGGTCACCGCCTTCGACGCCTATGTGAAGCCGGTGATCGACCGCTACCTCGCGCGGCTGGAGCGGGGCCTCGCGGGCGGCGGCGTGCAGGCGCCGCTGCAGGTGATGCAGTCGCGCGGCGGGCTGATGGTGTCCGAGGTCGCGCGCCAGCGCCCGGTGCGCCTGTTCCTGTCGGGCCCGGCGGCCGGCGTGATCGGCGCGCGCATGGCCGGATCCTCGGCCGGCATCGACGACCTGATCACCGTCGACATCGGCGGCACGAGCTGCGACATCGCGCTCATCAGCAAGGGCAAGGCGCTGATCCGCTCGGACGGCGTGATCGACGGCTACCCGGTGCGCGTCGCCATGGTCGACGTCAACTCGATCGGCGCCGGCGGCGGCTCGATCGCCTGGATCGACCGCGGCGGCGGCCTGCGCGTCGGTCCGCACTCGGCCGGCTCGGAGCCCGGGCCCGCCTGCTACGGCCGGGGCGGCGACCAGCCGACCGTGACCGACGCCTCGGTCGTGCTCGGCTACGTCAATCCCGACTATTTCGCCGGCGGGTCGCTCAAGCTCCAGCCCGAGCTGGCCCATCGCGTGATCGCCGACAAGGTGGCGAAGCCGCTCGGCCTCACGCTCGAGCAGGCGGCGCTCGGCATCCACCGCGTCCTCAACGCGCAGATGGCCGAGGGCATCCGCCTGGTGTCGATCCGCCAGGGCCTCGATCCGCGCAAGTTCGCGCTGCTGCCGCTCGGCGGCGGCGGCGCGGTGCACGCGACCGCGCTGGCGCGCGACCTCAACATCACGCGCGTCGTCGTGCCGCGGACGCCGGGAGTGCTGTCGGCCGCAGGCCTGCTCGCGGCGCCGGTCGAGCACGAGGTCTCGGCCGCCTTCGGCCGCGCGGTCGACGACACGACGGTCGCCGAGATCCGCCAGGCGCTGGCCGCGCTCGACAAGGAATGCGCCCGGCTGATGGCGAAGGAGCGGCTCGACGGCGCGGCGGTCACGGTCCACTACCTCGCCGATGTCTGCTATGTCGGCCAGTCCTACACCCTGGAAGTGCCGCTGCGGCTGGACCAGAACGAGCCGCTCAAGCTTCTCTACGACGACTTCCTTCTGAACCACGACCGCGTCTACGGCCATGCCACGCGGGTGCCGGCGCGCATCGTCAACCTGCGCAGCGTGCACCAGGCCGGCGGGCTCGACCGCGTCGACGGCGCCGGCTACGCGCCCGGCGGCGGCAAGCCGCAGAAGGGCATGCGCAAGGTGCTGGTCGCGGGCGCCGCCGGCTTCCTGCAGGCCGCGATCTACGACCGCGCCGCGCTGCCGCCCGGCTTCGCCTTCCGGGGCCCCGCCATCGTCGAGCAGACCGACACCACGACCCTGGTCGAGCCCGACTGGTCCGGCACGGTCGACCCGGCCGGCAACCTGATCCTGACGCGGTAGGGAGTCCCCCCGATGACCCAGCGCATGCCGAACGCCCAGCTCGACCCGATCACGGTCGAGGTCGTGCGCCACAAGCTCGAGGGCATCGCCAACGAGATGGAGTCGACGCTGCTGCGCAGCTCCTTCTCGCCCATCGTCAAGGAGGGGCTCGACGCCTCGGCGGCGCTGTTCACCGTCGCGGGCGAGACGCTGGCGCAGGCCTGCGCCGTGCCGATCCATCTCGCCACGCTGATCCCGATCGTCGAGACGCTGCTGAAGGAATATCCGCTCGACGTCATGAAGGACGGCGACGTCTACGTCATGAACGACCCGTATCTCGGCGGCACGCACCTGCCCGACATCGCACTGGTGATGCCGGTCTTCTACCAGGGCCGGCCGATCGCGCTTTCGGCGACCATGACGCACCACCAGGACGTCGGCGGCATGACGCCGGGCTCGATCCCGACCAACGCGACCGAGATCTACCAGGAAGGCCTGCGCATCCCGCCCTTGAAGCTGCGCGACGCCGGGGTGATGAACGAGACCCTGGTCAAGATGATCCGCCTCAACGTGCGCATCCCCGACACGGTGATGGGCGACCTCAACGCCCAGATCGCCGGCTGCACCATCGGCGCGCGGCGCATGGTCGACCTGGCCGACGGCTACGGCCACAACCACCTGCACGCGATCTTCCAGGAGCTGCTCGACCGGTCCGAGGCGATGACGCGCGACGCGCTGCGCCAGATCCCGCCCGGCACCTACCGCTACGTCGACTATCTCGACAACGACGGCATCGAGCTGGACCAGCGCATCCGCATCGAGGTCGCGGCGATCGTCAAGGACGGCGCGATCCATTGCGACTTCCAGGGCACCAGCAGGCAGCTCAAGGGTCCCTTCAACGTGGTGAAGTCGGGCAGCCAGGCCGCGGCCTATTTCGCCGTGCGCGCGCTGACCGATCCCAGCATCCCGACCAACGCCGGGTGCTTCCGGCCGGTCAGCCTCAACCTGCCCAAGGGCACGCTGGTCAATCCGCAAGAGCCGGCGCCGGTCGGCTCGCGCACGGCGACGATCAAGCGCATCACCGGCTGCATCCTGGGCGCGTTCAAGGACGTGATGCCGGAGAAGGTGCCGGCCGACTCGGCGGGCGAGCTGCTGACGCTGGCCTTCGGCGGGCGCAAGCCCGACGGCAGCGGCAACTACGTGGTCGGCGAGCTGATCGCGGGCGGCAGCGGCGGCAGCCTCGGGTCGGACGGCGTCGACGTGATCGAGACCGACGCCACCAACTGCATGAACCTGCCGGCCGAGGCGCTGGAGATGGAGGCGCCGCTGCGCGTGACCCGCATGGCGCTGCGCCCGGACTCCGGCGGTGCCGGCACGCATCGCGGCGGCCTGGGCATCGTCAAGGAGATCGAGGTGCTCGGCGTCGAGACCACGCTGACCCATCGCGGCGAGCGGCATTTCTGCCCGGCCGGCGGGTCGCAGGGAGGCCTGCCGGGCGCGCCGGCGCACTCCGTCATCCGCCGCGCCGACGGGCGCGAGGAGGTCGTGCCGTCGAAGCAGGTCTTGACGCTCAAGCGCGGCGACCGGGTGATCGTCGAGACCGCCGGCGGCGGCGGCTATGGCGATCCGCGCCGGCGCGATCCCGAAGCCGTCAAGGCCGACATCGCCAACGGCAAGGTCGGCCGCGAGGCGGCCGCGAAAGACTATGGCGTGACGGTGAATTGAAGCTTGGGGGCAACCGAACGCCGCGGGATGCGCCCGCGGACAACGAGAGGGAGAGAAGCATGACCAGGGGCACTTTGAAATCGACCATCGTGGCGCTCGCCACCGTCGCGGCGGCCTCAAGCGGGATGCTGGGGCCGAGCCCGGCCGCGGCGCAGACCAGCTGGAAGATGCACATCGTCTGGGTGCCGGCGCGGCCGGAGGCGAAGGACTACAAGAAGTTCGCCGACCTGGTGAACGAGCGCGCCAAGGGCAAGCTCAAGATCGACCTGCACCCGGGCGGCTCGCTCGGCGTGAAGGACATCGACATGCTGCGCATCCTGCCCGCCGGCAACGTGATCCAGATCGCCGGGCTCTATCCGGGCTACATGACGCGCGACGTGCCGGAATACACGGTGACGCTGCCGCCCGGCGTGGTGAAGGAGCCGGAGCGGATGGTCGGCGCCCTGCCGGCGCTGACCAGGATCTACGAGGAGACCTACAACAAGTGGGGCATCAAGCTGCTCGGCTACGTGATGCACCCGGTGCGCGACACGCACATCATGTGCAAGGAGCCGATCTCGAGCCTGGCGCAGCTCAAGGGCAAGAAGCTGCGCGTGTGGGAGAAGTTCCACGTCGACACCTTCGCCAAGCTCGGCGTCGCCGCGCAGGTGATCGGGCAGAACGACCTCTACGTCGCGATGAAGACCGGCGTGGTCGACTGCGCCGTCTACCCGATCGGCTTCGCCACGACCGTCTCGCTGCAGGAAGTGGCGCCCAACGCCAGCTACCTGTTCCCCTACGTGCTGCATCCGCTCAACATCATCGTGTCGAAGAAGGCGTTCGACGCGCTGCCGGCTGACGTGCAGAAGATCGTGGCCGACGCGGCGCAGCAGGTGCAGAAGGGCACGATCGACAACTACCTCAAGGGCACCTACGACCGCGAGGCCTTCGGCGAGTTCACGGCCAAGGGCGGCAAGCAGATCGAGGCCTTCCCCGAGGCGGACCAGGCGGCATTCACCAAGACCGCGCGCGAGGTCTGGGAGTCGACCGCGAAGGAGCTGGGCCCGAAGGCGACCGAGAGCCGCGCCGCCGTGCTGAAGGCGCTGGGCGGGTGAAGCGCGAGTCGTGAGGCGGCGGCGCCGGCCGGGAACGCCGGCGCCGCGCGTCCTTCGACAAGCTCAGGGCGAGGTCTCCTCTCCGTGCCGGCAAGATTGTCCCTCGTCCTGAGCTTGTCGAAGGACGCTCCCCGCTCCTGCAAGCCGCATAGTCCTCCACAGAGCCCGCCGTGATGTCCCGCCTCGACGCCGCCATCGACGCGATCGCGCGCACGATGGTGTACGGCGCGACCGGCGCCGGCATCCTGCTCGCGTTCTTCGTCGCGCTGGCGTCCTTCATGCGCTACCTGGTCGGCGCGCCCTTCGCCTTCACCGAGGAGTTCGTCGGCCTCCTCTTTTCCGCCATGGTCTTCCTGGCGCTGCCCTTCTGCACGCACACGGGCAGCCATATCCGCGTCACGCTCCTGACCGACAACCTGCCGCCGCCCTGGCGGCGCTACGCGGCGCTCGCCTCGACCATCCTCACGGTCGTGTTCTGCCTCGTCTTCGGCTGGTTTTCGTTCGACTTCGCCTGGACCTCGTACGCGCTCAACGCCAAGTCCGACATCGGCCGCATCCCGCTCTGGCCATGGATGGCGGCGATGCCGGTCGCCTGCCTGTTCATGGGGCTCGCCGCAGTGCTGCGCCATCTGCGCAGCCCGCCCGATGCGGGCGGCGGCGGCACGGTCTAGCCATGGTCTGGCTGATCCTCCTCGCCGGCCTCGCGCTGACGGCCTGGAGCAGCGTTCCGATCGGCCTCGGTCTCGCGCTCACCGGCCTCGCCATCCTGCACTTCGTCGCCGGCGGCGCGGAGGCGCTGGCGGTGACCTCGGTGTGGAACGTGCTGACGGACTTCACCTTCAGCGCCGTGCCGATCTACATCTTCATGGGCGAGATCCTGCTGGTGAGCGGCGTCAGCACGCGCATCTACAACGCCGTCACGCCGTTCTTCCACCGCATCCCGGGCAAGCTGCTGCACACCAACATCGTCGTGTGCACGATGTTCGGCGCGGTCTGCGGCGCCAGCACCTCGACGGCGGCGGCCGTGGGTTCGGTCGCGTATCCCGAGCTGCGCCGGCGCGCCTACGACCGCGCCAGCGTCGTCGCCACGCTCGCCGCCGGCGGCACGCTGGGCCTCCTGATCCCGCCCAGCCTGTCGCTGCTGATCTACGGCGCGACGCAGCAGGTGTCGATCGGCCGCCTGTTCCTCGCCGGCATCCTGCCCGGGCTGATGCTGGCCGCGCTGTTCATGGCGGCGATCTACCTGCACAACCGGATGAACCCGGCGCTCACGCCGGCGGGCGACGCTTCGGTCGGCTGGAGCGCGCGGCTGGCGGGCCTCGCCCGCATCTGGCCCTTCGTCTTCCTCGTCTTCGCGGTGCTCGGCACGATGTATCTCGGCCTCGCCACGGCGACCGAGGCGGCGGCGCTGGGCGTCGTCGCCTCGATCGTCGTCGGCTTCGCCTGGGGCGAGCTCACGCTCGCGAAGCTGTGGGGCGCCTTCTTCGGCGCCACGGTCGTGTTCGGCTCCATCGGCCTGATCGTGCTGGGAGCGCTGGTCCTCGCCCAGTCGCTCAGCATCCTTGGCGTGCCGCAGCAGGTCATGGCGGCGATCGCCGGCGTCGGCCTGTCGAAGTACATGGTCCTTCTGCTGGTCGTCGTGGTGTACCTGATCCTCGGCTGCTTTTTCGACGGCATCTCGCTGATGCTGATGACCCTGCCGCTGGTGTTTCCGGTCATGATGGGCGTCGGCTTCGATCCGGTGTGGACCGGCGTGATCGTCACCATCCTGATCGAGATCGGCATGCTGACGCCGCCGGTCGGCATGAACCTGTTCGTGCTGGTCGCGATCACCAACGGCGAGGTGAGCCTGCCGCAGGCGGCGCGCGCCTCCCTGCCCTATTGGCTCATCATGCTGGGCGGCGTCGTGATCCTGACCCTGGCGCCCGACATCGCGCTGGTCCTGCCGAATCTCGTCATGGGGCGGCCGTGACGGCGCGCGGTTGCGCCTTGTAGGCGAGGAACCACAGGAAGGCCAGGGCCTGCAGCGCCAGCACGATGCCGAAGGCCCAGCGATAGGCGACCGGGTCGTAGCCGCCGGCGGCGGCGCGCGGCCACAGGTCGATGATGGCGCCGATCGCGTATTGCAGCACGAAGGCGGTACCGGTCGACAGCACGTTCATGCCGGCATTGGCCCGGCCCGCATAGGCGGCCGGGAAATGCTGCGACAGGGCGGAATAGGTGAGCGTGATCACGTTGAAGGTGGCGCCGAAGACGGCCCACAGCACGGCGCCGGCCGCGACCCAGCCGAGGACGATGCCGAGCTGCGCCGCCATGAACAGCACCGAGGCGGCGGCGGCCACGCTCAGCACGCCGATGCCGAAGCGCCGCAAGGCCTCGGCGATGACGCCGCCGAACATCGAGCCGAAGCTCAAGGCCAGCGCCATGATCATCAGCTGCTCGGCGACCGCGGGCCGGTCGAAGCCGGCGACGTCGCGGAGCCACGGGCCCGCCCACAGCGTCTGGATCGCCGAGCCGCTGGCGAAGCCCAGCATCGACATCGGCGCCACGCGCCAGAACAGCCGGTCGCGGTAGACCACGGTGAACAGCTCGCGGAGCTGCTGCTTGAGCCGGACCGGCGGGGCGGCGGAAGCGGGCCGCTCCGGCACGACCGTCAGAAGCGCGAGCGAGGCGAGCAGCACCAGCGCGGCGCCGCCCAGCAGCAGGCCGCGCCAGCCGATCCAGTCGACGCCGGCCTGCGCCGGCGCCGTGGCGAACACGGCGCCGAGCGAGCCCAGGCCCAGGAACAGCCCGTTGATGAGCGGCAGGCGCTGCTTGGGGAACCAGTCGGCGATCTGCTTGTAGGCCGACATCAGCCCGCCGGCGAAGCCGAGCCCGATCAGGCCGCGCCCCAGCGCCAGCGTCGGCAGGTCGCGGCCGAGCGCGAAGATGACGGCGCCCGCCGCGGCGACCGCCACCATCGCCGCCTGGACGCGCCGCGCGCCGAAACGGTCGAGCAGCACGCCGAGCGGGATCTGGAAGAAGGCGAAGGTGAGGAAATAGGCCGCGGTCAGGAGCCCGAGATCGGCCGCGCCGAGCCGAAGCTCGCCGACGAGGTCGGGCGCGATGACCGCGTTGATCGAGCGGAAGAACAGCGACAGGAAATACGCCGCCGCGAACGGCGCCAGGACGCTGAGCGCGAGGCCGGCGGTCATCGCCGCGTGCGTTCAGCCTGCTGCACGAGCCGCCCCCATCGCCGCCGCCTCCCCGCGCCATCCATCGCATCCCACTGTGCCGCCGCGTGGGCGCGACGACAAACAAGGAGTTCGCAGGCCTATCATGCCGAATTGCGCCGGCGTTCGCGCGCGCTGGCCGGCCTCGTCAGCCGCGATGCGGGCTCATCCTTCGACAGGCTCATCCTTCGACAGGGTCAGGATGAGGCGCTTGGCGGGTGCGCTACCGACCAGACCCGACCGTGAGGACCGCCGCGCCGACGCGTCGACCCAGAGCTCGATGCCGACATTCGCGATCATGCGCCGCATCGCGCGCATCAGCGCCTCGGTTTCCGCGGCGTCGAAGCCGCTGATAGCGCCGCGGTACTCGGCCACGGCCTCGCGCCACATGCGGCGATGGGCGGCGCGGCCGGCGGGCGTGAGGCGCGCGTGCACGAAGCGCGAGTCGCGCGCGGAGGCCTGGCGCTTCAGGAACCCGCGGTGCTCCAGCCGCCGGGCGAGGCGGCTCAGCGTCGGCTGCGGCAGCATGGTCGCCTCGGTCAGTTGGCTCAGCGTCATGCCGTCGCGCGCGGCCAGCACCGCGATGACGCGCCATTCCTGGAACGAATAGCCGAGAGCGCGCAGGCGCCCGGCCAGGTTCCGGTTCAGCCGCCCGGCGAGCCGGTTCATGAGGTAGGGCAGCATCTGCTCGAGCCGTCTCACGCGGACCGGCGGCGCCGACGGCGGTGTGCGGCGGGCGGCCATCACCTGCCGATCACCGACGGCAGCCAGGTCGCGAGTCCCGGCACGAAGTAGATGAGGACCAGCACCCCGGCGCCGATGCCGGCATAGGGCAGGGCGGCGCGGTAGACCTGGCGCATCGAGATGGTCGGCGGCGCCACGCCCTTCATCGTGTAGAGCAGCAGGCCGAAGGGCGGCGTCAAGAGGCCGAGCTGCATGCAGATGAGGAACAGCACGCCGAACCAGACCGGCTCGATGCCGAGGCGCTGCACCAGAGGCATGAAGAACGGCAGCGTGATCAGCATCATGCTGACCTGGTCGACGAAGCAGCCGAGGAACAGGAGGATCAGCATCATGCCGGCGACCACGACACCGGCCGACAGGCCCTGTGCCGTGACCAGCCCGGTCAGGCGGTCGACCACGCCGGAGAAGCTCAGGACCTGCGAGAAGGTGGTGGCGCCGAGGATGATGAAGAGGATCGTGCCCGACACGCCGACCGTGCCGAGGAGCGCGCGCGACAGGTTGGCCAGGCTGAGCTGCCGGTAGAGCATCGCGGCGACGATGGTGCCGGCGCCGCCCAGCGCCGCCGCCTCGGTCGGCGTCGCCCAGCCCCGCGTCATCGCGCCGACGACGACGCCGAAGATCAGCAGCAGCGGCAGCACGTGCACGACGAACGGCCGCCAGCGCGCGACCCCCGGGGCGACCGCCTCGAGCGCCTCGTCCGGCGCGAGCGCCGGGTTCATGCGGACGCTGAGGATGATATGGCCGACGAACAAGGCGCTGAGGATGAGGCCCGGCACGATGCCGCCGACCAGGAGGCCGGTGATCGAGATGCCGGCCAGGCTGCCGAGCAGCACGGTCAAGGCCGAGGGCGGGATCAGCATGTCGACGCCGCCGATGCCCATGATCGGCCCCATCGCCATGCGCGGGTCGTAGCCGCGCTGCAGCATGGTCGGCACCATCAGGCTGCCGAGCAGCGCGGTGGTGGCGATGGTCGAGCCGGAGATCGCCGAGAACACCGTGCCGGCGACGATCGCGATCACCGCCAGCCGCCCCGGCACGCGACGGATCAGAAGCGCGAAGGCGTCGATCGCCTTCATGGCGATGCCGGTGTGGAACAGCACCTCGCCCATCAGCACGAAGAACGGAATCGGCGTCAGCGAGAAGCTCGCGATCGATTGCACGCCGTTGCGCGCGAGCTGCGCCAGGCCCGGCTCGCCGCCGAGGAACAGCAGCGCGCCGACGACGTTGACGGCGAGGAAGGCGAAGGCGACCGGCAGGCCGAGGCCCATCGCCGCGACCAGCCCGCCGAACAGGATCAGGCCGGCTTCGACCCAGGACATGGGACGCGTGCCTCACGCCACCGACGTGGCTTCGGTGCGCGGCCTGCGCTCGCCGCCGAGCAGACGGTGCAGCCGGAACGCGAACTCGATCGCCAGCAGCGCGAAGACCGCCGGCATCGGCGCCAGCAGCCACCATTCGGGAAACACCAGGTTCTTGATGGTGATCGAGCCGAGCCGCCAGCTGTCGAAGGCCATTGCCCAGCCGTAGCGCAGCATGACGAGGCAGACGGCGATGCCGACCGCGTCGCCGATCGCCTCCAACAGCCAGCCCGCGCGCGGGGGCATCATCGTCAGCACCAGGTCGAGCCGCACGTGCTGGCCGCGCCTGAGCAGCCAGGGCGCCACCAGCAAGGTCATCAGGTAGAGCCCGATCTCGGAGACCTCGTTCGCCCAGATGAAGCCCGAGCGCGCGACGTTGCGCAGCACGATGTCGCCGCTGACGACGATCACCATCGCCAGCAGCAGCGCGGCGGCGAGCCCCGCCATGGCCGCGAACAGCCGGCCGAGGGCGGCGGAAAGGCGGGTCACCACGCGGGGCGGCGCTCCCGCCTCGTCATCCAAGCGGCCGCACGGGCGGGCCTAGTTCCCCGCCAGTTTCCTCAGCTTCACACCCGCCTCGGGCGAGCGCTTGATCACGGACTCCCAGCCGACATTGGCGGCGCGCTCGAGGAAGGCCTTCGACGCGGCGGGCCCGAAGTCGAGCGCCTGGATGCCGGCCTTGGCCTGGCGCTCGCGCTCGGACTGGATCACCGGCATGACGTCGGCGTCGGCGTTCTCGATCCAGATCGCCGTGTCGGTCAACAGCTTGCGCTGCGCGTCGTTGAGGCCCTTCCAGGCGTCGAGATTGATCAGGATGTTGACGTCGGCGGCGTAGAAGGCCGGCTCGAGGCGGAACTTGGTCACCTTGTCCCAGCCCAGGTCGAAGATGCCGAGCACCGGCCAGCCGTAGCCGTCGACCACGCCGCGCTCGAGCGCGGTGTAGACCTCGCCCGGCGCCGTGGTGATCGGAGTGCCGCCATAGGCTTCGACCACGTCCTTATATATGGGCGTGACGCGGATCTTGAGGCCGGTAAGGTCGATCTTGTCGATCTTCCGGGTCAGGTAGATGTGGAACGGCACGTTGTTGAACTGGCGGGCGAGGAACCAGGCGTTGAGCTTCTGGTTGTGCAGCTGGTTGATGTATTCCCAGGTGCCGTCCTGGCGGTACTTGCCGGTCGGCTTCGCCTTCAGCTTGAAGGCGTCGTCCTCGGGCATCAGGTTGGTGTAGAAGGCGCCGGTCACGTTCGCCAGGTCGACCACCCTGGTGCGGACGGCGTTGCCGACCTCGAACGGCGGCATGGTGCGCGGCCCGCCGACATAGTTGATCTTGATCAGGCCCTTGCCGTCCGCGTTGACCTTCTCGATGAAGCGCTCGAAGTGCTTGGAGAACTGCGTGCCCTCGGCGAAGGCGGTGACGGCGCGCAACGTCGCTTCCTGGGCGGAAACCGGCGGCGCGAACAGGACGGCGGCGATGCCGGCGAGCGCGATACGGCGCATGATGATGTCCTCCCCGTTGATACCGGCCCGTTAACAATCCGCCCGGGCCGAGATATATTCGTTTGAATATAATCGTCGGGGCGCCCTATGCCGTCAATCGGGCGGCCGGCCATGGGAGGCACGAGTGGCGGAGCGCTCGTTCAAGAAGGAAGTCGAGAAGCTGCGGCTCGGCGCGGGCCAGGAGTTCCACGGCGAGGGCATCCTCGCCGTCACCAAGGCGCTGCTGCAGTCGGGCGTCTCCTACGTCTCGGGCTACCAGGGCGCGCCGATCTCGCACCTGGTCGACGTGCTGGCGGACGCGAGCGACATCCTGGCCGAGCTCGGCGTGCGCTTCGAGGCCAGCGCCAACGAGGCCGCGGCCACGGCGACGCTCGGCGCCTCGATCAACTATCCCTTGCGCGGCGCCGCGACCTTCAAGGGCCCGGTCGGCGTCAACGTCGCCTCCGACGCGCTCGCCAACCTGGCGTCGGCCGGCGTCCAGGGCGGCGCGCTGGTCATCGTCGGCGAGGATTACGGCGAGGGCTCGTCGATCATGCAGGAGCGCAGCCACGCCTTCGCCCTGAAGTCGCAGGTCTGGCTGATGGACCCGCGCCCGAATCTGCCGTCCATCGTCCAGGCGGTCGAGCAGGGCTTCGAGCTGTCCGAGGCCTCGGCCACCCCGGTCATGCTGCTCCTGCGCATCCGCGCCTGCCATGTGTACGGCAGCTTCGTCGCCAAGGACAACGTGCGGCCCGGCTTCGGCCTCAAGGACGCGCTCGACCGGCCGCGGCGCCGGCTCGACCGCGTCGTGCTGCCGCCGGCGAGCTACCTGCAGGAGCGCGAGAAGGTCGAGCAGCGCTGGCCCGCCGCGGTGCGCTTCGTCGAGCAGCAGCGCCTCAACGAGATGTTTCCGGGCGAGGCGGACGACGTCGGCATCGTCATGCAGGGCGGCATGTACAACACGACCCTGCGCGCGCTCGAGCTGCTGGGCCTGGCCGACGTCTACGGCGCGAGCCGCATCCCGCTCTACGTGCTCAACGTCACCTACCCGCTGGTCGACGGCGAGTTCAAGCGCTTCTGCGCCGGCAAGAAGGCGATCCTGATCGTCGAGGAAGGGCAGCCCGACTTCATCGAGCAGGCGGTCAACGCCATGCTGCGCCGCGCCGACATCCAGACCCGCGTCGAGGGCAAGGGCATGCTGCCGATGGCGGGCGAGTACACGGGCGGCGTGGTGCGCGACGGCCTCCGCCGCTTCGTCGAGGCGCACCGGCCGGACCTGCTGCCGCGCCGCGCCGCCGACCCGCAGGCGGCCGCGCGCCTGGCCGAGGCGCAGAAGACCGCCGCGGCCAGCGTGCACGGCAGGCCGCCGTCGTTTTGCACCGGCTGCCCGGAGCGGCCGATCTTCGCGGCGATGAAGCTGGTCGAGCGCGAGCTGGGGCCGCGCCATGTCAGCGGCGACATCGGCTGCCACCTGTTCTCGGTCTTCCCGCCCTTCGACATCGGCGCCTCGACGCTGGGCTACGGGCTGGGCGCGGCGAGCGCCGCCGCGCTCGACGCGCCCGGCGGCAGGCGCGCCATCGCCATGGTCGGGGACGGCGGGTTCTGGCACAACGGGCTCGCCAGCAGCGTCGGCAACGCCGTGTTCAACAAGAGCGACAACGTGCTCGTCGTCGTCGACAACGGGTATTCGGCGGCGACCGGCGGCCAGGACGTGCCCTCCTCCAAGGCCGACAACGCGCTGCGCGCCACCCGCAACCCGATCGAGCGCGCGGTGCGCGGCGTCGGCGTCGACTGGGTGCGCACGCTGACGCGCACATACGACGTCGCCGCCATGCGCGATACGCTGAAGGAGGCGCTGACCACCGAGGCGAAGGGACCCAAGGTCATCATCGCCCAGTCCGAATGCATGCTGAACCGCCAGCGCCGCGAGCGGCCGCTGGCGCGCGCCAGGGCCGAGGCCGGCGAGCGCGTGGTGCGCGAGCGCTTCGGCGTCGACGCCGACACCTGCACCGGCGACCATTCCTGCATCCGCCTGTCCGGCTGCCCGTCGCTGACGCTGGCGCCGAACCCCGATCCGCTGCGGCGCGAGCCGGTCACCAGGGTCGTCGACTCCTGCGTCGGCTGCGGCCTGTGCGGCGAGGTCGCGCACGCCGCCGTGCTCTGCCCGTCCTTCTACCGCGCCTCGGTGGTCACCAACCCGAGCGGCTGGGACAAGCTCAAGGCCCGCATCCGCGGCGCGGTGATCGGCTGGCTGCAGGGCGGTTGGGCGGAAGCATGAACGCCGCTTCGCCGAATGCAGTTGCCACATTCCTCATCCTGAGCTTGTCGAAGGATGAGGCCACGGGACGAGCGGACCGGAGTGCCTCCTGATGGACGCCTCTCTTGCCCGCGTGCGTCCGCTCACCGTCGCCGTCCACGCGCTGGGCGGCGAGGGCGGCGGCGTGCTGGCGGACTGGCTGGTCGACCTGGCGGAGCAGGGCGGCTACCTGGCGCAGGCGACCTCGGTGCCGGGCGTGGCGCAGCGCACCGGCGCCACGATCTACTACGTCGAGCTGTTCCCCAAGGCCGCCGCCGAGGAGGCCGGGCGGCCGCCGGTGCTGGCGCTGATGCCGGCGCCCGGCGACGTCGACGTCGTGGTCGCGTCCGAGCTGATGGAGGCGGCGCGCGCGGTGCAGCGCGGCTTCGTCACGCCCGACCGCACGCTGCTGATCACCTCGACCCATCGCAGCTACGCCATGACCGAGAAGCTGGCGCTCGGCGACGGCCGCGCCGACAGCGCGGCGCTGCTCGGGTCCTGCCGCCAGGCGGCGCGCGCGCTCGTCGCCTTCGACATGGCGGCGATCGCCGAGGCGACGAAAAGCGTGATCAGCGCCGTGCTGCTCGGCGCGCTCGCCGGCTCGGGCGCCCTGCCGTTCCCGCGCGCGGATTTCGAGGCGGCGATCCGGCGCGGCGGCATCGGCGTCAAGGCGAGCCTCGCCGCCTTTGCCGCCGGCTTCGAGGCGGCGCGCGGCGGGTCGCCGGCGATAGCGGCCGGCGCCGCACCGCGGGACGACGCCGAATCCGTCATCGCGGCCGGCGTCGCACGCACGACCGACTACCAGGACGGCGCCCACGCCGACGCGTATCTCGAGCGGCTCGAGCGCTTCCGCGAACTCGAGGCGCGGCACGGCGACGGCTCGCATCGCCTGCTGGCCGAGACGGCGCGGCAGCTCGCGCTCGCCATGGCCTACGAGGACACGTTCCGCGTCGCCGAGCTGAAGACCCGGCCGCAGCGCTTCGCGCGCGTGCGCGACGAGGTCGGCGTCAAGGACGGGCAGATCCTCGAGATCGCCGAGTATCTGCATCCGCGCACGCAGGAGATCGCCGACACGCTGCCGGCGGGCCTGGGCGCCTGGCTCTTGCGCACCGCCTGGGCGCGCGAGGCGGCCGACCGCTTCACCGCCAAGGGCCGCACGGTCCGCACCACGTCGCTCTCCGGCTTCCTGCCGCTCTACCTGCTGGCGCGTTTCAAGGCCTGGCGGCGGCGCTCGCTGCGCTTCGGCGCCGAGCAGGCCGATATCGCCGCCTGGCTGGCCGCGGTGGCGGAATGCGCCGAGGCCGACTACGCGCTTGCCGTCGAGCTCGCCCGCGCGCGCGGCCTGGTCAAGGGCTACGGCGACACGCACGCGCGCGGCCGCGCCCGCTTCGCCCGCTTGATGGACATGGCCGCGCGCCTGAAGGGGCAGCCCGACGGCGCGCAGCGCATGGCCGCGCTGCACCGGGCGGCGCTCGCCGACGACACCGGCGAGGGACTCGACAAGGCGATCGCCGAACTGGACAGGAGCGTCTCGCCCGACGCCTGACTTGCGTGCGAACGCGCGCATGTACGCTGCCAAGCCGGCCGACGGATTGCGGTGGCAGTGCACTCATCTTCGGGTCGAACACGGTTCTTTCGACTTGCGGCGTCACAGCGACCAGGGCGTATCAGGCGCATCGGACATCGTGCCGAGGATCGCCGCGGACAGGGTACAGGACCTATCGCGCTCCGCTCTTGTCGCGCGCCCCTTCGGCCTTCCGTTGCCGATCGGCCGAAGATCGGGTCATGGCGATCTGGCGTTCTTCTTCGGCTGCAGCGCGGGCGCGGGCGCCCGCGCTCCGGGTCTCGATTTCGATCTCGTTGATCATCTCGACCGCATGCCCGAGCGCGATATAGAGGCTGCCCAGCGTGCCGGCCACGAACGCGACGGCGGCGGCGACCAGGGACCAGGTGAGTGCCTCGCCAGGGCTTTCGCGCACCAGGAGAACCGCCACGAGAGCGCCCAGTCCCAGCGGGATCCCAACCATCAGAATGCCAACCCGCACCAGCAATCCGGTGCGGGCCGGCGGTTGCGCGCTGCGGGGCTGCGGCGGCACTTCGCGCGACGCGCTCATGGCTGCGGAGTCCGTTGCCGGGCGGCGCCAAGCGCAAAGAGGGTCAAATGCCGCACGTCCGTAGCTTCCTGGATAACACCGGCCGTTCAAGAGGGCAGCGGCAAGATCAGCGGATTCAATATGCATCTCCGCGCTGCCCGGCGCCATCCCGGTGTCCGGACCGCCGCGACCGCAGTCACCCGGGCCTGAACGGCCACACCAGCGCGATCAGCGGCACGCCGAGCAGGACCACCATGACCGACAGCGGCAGGCCGAGGCGCCAGTAGTCGCCGAAGCGGTAGCCGCCGGGGCCCATGACCAGCGTGTTGCACTGGTGCCCGATCGGCGTCAGGAAATCGCACGCCGCCCCGATCGCGACCGCCATCAGGAAGGCGTCCGGCGCCAGGCCCAGCCGCGCGGCCAAGCCGGCGGCGATCGGGCCCATCACCAGGACGGTCGCGGCGTTGTTGAGGAACGGCGTCACCGCCATGGCGGCGATCATCACGAGGCCGAGCAGGCCGAGCGGCGGCAGCACCGCGCCGGCCGCGGACAGCCAGCCGGCGATGAGCTCGGTGCCGCCCGTCGACCGCAGCGCGTCGCTGACCGGGATCAAGGCCGCCAGCAGCACGACGATCGGCCAGTCGATCGCGTCGTAGGCCTCGCGCAGACTCAAGGCGCGGATCAGCAGCATCACGACCGCCGCGCCGAAGAAGGCGACGCTCACGGGCAGAAGGTGCAGGCTGGTGAGGCCCATCGCCGCCAGCAGGACCAGCAGCGGCAGCAGACGGTGGCGCTCCGTGCCCAGGCGCAGGTTGCGCGCCGCAAGCGGCAGGCAGTGCAGCTCGCCCAGGGTCTCGGGCATGGTGTTGAGGTTGCCGCGCAGCACGATCACGTCGCCCGGCCGGAGGCGGACCGAGCGCATCTGGCGCGTGATGCGCTCGCCGCGGCGGCCGACGGCGAGCAGATCGACCTGGAAGCGGTCATGGAGGCGGACCTGCGCCGGCGTGCGGTCGACCAGCGTCGAGGCTTCCGTCACCACCGCTTCCATCACGCCGATGTCGTCCTTCGGCGCATCGGCCTCCTGCTCCTTCTCGCCGCGGACGAGCTTCAGCTTGGCCTCGGCCACGATGCGCTCGAGCGCATCCGGCTCGCCCTCCAGCAGCAGCACATCGCCGGCCCGCAGCGTCGTGCCGTCCGACGGGCTGTAGCGCCGCGAGCGCGGGCGCAGGATCATCAGCACATCGACTTCGTGCTCCGCCATCTTCTCGAGGTCGCCGACGGTCTTGCCGATCATCTCGGAACCTTCCGGGACCATCGCCTCGGTCGTGTAGCCCTCGAGGTTGAAGGCGGAGTCCATCGAGGCCTGGCCCTTCCGGTCGCGCGGCAGCAGCCGGTAGCCGAAGCAGAGGAACAGCACGCCGAGCGCGGCCAGCGTCACGCCGACCGGGGCGAAGTCGAACATGCCGAACGGCTCGTGCCCCAACTCCGCGCGCACGCGCGCCACGATTATGTTGGGCGAGGTGCCGACCAGCGTGACCGTGCCGCCGAGCAGCGAGCCGAACGCCATCGGCATCAGCAGCGCCGAGACCGGCGTGCCGTGGCGCCGCGCCAGCTGGAAGGCCACCGGCATCATCATCGCCAGCGCGCCGATGTTCTTGACGAACGCCGACAGCGCCGTGACCACCGCCGTCAGCACCGCGACCTGGATGTCGGCGCGCGTCAGATAGGGGCTGAGCGGCCGGATCAGGCGCTCGATGACGCCCGAGCGCGCCACCGCGGCGCTGACCAGCAGCGCGCTCGCCACGATGACGACGATGTCGTCGGAAAAGCCGGAGAAGGCCCTGTCGAACGGCACGATGCCGGCGAGCACCGCCGCCAGCAGGCCGGCGGCGGCCACCAGGTCGTAGCGCAGCCGGCCCCAGGCGAACAGCGCCATCATCGCCATGAGGACGGCGAAGGCGAGCGCCTGGGCGAGCGTGGGCGGCAGATCGGGCGGCATGGTTCTCGGCCTGCTGTGCGGGCTATGGCGACCTGCAGGATCGGACCAGTCGCCGCTCTGCCGCAAGGGACCGAAGTTCCGTGCCGCAGGTTCCCACCAGGGTCGAACGGCCGGCGTTCCCGCCGTTCAATCGTGCGCACAAGTCCGGATCGCGGCGCGTCTCCGCCGGCCCGACGAGCGTCCGCGGTTCAGCGGAACACGCCCGGCTTCTCCGGCTCGGGCGTCAGCACCATCAGGTCCTCGCCGAAGACGATGACGCCGTCGTAGACGCGCGCCATCTCGGCAATCACCTTCTCGCGCACGCCGGGCCGGTCGAACTGGTCGTAGATGTGCGAGGCGACCAGGCGGCGCGCGCCGGCGGCGGCAGCGGTGCGTGCGGCCTCGAGATGGCCGCTGGTGCCGAGCTGCGTGGCCTGGTTGTCGACCGTGCCGCTCATGTAGGCGCACATGTGGATCAGCACGTCGCAGCCCTCGGCCAACTTCTCCAGCGCCTTGCTGGGGCCGGTGTCGCCGGTGTAGACCATCGAGCCCTTGTCGGTGTCGAGCCGAAGCGCCAGGCAGGTCAGCGACGGCTGCGCGTGCGGCACCTCGACCGCGCTGACGCGCCAATGGTCGGTTTCGACCGTATCGCCCTTGGCGATCTCGCGCACCGCCGGCGCCGGCGGCCGGCGCGGCTCCTTGCCGCCGCGGTTGCGGAAGACGTGCAGGCTCGCGTCCCAGGTGACGCGCGCGGCGATGTCGGGCCCGAACGCGCCGTCCGGGCCGACCAGCCGGTCGACCAGGCGCGCGAGCGGCGGCGGCCCGTAGACCTTCAGCTCCGGCACGTGGCCCGCGCCGTGGTCCCAGCGCGTCAGCACCAGGCGCGGGAAGTCGACGAAATGGTCGTAGTGCAGATGGGTGAAGAAGGCATGCGTGACGTCGGTCGCCTTCTTCCCCGTCTGCAGCAGGCGGTGATGGCTGCCCGGCCCGTGGTCGAGGACGATGACGTCCTGGCCGACCTCGACCATGTAGCCGGGCCCCATCCGCTTCAGCGACGGCGCCGGGTTGCCGGTGCCGAGCAAGGTGATCTTCACATTCAGCCTGCCTTGAACTGCTTGTCCCAGAAGTCCTTCAGCTCGTTCGCGCTCCTGGCGAGGAAGTCGAGGTCGGGATTGACGAACAGCTTCTCCTCCTCGGGCGTGAAGCCGATGCGCGCCCGCAGCTCGGCCGGGACCTTCGCGTTGCCGACCACCGGGTTATAGCCCATGTCGGCCGCGAAGCCCTCCTGCACCGAGGCCTCGAGCGCGGCGTCGAGGAAGGCATAGGAGCCGTCCCGGTTCGGCGCGTTCTTGGGGATGGCGAAGCCCGAGACATAGGTGATGAGGCCCTCCTTGGGCGCCACCGTCCTGATGTTGGCGCCGGCGTTCTGCCACTGCACGGCGCGAGCCTTCCACATGATGCAGAGCCCCACCTCCTCCGTCTGCAGCGCCTGGGCCAGCGCCTCGTTCGACGGGTAGATGCGCGGCTTCAGCTTCTTGAGGTCGAGCAGCGCCTTCTTCGCCTTCTCGAAGTCGCCGGTCTTGCCGCCCGCCACCAGCGCCGCCGCCATGGTCGTGTAGACGTGCTGGATGTCGACGACGCCGACCTTGCCCTCGTTGGCCGGGTCCCACAGGTCGGCGATGCCGGTCGGCGCCTTCTTGATCAGCTTCGGGTTGTAGAGCACGACCTTGCCGCTGAAGATGTGCGGCGAGAAGTAGGGCGACTCGGCGATGCTGAAGGTCTTGATGATGTTCCTGGCGTTCCTGAGCCGGGCGAGATCGAGCTTCTCGAGCACGCCGGCGTCGCGCAGCTCGGCGATGTCGGTCGCGGTCAGCGCCTGCACGTCGGACGTGCCCTTGGCCAGGCGCCGCTCGGCCAGCGTCTTGGTCTTGCGCTGGGCTACGACCGCCTCGTCGTTGACCACCTCCCAGCCCTTCGGCTGCAGCACCGGCACGGTGACGTGCTTGGTCAGCAGCTTGCCGTAGTCGCCGCCCCAGGTCGACAGCACGATCCTCTTGTTGGCCGCCTGGGCCCAGGCGCGGCGGGGCCCCAGCGCGGCGATGCCGCCGATCGCCGACATGCCGTGAACGACGCTGCGGCGCGTGATGATCCTGCTCATTGGTTTCCTCCCTGTCTGCCTGTCGTGAACGGCAGCGCATCGTCAATTCTCGGCGCTGCCTCCTTCCTCCGGCGCCAGGCGCGCGCCGGTTCCCTGCCCGGACAATCCGGGGCTGACCACGTCCAGCTCGATCGGACGGTGGCCCGCCGGTATCTGCACGGACTGGTAGGTCGTCGCCTGCTGGTAGGAGAACCCGACCACGTCCCATACCGTCCCGAAGGTCCCTTCGGGCACCAGCAGGTGGCGGCAGGCGGCGGGCGACAGCTTGCGGCACTGCAGCCGGTGCGTCGTGCGCAGCGTCGGCAGGTTGAACTTGCGGCCGAGGATGCGGTGGAACGAGACGCCGTGCAGCGCCTCGACGGGCTCGTCCATCAGATGCCTTCCGTGCTCCCAGGCGATGTGGAACTGGCTGAACGCGGGCGAGTCGCCCTCGACCCAGACCAGGCGGTCGACGCGGACGCAGCGCCTGGCGTCGAGGAAGCGGCGCCACGCGCCGTCGGGCGCGGCCTCCGCGACCGCCAGCACGCGCGTGAACGGCACCAGCACCTCGCCGGTCTCGGGATTCCTGAAGCGGAACACGAACACGTCCTCGGCGCGGCGCCCGGCGACGAAGGTGCCGCGCCGGCGCGTGCGCTCGAGGAAGCCGGAGTCGGCGAGATGCGCCAGCGCCTTCTGCACCGTGCCGAGGCTGACCGAGAACAGCGTCGCCATGCGCGTCTCGGGCGGCAGCCGGTCGCCGGCCTTGAGCGTGCCGCGCTCGATCGCGCGCACCAGCGCGTCGATGATGCGGCGATAGCGCGGCGAGTCGGCGTCGCCGCCGCTCCTCCTGGGCGCGATCCCCTCGGCAATCCGGGCCAGCGCGGCGTCGCTCATGGTCGCCCTAATACTTTGATGGAATCGATCTAATACTATGCAGTAATCGTCGTCAACCGGCGGCGGCCCGCCGCCGGGCGCCGCGCGATCGGCGCCGATTGCGGCCGCGCACCGAACCGTGGACTAATGGCCGCCGCCGCGGATCAGCGGCTGACCCACGGCAAGGAACAGCGATGGAACTGCGCAGCTTCGGCCGCACCGGCCTCAAGGTCTCGATCCTCGGCTTCGGCTGCGGCTCGGTCGGCGGGCTGATGGTGCGCGGCGATCCCAGGGACCAGGAGCGCACGGTCGCCCGCGCGCTCGCGGCGGGCGTCAACTACTTCGACACCGCCGTGCAGTACGGCAACGGCAGGTCCGAGGAGAATCTCGGCCGCATCCTGAAGGCGCTTAAGCCCGGGACCGCGATCGTCGGCACCAAGGTGCGCCTGCCGCCGGCGGATTTCGCCCGCATCGGCGAGGCGGTGGGCCGGTCGCTCGACGGCAGCCTCAAGCGCCTGGGCCTCGAGCGCGTCGACATCTTCCACTTCCACAATGCCATCACCGTCGACGGCGGCGGCGATGCCATGAGCGCGCGGCAGGTGCTGGACGAGCTGGTGCCGGCCTTCGACCGGCTGCGGCGGCAGGGCAAGCTCGGCGTGCTCGGCATCACCGCGGTCGGCGACACGGCGGCGCTGCACCAGGTCGTGGACTCCGGCGCCTTCGGCAGCGCGCAGGTCGTCTACAACATGCTCAACCCCTCGGCCGCGAAGCCGCTGCCGGCGAACTACCCGGCGCAGGATTACGGCCGCCTGTTCGAGCACGCGGCGAAGGCCGGCACCGGCGTGGTCGGCATCCGCGTGCTGGCGGGCGGGGCGCTGTCGGGTACGGCCGAACGCCACCCGGTCGCGAGCCCGGCGCCGCCGCCGATCGGCTCGGCCTTGAACTACGACGCCGATCTCGCGCGCGCCCGGCGCCTGGCGCCGCTGGTGGCGGAAGGCTTCGCCGCGAGCCTCGGCGAGGCCGCCATCCGCTTCGCCATCGGCCACAAGGCGATGGGCACGATCCTGGTCGGCATGGCGACCGAGGAGCAGTTCGCGCAGACGCTCGCCGCCGTCGAGAAGGGTCCGCTGCCCGAAGCGGCGCTCGACCGGCTCGCCCGGTTGCAGCAGGGCTTCGCCGGCGAGGCGCGCTAGCGGGCGGCATCCGGCAGGATCGCCTGCACGCTCGCCTCGACCAGCACGAACTGCAGACCGGGCGCGGCGAGGACCTGCGGGATCTGCGCCAGCTCGGCGGCGCCGCGGATGCGGGTGACGGCGGCGCCGTAGGCGCGGCCGATCAGCGCGAAGTCGGGATTGGTGAAGCTGGTGCCGCTGACGCGGCCCGGGTATTCGCGCTCCTGCTGGATGCGGATCGAGCCGTACATGCGGTTCTCGGCCAGGAACAGCTTGATCGGCAGCCTGCGCTCGATGGCGACGGAAAGCTCGCTGCCGGTCATGAGGAAGCCGCCGTCGCCGACGAAGCAGACGACGGTCCGACCCGGCGCGCGCAGCGCGGCCGCAACGGCGGCGGGCACGCCGAAGCCCATGGCGCCGGAGATCGGCGCCAACAGGCGCTGCGGCGGCGTGAACGGGACGACGCGATAGACCGGCGCCCCGAAGCTGCCGGCGTCGACCGTGACGATCGCGTCCTTCGCCAGATGGCGGCCGACCGCGTCGACCACCAGCTCGAACGAGACGCCGTCGGTCACCTCGACCCGGCGCAACGCGGCGACCCTCTGCCGCTCCGCGCCAAGGCGCTCGATCCACGCCGCGCGGCCGGGGCTTCCCTGCGGCGGCGCGCCGATCGCGTCGATCAGCGCCGCCGGCGCGCAGGCGATGGCGAGGTCGCAGGCGAAATGTGTGCCGATCACGCCCGGGTCGGCATGCACGTGCACGAGCCTCTGCACGGGGCGCACCAGCCGGGGAAAGGCGTAGCCCTGCGTGGTGATGTCCGACAGGGTCGCGCCGAGGACGAGGACGACGTCGGCGTCGCGCAGCACCGCCATCTGCGCCTCGGGATTGGCGAGGCCCATGTCGCCGGCATAGAGCGGATGCGCGTTCGGCAGCAGGTCCTGGCGGCGGAACGACACGACCGCCGGCAGCGCCCACGCCTCGAGGAAGGCGAGCAGCTTCTCGCGCTCGCCGGGGCCGGCGATGCCGGAGCCGGCGATGACGAGCGGACGCTCGGCCGCGCCGAGCAGGGCGCGGAGCGCGGCCAGCGACGCCGGGTCGGGCGCCGCGGCGACGGGCGCCTGCGGCCGCACGGGCTCGGCCGTGCATGGAGCCGTCAGGACGTCCTCCGGCGCGGCGATGACGACCGGGCCCGGCCTGCCGGTGGTCGCGGCCTGGAAGGCGCGCAGCATGGTCTCCGCCGCCCGCTCCGGGTCGGCGATCTCGGCCGTCCATTTGGCGATCGAGCCGAACATGCGGCCGTAGTCGATCTCCTGGAACGAATCGCGGCGCAGGTCGCGCACGGGAACCTGGCCGACGATCAGGACGAACGGCACGCCGTCCTGCTGCGCCGTGTGGACGGCGATGGCCGCGTTCGACGCGCCGGGCCCGCGGCTGACGCAGGCGACGCCCGGACGGCCGGTCAGCCGCGCATCGGCGAGCGCCATGAAGCCCGCGCCCGCTTCGTGCCGGCAGACGACCGTGTCGATGCCGGCGCGGCCGTGCAGCGCGTCCAGGAGGCCGAGATAGCTTTCGCCCGGAACGCAGAAGACGCGGTCCACGCCATGCGCAACGAGCGATGCGACGATGAGCTCCCCGACGGTCATGCCCTTGCCCCGATCCGTGGTCGGCGCCGACCATAGACCGGCGCCATGGGCGCGCGCAGCAAGCGGATTTCGCATGCCGCCATGCCGTTTCGATCTGGCTCGCCGCGCCGGTCCGCGGCGGGTCCGGCCCGCGACGGCGCTCCGTGCGCGTTCGCGATGCATCGGATCCGGGGGCCATTGCGCTGCGCGGACTTATGCTGTCAGACTGACGGCGATCAGAAGTCCGCTGTCCCGACCTTTCCGCGCCGGGGATAAGCTGGCCGTCGCATCAAATAGGGGGAGTACATCGCCATGGTTGCCGATTTCGCGCGCAAGTGGGAGTTCAGCCGCCGCAATTTCCTCAAGTCCGCCGCCGGCGCGGCCGCGCTGGGCGCGGCGTCGGGACTGGGACTTGAAGGGCCGGCCCATGCCGCGGAGGGGCCGTGGTCGGCGGTGCCGAAGAGCAAGGTCGACAAGCTCAACTTCGTCGTGTGGACCTACGGCGACATCTACTCGAAGATCGCGGCGCAGTTCGAGAAGGACTGGGGAGTCAAGGTCGAGTCGACCATCTCCTCGTTCAACGACCACCCGACCAAGCTGGTGACGATGTTCGCGGCCGGCGAGAAGATCGACGTCTCGCAGTCCTCGCCCTTCTCCTTCCCCGCCTTCATCAAGCAGGGCCTGGTCGAGCCGCTGGACGGCCTGCCGGGCGTCGCCGAATACACCAAGGACTTCACGCCCTTCACCAGGCAGGTCGCCGTGGTCGGCGGCAAGACCATGGGCCTGCCCTACTTCTCGGCCGTGTGGGTGTGGAACTACTACGCGGACATGCTGGAGAAGGCCAAGTTCAGCGAGCCGTTCCGCACCTACGACGAGCTGATCGAGCAGTGCCTGAAGGCGAAGAAGGACGGCATCGCGCGCTACCCGATCCAGTGGGTCGCCGGCGTCGGCCTCGAGCAGCTGCCGGGCACCTGGTACAGCCTGACCTGGAACCGCGGCGGCACCTTCTTCGACAAGCAGGGCAAGCACCAGCTCGGGCAGGGCTCGATCGCGCGCGAGACGCTGAAATGGTGGGCCAACACCTTCGAGAAGGGGCTGGACATCGCCGACCCGGAATCGCTCAAGGTGCAGTTCACCACCTCGGCCAAGGCGTTCGGCGCGGGCAAGAACCTCTATCGCGGACCGAACCACCACTACGGCCTGAACATCTGCAACGACCCGGCGCAGTCGCCGATCGCCGGCAAGGTCAGGGTGCACGGCTTCCCCGGCGACGGGAAGACGATCGGCGTCACCCACGTCTACTTCCTCAACTCCGCGCATCGCGACAAGGAATGGGCGTGGAAGCTGCTGCAGTATCTCGGCGGCCGCACCAAGGACGGCAACTTCACCCAGGCCACCAACCTGGCCAGGGACGCCATGCTGGGCAGCGGCTACAACACGGTGATGAACAGCGAGGCCGTCACCAAGGGCTGGTCGCCCTGGGGCGACACCAAGAAGATCCTCGAGATCTGGAGCAAGGCATCCTACATCGGCGAGCCGGTGCCGTCGGTCTACGAGCCGTGGCACTTCCCGTGGACCGACCAGCTGAACATCGAGGTGCAGAAGACGCTGACCGGCCAGATCACGGCCGACCAGTGCTGCGACAACCTGATCAAGGGGATCGACACGGCGAAGCGCGCGGCCCGCTGACGCTCCGCACGTGACCGCCGCGCGACCGGACGCGGCGCCGCCGGGAGCCCGGGGGCGCCGCTTCGGCCGGGGGGAGATCGCCCCCGGACCGATGGCGCTGCTCATGAACCTGCCGTCCCTGGCGGTCATGGGGCTGGTGCTCGCCTACCCGATCTACTACGCGGGCTACCTGTCCGTGCACAAGGTCGGCATCGCCGAGATCAGGCGGGGCGTGTTCCCGTTCTACGACTGGCAGAACTACGCCCGCCTGTTCGAGGACGAGCTGTTCTGGCTGTCGCTGCAGAACACGGCGATCTTCACCTTCGTCACGGTGGCCGCCGAGGTCGTGCTGGCGGTCGCCATCGCGCTACTGATCAACCAGTCGAGCCTGTGGACGTCGCGCGTGACGCGCTGGCTGATCCTGCTGCCCTACGCCATCCCGCCGATCGCCAACGGGCTGATCTGGAACTTCATGTACAATTTCCAGTTCGGCTTCCTGAACCGCATCCTGTTCACCGCCGGCATCATCAGCGAGCCGATCAACTGGGCGGGCAATCCCAGCACGGCGCTCTATGCGGTGACCGTGCCCTATATCTGGCGCACGCTGCCCTTCGCCATCCTCTTGATCCACGCCGCGCTGCAGGGCATCCCGCGCGAGCTGTACGAGGCCGCCGCGGTCGACGGCGCGACCGCGTGGCACCGCTTCCGGCACGTCACCCTGCCGCTGCTGCGGCCGATCATCGCGGTCATCCTGATCCTGCGCACCTCGTTCGCCTTCGCGGTGTTCGAGGAGATCCTGGCGATCACCCAGGGCGGGCCGGGCGACGCCACCTGGGTCGCGGCCTGGTACAGCTACAAGGTGTCGTTCGCGCCGCCGTTCAACATCGGCGCCGGCTCCGCGTCGGCCTACGTGCTGGCGATGATCGTCGGCGCGCTGGCGATCCTCTACGTCAAGCTGGTGTACCGGAGGATCGCCTGATGCTGCGGCCGTCCCGGACAGCGCGAATCCTGCTGCATCTCGCCAACCTGGTCGTGATCTTCTTCCTGCTGCTGCCGCTCTTCGCCGTCGCGATCGGCAGCCTGCAGTCCGAGAAGTCCCTGCAGGCCAACACCAGGGCGGTCCTGCCCGACGAGTACACGCTCGACAACTACATCGTCATCCTGACGGCGGGCGAGCAGAAGGGCCGCATCTTCGAGCAGACCACCTATCTGCCCGACAACATCAAGAACTTCTTCCGCGCCTTCGCCAACAGCACCATCGTCGCGCTCAGCGTCACGGCGCTGACGCTCGCGCTCGGGTCCATGTCCGCCTACACGGTCGTCAGGATGCGCTACCGGTGGATCGCATGGCTGATGCAGGCGAACGTGGTCGCCCGTTTCGTTCCCATCATCGTCCTGATGATCCCGCTCTACGTCACCATGCGCGGCTGGGGCCTGCTCAACTCGCTGGCCGGCGTGATCATCGCGCTGACCGGCTTCCTGCTGCCCTATGCCATCCTGATCCTGGCGCCCTATTTCGACAGCATCCCGCAGGAGCTGGAGGACGCGGCGCGCATCGACGGCTGCACGCGGTTCAAGGCCTTCCTCAAGGTGACCCTGCCGTTGTCGACGCCGGGCCTGTCCTCGTGCGGCGTCATCATGTTCATCATCTCCTGGCACGAGCTGCTGATCCCGCTGATCCTCAACTCCAAGCCCGAGTACATGACGCTGCCGGTGGTGATCGCGAGCCTGGTGGGCGACGTGCACGTGTTCTTCAACCTGATGATGGCGATCTGCCTGCTGGCCTTGCTGCCCTCGGTGGTCCTCGTGCTGTTGCTGCAGAAATACGTCGTCGAAGGGCTGGCCGCCGGCGCGGTCAAGGGTTGACGCCATGTTCCAGATCGATCCCAGCCGCACAGACCTGGCGCGCGAGTTCAAGGCGCGGCCCTACGGCGAGCACAGCCCGGACCTGCAGGCGGTGCTCAACGTGATGCGCCGCCCGTCGGACCGGGAGTTCCACGTCCTGGTGATGACCCGGCCGCACGAGCAATGGACGCTCGCGCGCATGCGGCCGGGCGCCAAGGCGCCGCCGGTCCTGACCAACACGGTGTTCGCGAGCTCGGCCGAGGCCGAATGGCACGTGTTCCGGCTGCGCTGGAAGGAGCTGACGGGGCAGGAATGTCCGGTGGAATGAGGGGAACGCGATGACCGGCATCCTTGCCTACAGCGACCGCAACGCCGTCCGCCCCGGCGAGACGGTCGGCTTCATGGTCAGCTGCAGCGGCGCCGCGACCTACAAGGCCGAGATCGTGCGGCTGATCAACCCGGAAGGCGGGCCGGCGGCCAATCCGTTCCGCTACGACCCGGTCGCCACGTCGGCCAATCGCGCCTATCCGGCGCGCGTGCAGACGATCGACATCGGCTCCTACGGCGTGGTCGAGGCGCATCCGCTGGTCGGCGGGCTCGCCAGCCTGACGCTGCAGGCGATGGTCTGGCCGACCACGCCCGGAGGCGGCCGCCAGGCGCTGCTCGGCGCCTGGTCCGAGTCCGAGAAGCGCGGCTTCGGCCTGATGCTGGACGAGTCGGGCGTGCTGGAGCTCCGCCTCGGCAACGGCCGCGAGGTCGCGCGCTTCGCGACCGGCGCGAAGCTGGCGGCGCGGCGCTGGTACCTGGTGGCGGCGAGCTACGACGCGGCGACCGGGCAGGTCGTGCTTCACCAGGAGCCGCTGGCGACGAAGTCGTTCGACGGCGAGGCGCCCGTGCGCGTCGAGGCCAGGAGCGGCGTGCGGCCGGACGCCGCCGGGCTGCCGTTCCTGTTCGCCGCCTGGCAGCGCGGCACCGCGGACCGGCCGACCGCCCACGGCAGGCTGCAGGTCGGCGGGCATTTCAACGGCCGCATCGACCGGCCGCGCCTCGCCAGCCGCGCGCTCGACCGCGCCGGCATCGGCGATCTCGCCGGCAGCGCCGTTCCGGCGGGGCTCGAGGCGGACGTGGTCGCGCTCTGGGACTTCGCGCGCGACATCGGTTCGGAGCGGCTCCGGGACGTCTCGCCCAACCGGCTAAACGGCGAGACCGTCAACCTGCCGGCGCGCGCGGTGACCGGGCACAACTGGACCGGCGCGGTGATGAACTGGCGCGACGACCCCGACCAGTACGGCGCGGTGCATTTCCACGACGACGACCTCCACGACGCCGGCTGGCAGGTCGATTTCGCGTTCCAGGTGCCGGCCGACCTGCGCAGCGGCTGCTACGCCGCCCGGCTGAGCGCGAACGAGGCGGTGTTCTTCGTGCCGTTCTTCGTGCGCCCGCCCAGGGGCCGCGCCACGTCCAAGGTCGCCTACCTCGCCTCGACCGCGACCTACACCGTCTACCTCAACAACCGCGGCCGCTTCGGCTCGCTCGCGACCGAGCTCTATCACGGCCGCATGCTGTTCATGGACGCGGTCGACATGCTGTTCCTGGAGCACCCGGAGCTGGGCCTGTCGACCTACGACCGGCACGCCGACGGCAGCGGCGTGTGCTACGCCTCGCGCCTTCGCCCCGCCAACAACCTGCGCCCCAACGGCCGCCTGTGGAACTTCGGCTGCGACATGTTCCTGATCGAGTGGCTGGAATGGGCCGGGCTCGGCTTCGACGTCTTGACCGACGAGGACCTGCACGAGCAGGGATTGGACGCGCTGCGCCCGTACAGCGTCGTCGTCACCGGCAGCCACCCCGAATACGACTCGCTCGAGATGCTCGACGCGCTCGACGCCTATCTGCGCCAGGGCGGGCGGCTGATGTACATGGGCGGCAACGGCTTCTACTGGCGCATCGCCTGGCACCCGACCAAGCCCGGCGTCATCGAGGTCAGGCGCGCCGAGGGCGGCGTGCGCGCCTGGGACGCGGAGCCCGGCGAGTACTACCACAGCTTCACCGGCGAGTACGGCGGCCTGTGGCGGCGGCAGGGCCGCGCGCCCAACCGGCTGGCCGGGGTCGGCTTCATCAGCCAGGGCTTCGACCATTGCAGCTACTACCGCCGCCTGCCCGCGAGCGAGGACCCGCGCGCGCGCTTCATCTTCGACGGCGTGACGGACGAGATCCTCGGCGACTTCGGCGCGCTGCAGGGCGGCGCCGCGGGGCTCGAGATCGACTCGGCCGATCCCGCCATCGGCACGCCGCCGCACGCGCTGGTCGTCGCGCGCTCGGAGAACCACTCCAACACCTACGAGCTGGTGCCCGAGGAGGTGCGCATCCCGCACGGCGCGTCGAACGCGGTGCTGAACCGCCAGGTGCACGCCGACATGGTGTTCTTCGAGACGCCGAACGGCGGCGCCGTGTTCTCGACCGGCTCGATCGCCTATGCCGGCGCGCTCGGCCACCGCAACTTCGACAACAACATCGCCCGGCTGACGACCAACGTGCTGCGCCGCTTCGCCGATCCGACGCCGTTCCCGCCGCCGCCGAAGGCGTAGGCCCGCTACAGCGTCGCCTCGCCGCTCAACACCGGCACGCAGCTGCCGCCGATCGTGGCGCGGATACCGTCGGGCGCGCGGAAGGCCGTCGCGCGCAGCAGGCTCGGGCGCCCCATCTCCACGCCCTGGACGATCTCGAAGTCGCGCCGCTCATCCTTGGTCAGCGACAGCAGCAGGCCGGCCAGCGGCGTGTTGGCGCTGCCGGTCGCCGGGTCCTCGAAGGTGCCGGCGAGCGGCGCGAACATGCGCGCGCGCAGGCGCCCGGGCGCGCGCACGTAGAGGAGCAGCGACAGCCGGCCGTTGAGTTGCGGCCGGGCGCGCGCGGCGTCGCGGAACGCCTGCACGTCGGGCAAGGCGCGCGCCAGCGCCGCGTCGGCGACCTCGGCCAGGACGAAGGGATTGCCCATCGAGGCGACCAACGGCCGGTGCGCGTCGACGCGGATATCCGCGGGCGCCAGGCCGGCGCAGGCGGCGATCGTCTCGGCCGGGAATTCGAGCCCGGTCGAGAGCGGCTGCGGCGCGGTGATCACGCCGCCGGTCACGGCGCCGGAGGCGTCGCGCGCGATCTCCACCCGCACGATGCCGGCCGGCACCTCGAACAGCAGGACGCCGTCCTTGTCCCTGCCCTGCCGCGCCAGCACGTAGCCCGTGCCCACCATCGGGTGGCCGGCGAACGGCATCTCGGCCGTGCGGTTGAAGATGCGCACGCGCGCGCTGTGCCCGGGATCCGCCGGCGGCAGCACGAAGGTCGTCTCGCTCAGGTTGAACTCGGCCGCGAGCGACTGCATGTCGGCGTCGCCGAGGCCGCGCGCGTCGGGAAACACCGCGAGCGGATTGCCGCCGAAGCGGCGGTCGGTGAACACGTCCACGGTCGCGAACGGATAGGACGGCATCGCTTCCCGGCGTCCCTTCCCGCCATCGAGGGCAAAGTCGGGAGTCACCCTGGCACGACCTGGCCGCTTGGCAAAGCGCCGCATTGTATCGATACAAGTCGCGCTGGCGGCCGCACCGCACCCGCGCCCGCCGGTTGCGGCCGCGCCGGCGCGGTGCGAGCATCGCGGCCATGGCGATCCTCGCCCGATACGGCGCCGCCGCGGTTGCGCTGCTGGCCGCGATCGCGGGCCACGCGGCCGAGATCGAGCCGCCGCCGCTCG